>SVLN01000049.1 GCA_015067925.1 Oscillospiraceae bacterium
CCACCATCATCACCATCGTGGTCAGCGCTGTTGTTATGACGCTTCTGTACTTCTTTGTGCAGCGCACCTCCCTGGGCCGCGCCATGCGCGCCGTGTCTGAAGACAAGCAGGCCGCTGCTCTGATGGGCATCAACGTCAACCGCACCATCCTCACCACCTTCGGCATCGGCGCAGGTCTTGCCGCCATTGCCGCTCTGATGTACATCGCCCAGTATCCCTCGGTCTTCACCACCATGGGCTCCACCCTGGGTCTGTACGCCTTCGTCGCCGCAGTCGTTGGCGGCATCGGCTCCATCCCCGGCGCCATGCTGGGCGGTCTGGTCATCGGTATGATCTACTCGTTCTCCAGCGCGTACATCAACTCCTCCATGGCCAGTACTTTCGTTTATCTGATCCTGATCCTCGTGCTTCTCATCAAGCCCGCAGGTATCCTCGGAAAGAATGTAGGTGAAAAAGTATGACGCTGAATCAAAAAAAAGCCGGTTACGGCGTCAATACCGTTCTGATCCTGGCGATCCTCGCCGGCAGTATCGTGCTGAGCTACTTCGGCGGCGACACCATGCGTCTGAAGTACTCCTCCATCGTGTGGCAGTGCTGCTATCTGATCATCCTGGCGGCCTCTTTGAACCTGGTCGTCGGCTTCCTGGGCCAGCTGAACCTGGGTCACTGCGGCTTTATGGGCATCGGTGCCTACACGGCCGCCCTTATCTCCCTGGCATTCCAGCGTGCCGGTTTCTATGAGACCTGCACCGGCGTGAACTTCTTCCTGGTGCTGGTGCTCTGCATCATCGCTGCCGGTGTTCTGTCCGGTCTTGTGGGCCTGCTGGTCGGCATCCCCGCCCTGCGTCTGAAGGGCGACTACCTGGCGATCATCACCCTGGGTTTTGGTATGATTATCGTCAACGTCATCAACAACCTGCCCTTTGCCGGTCAGGACGGCCTCGCTCTGGGCTCGGCCTCCTCTTCCCTGTACGCCACCGGCCTGGGCTTCTCCAGCAACTTAAGACTGCGTTATATGTGGATCGCGGTTCTGGTCACCGTTCTGTGCCTGATCTGCATGTTTATGTTCGTGCGCTCCAAGTACGGCCGTGCCATCAAGGCCATCCGCGACGACGACATCGCCGCGGCATCTTCCGGCATCAACGTCTCTTACTACAAGATCCTGACCTTCTCCGCTTCCGCTTTCTTCGCCGGTATCGCGGGCGCCCTGTACGCCTGCTGCATGACCAGCCTTTCCACCGGCTCCTTCTCCTTCTCCAGCAACTCCATCCTGAACTCCATCTTCATCGTCGTCATGGTCGTGGTCGGCGGTATGGGTTCGCTGACCGGCTCCATCGTCTCCGCCGTGGGCATGTTCTTCCTGAACTATCAGATCAAGAACGGTGCCTGGGTCAAGGCTCTGCCCGGTTTCGTGCAGAATGTGTTCGAGTACCCCATGCTGGTCTACTCCGTCATTCTGATCATCGTCATCATGTTCCGCCCCAAGGGCATCTTCGGCACCTATGAGTTCTCCCCCGTGGGAACCGTGATCGCCATCCGCGACAAGCTGAAGAACAAAAAAACCTCCAAAGGAGGTAAGGCCGAATGAGTAACCGTGAACTGATTCTGAAAACCGAGAACCTGGGCATCACCTTCGGCGGCCTGCGTGCGGTGCAGAATTTCAACATTGAGATCTACGAGGGCGAGCTGGTGGGCCTGATCGGCCCCAACGGTGCCGGTAAGACCACAGTCTTCAACCTGCTCACCGGCGTGTACGTCCCCACGGAAGGCTCCATCTACCTGCGCGGTGAGCTGGTCAACGGCAAGAAGCAGCATCAGGTGGTGGCAATGGGCATCGCCCGTACCTTCCAGAATATCCGCCTGTTCAAGCAGATGACCGTGCTGGACAATGTCAAGTCCGCCTTCACCAAGGACATCCGCTACAACCTCTTTGCTTCCATCTTCCGCACCCCGGCCTACTGGAAGACCGAGCGCGAGCTGGAAGAGAAGGCCATGGACCTTTTGAAGATCTTCCATCTGGAAGACAAGGCCCATTACATCGCGGCCAACCTGCCCTACGGTCAGCAGCGTAAGCTGGAGATCGCCAGAGCTTTGGCCACCGACATGAAGCTGCTGCTCCTGGACGAGCCCGCCGCGGGCATGAACCCCACGGAGACTGCCGAGCTTCTGGAGTGCATCAACATCATCCGCGACCGCTTCGGTATCGCGATCCTGCTCATCGAGCACGATATGAGCCTGGTTATGAACGTCTGCGAGCGCATCCAGGTCATCTCCTTCGGCCAGACCATCGCATCGGGCCTGCCCGAAGAGATCGCCAACAACCCCGAAGTCATCGAAGCCTACCTGGGCAAGTAAGGGAGGAACTGCAAATGCTTGAAATCAAAGATCTGCACGTGTCCTACGGTGCCATAAACGCCATCCGTGGTATCTCCCTGACGGTCAACGACGGTGAGCTGGTCACCCTGATCGGTGCCAACGGCGCCGGCAAGACCACCACCCTGCACACCATCAACGGCCTTTTAAGTGCCGCCTCCGGCGAGATCACCTTCGACGGCCATGATCTGCGCAAAACGCCTTCCAGCAACATCATCCGCCTGGGTCTGGCTCAAGTCCCGGAAGGCCGCCACGTCTTCTCCCAGATGACCGTTCTGGAAAACCTGCTGATGGGTGCTTTCATCCTCAAGGACAAGGCCAAGATTGATGAGAACATCGAAATGGTCTTCTCCCACTTCCCCCGCCTGAAGGAGCGTTCCCGCCAGCTGGCCGGTACCCTCTCCGGCGGCGAGCAGCAGATGCTGGCCACCGGCCGTGCCCTGATGACCAACCCCAAGATGGTTCTGATGGATGAGCCCTCCATGGGCCTGTCTCCCATCCTGGTCGGTGAGATCTTCTCCATCATCACCGAGCTGCATGAGTCCGGTATCACCATCCTGCTGGTGGAGCAGAACGCCAAGATGGCCCTGTCCGTTGCCGACCGCGCCTACGTTCTGGAAAACGGCGTGATCTCCATGTCCGGCAACGCTGCCGATCTGGCCAACGACGAACGCGTCAAAAAGGCCTACCTCGGTCAGTAAAAAAGAAATAAAACCCGACGCGATTGCAATCGCGTCGGGTTTTTGTTATGCTGTTTACAGATTCCGCAGCGCCTCGTCCCATCCGCGGCGGCGAATCAGATAGGCCAGGGGCACACCCAGCACCAGAAGAACAGCTCCTTCGCCCATGGCAATCTGACTGCCCATCAGGAGAAACCCCTGAAGGAAGGCCTCCGGCGTCAGAACAAAGGCCAGCATTGCTCCCACCAGCACGGCGTTGACTGCCACCGTGGGGATCCAGGCCAGCCATATGCGTTTACAGCGGCTCGTCCACAGGCAGGCAATCAGCGTGGCGGCAGAGCCGACCACAATATCCAGCGCTGTCACCGTGGAGAAGAGGTTCGAGAGCAGACAGCCCACGAAGAGCCCCAGGCTCGTATACGGCGCGAAGAGGGGCAGCATGCACAGCGCTTCCGAGAGGCGAAACTGTACTGGTCCGTAGGCGATGGGTGCCGAGAGAACTGTTACCGCGCAGTAGACCGCCGCCAGGATGCCGCACAGGGCAAGGCGCTTTGTGTTGTATTTCATTGTTTCTTCCTTTCGCCGCAGGCAATAAAAAACGGGCGCAACGCGCCCATCCCAAGGCCCTGCAGCCCTTCCCCTAGTTTTGTTTTAGGACAGGATGGTTCCGAACTGTCCGCTATTGGATTGCGGTTATCATACCGCAAAACCGCAGAATTGTCAATCGTTAAGCAAAGGAGCGTCCTATGAAAAGAGTCACTTATCAAAACGCACAGACGCCGTTCAGTCTGCACGATCAGAATATCATTGCCTTTGAAGTCAGAGGCGACGATCTGCTCTTACATCCGCAAGCCCCAGCTTTTGTGGAAACAACCCCACCTTACAGAGCTCTGGACGGCTATTTGGAATTTCACAACGTGGATTGGGACTTCTGCTATGCCTACATTCTGGATTTCACAGGCAATATCGGCAAGTTCTCCGGAGAAAAAGTGTTCTTGAAGGATTTTATCGCAGATTTCCAGAATGCCGGCTTCTCCGTGATGGACGAAACCTTTGGGTACAATCAAATCAAGCTCAACGGTTATTATCACAAGGGCTGCAGCGTAAAAGAGTGCATCATTGAGATCTACCATCTGGGAGAAATGGTCTATGTGATGGAAATGGATGACTGATGCGTCGGAAGGGACCGGACATGTATTACAACGATCTGAACACCCATCTGCGTAGCCGGTTCGGCTGCAAGGTTTATAAGCTCAGTCTCTCCACCGGCGGCACCTGCCCCAACCGGGATGGCACATGCGGTACGGATGGCTGTATCTTCTGCGACGGCGCAGGTTTCTTTGCTGCCAAGGCGCCCAGCGTGGCTGAGCAGCTTCACGAGGCCAAGGCCCGTGTGGCGGCCAAGGTTCCTGCAGGAAGCCGCTACATTGCCTATTTTCAGGACTTTACCGCAACCTATGCGCCGCTCCCTCTTTTGCGCGAACGCTTCACCCAGGCCATCCAGGACCCGGAAGTAGTGGCCCTGTCTGTGGCCACCCGGCCGGACTGCCTGCCGGAGGATGTGATGGCCCTTTTGCAGGAGTTGGGCGCCATCAAACCCGTCTGGGTGGAGTTGGGGCTGCAGACCATCCACGAAGAAACGGCCCGGTTCATCCGTCGTGGTTATGAACTGCCGGTCTTTGATGAGGCTGTAAAGAAGCTGAAGAAGGCCGGTCTGGAGGTCATCGTACACCTCATTTTTGGCCTTCCCGGAGAAACGGAAGAGATGATGCTTGAGAGCGTGGATTACGTGGGAAACAGCGGCGCAGACGGCGTGAAGCTGCATCTATTGCACGTGCTGGAGGGCACCGACCTGGCGACGCACTACCGAGAAACCCCCTTTCCCCTGCCCAGCATGGAGGAATACATTGCCCTTCTGGAACGCTGCATTGCACGTCTACCCCGAGAGATGGTCATCCACCGGCTCACGGGCGATGGCGCGAAAAAGAACCTCATCGCACCCCTTTGGACCGGGGATAAAAAGCGTGTTCTGAATGCCATCCGCACTACCTTCGTCTCCCACGATGTGCAGCAGGGCTCTGATCGATAAGAAATGCCCCACGGGTCTCCGTGGGGCGATTTTTACTGCTCTTTTTTGCGATCCAGCCGCCGTTTGGTGTAGATGGTGCAGGTGGTGATGATCACCAGGTCGCAGCCCAGGATGGCCCAGAACACCGGCGAACGGAAATTTAAATCCGAACCGACGATGGTGCAGCAGATCATACCGGGCGAGATGGCAATCATGGACGAGACCATATACTTCCAATACTCCAGGCGCATCAGGCCAAACAGGACGCCCAGCACCTCGGTGGACAGGCCCAGCACATGCAACGTATAGGAAAAGCCGAAACCGAAATCCTTGGCATTTTCAAAATAATGTTTGATCTTCGGGTGCTTGTCCAGGCGCTGCTCCAGGCTTTCGGTCTTAGTATAATAGCCCACGGCGTAGGAGACCGTCAGGCAGATGGCTGTGCCGATGAGATTCAGAATGATCGCCACCGGCATGGGGAACACCACGCCCGCTGCCGCGGCCAGAACGCTGTAAATGATGACCACGGAGAAGCCCTTGATGGCATAGAGGGTCAAGAGAATCGCACCGCAGAGCACCGGGCGATCCTGGGCGTACTGCAGAAGTTCTCCAATCGTCAGCTCACCCGTGAGCATAAAAAAGGCAACCACCACTACCGCTGCGCCCATCAGGCTCAGGGGGAGATAGTTTTTCAAGATAATCAGCCACTTTTTCATGTTGGCCTCCGGCTCACTCATTTGTTCACCCTTAGTTTACACGTTTTTTGCGTTTGTGTAAAGGAAGAAAAAAACAGCGCCCCGGGTAGCCGGGGCGCTGCATAGGACAGATCTTACTTTTCGCACTGGGCGATCAGGCGAGCCATCATCTCATGATGACGGCGGACTTCCTCGACCTCGTTGGCCAGGAATTCCATGCCGCGATCCTGCTGGTTACGCTGGCCCTCATACTCGGAGTTGATGTAGCCATCGTAGCCGCCCTTGGTCAGGTACTCAAAGGCTTCGGCATACGGGAATGCCAGGTCTTCGTACTGGCCGGGCATGCCGGGGATCTCGGTCATCTCATAGAACTTACCGTGGATGGAAACGATGTAGGGAGCCAGGCCTTCCATCAGCTTGGCATCGGTGTGGGACAGCATATGCAGCTGGAAGCCCATCTCAATGTCTTCCTGATTCCAGTCAGCGATTTCCTTCTTGACGCGCTCTTCGTAGATTTCCTGCGCATTCTTGAAGGGAGCGCACTCGTCAGCGATCTTCATTGCCTCTTCGTGGGCGCCGCGACGGACGTTGAACAGCATGGCGCTTCTGGGCGGCTTATCCATGAAGATACCCATATCGGGAACCAGACCAACATGCTTGGTGCCGGTCTTTTCCACGAAATCGACGATGTCGTTGACCAGCTTGCCGTCAGCAGGGTTCGGGGAGTGGATTTCCTTACCAATGCGCACATCCAGCTTTTCAGCGGTGGGCAGAGCCAGGGCAATGACTTCCAGAGGAACCGCAGACAGGCAGCGGACGTTCTTGAAGCCCAGCTTCTTGGCCAGCTGCAGGTCCAGCTTTAAAAGCTCAGCGGCCTCAGCATAGTTCATGACATGGTCTCTAAAGCGCATGGTGTCGAGATAGATGTCCATGGTGATGGCCTTTGCGCCCCAGCGAGCCAGCTCATTGTGCCAATCATAGACAAACTCATCCGTGGGGAACGGATAGTGAGGAATGGTCTGCTGGTTGATGATTTCAACGCCGTCAGCCTTCAGGACCTGGGTCAGTTCGCGGACCATGTCCTTCCAGTTCATTCTGCCGAAGAACTGCTCCTGCTGCCAGCTGTAAAAAGATACGCCTCTCTTAATTGCCATTGTTCGTGTCCTCCTTACTTAACTTCCAGATCGTAGTAGCAGATGTTGCGGGTCTTGCCGGAACCTGCACCCATGCCGGGGACGGGGGGATTGTCGATCCAATCCTGGTCGTGGGCACCGTAGCCGTACTGAGCCAGAACGGACTGCTGCAGGCCGATGTGATGCACGCCGGCACTCAGACCGCCATCAACATAAACCCAGACGATGCCATAATCGTCATAATCCCAGTGCTCCCAGGTGGCCTTCTTGATTTCCTCGAAGTCACGGGGGGCCTTGCCGTTGATCTCAAACTTCTGCACTTCGCGGGGATAGACGGTGCCGTCCACCTCGATGTAATAGCCATTGTGCAGGCTCAGGAATGCGCCGCGGTAGTCAGCAATATGAACTGCGAACTTGAAACCGGCGACCTTGCCGTTTTCCACGAAGTTTTCCAGAGAACCTTCTTTGATCAGAAAAGAATCAAACATAATAAATTCCTCCAGTTCAAAATGTATGATGCGAGAACCTCACATTTCGGTTTTATTATACCATTTCACTTTTTGCACCGCAACGAAAAATATGTATAAGTCAACAGTTTCAGCCAATTGCACAAAAGCAAGGGGTCGTTTTTGGTGATAATCACCATCGGTAATTCAAAAAAGCCCGCCGGGTTCCCGGCGGGCTTTTCACTTATTTCTTTCTCATGGCTGCAATCTTGGCCTTGAGCACGGGGCCCATGGTCTGCAGCAGAATGGCGATAATCAGGATCGCACCCTTGATGGAGTCGTTGATCAACGAGTCCATCTTCAGAGCCACGATGATCTTGTCGGTGACGGTATAGCTCATGGCACCGAAGAGGATGCCCAGCATCTTGCCGCGGCCGCCGGCCATGCTGATACCGCCCAGGACGACGGCTGCGATGGCGTACATCTCATAGCTGCCGCCGGTGGTGGCCGGGTCCACGGAGGCGTTCATGGCAACCCACAGGAAGGCGCCGATGCCCGCCAGCACGCCGGTGAGCACATACACAAGAACGGTGACGTTCTCAGTATTGATGCCCGCCAGACGAGCGGCCTTTTCGTTGCTGCCCATGGCGTAGAGTTTCTTGCCGAACTTTGTGGAGTTGGCCAGGTACACGCAGGCGATGGTCAGCACCAGCAGCACCACGCCCGTGACGGGGACGGTGAGCAGCTTACCATTGCCGATCTTGTAGAAGGTATTGTACTGGGCCAGCTCGCGGAACATCTTATAAACGGAGTTTGTGCCGCCGGTGAGCTCCGCAGGAATGACCTTGCAGAAATACTGGGCCAGGGAGCGGAAAATCAGCATGGTGGCCAGCGTGACAATGAAGGCCGGCATTTTGGCCTTGCCGATGAGCACGCCGTTGATGGCACCGCAGAAAGCACCAAAGACCAGGCAGAACAGCAGCGTCAGGATGATGCTGCCGGTGACATTAAACACGATGACGGAGAAACCGCCCACCAGGGTCAGGGTGGAGCCGACGGACAGGTCGATACCGCCGGTGATGATGACCATACCCATACCCAGGCCCAGGATGCCCACGATGGAGGAGTGGCGCAAGATGTTCATCACGCCATTCCAGGTGGCGCCGCCGTTGCAAATCAGGAAGACCACAAAAATCACGGCGAAAATAAAGATAAAGCTGTAACCGGACCAGGCAGCGGAAATGGCGCTGCGCAGGCGGTTGGAAGAGGCTGCCTTAGTGGACATGTTCGGTTTCCTCCTTTGTACTCACTGCATTGGTGGAATAGAGCATAACAGTCTGTTCGTCAATCTCATCATGGGAAAGAATCTTCACCACAGTACCGTCGAAGAACACGGCGCAGCGGTCGGCCACGCGCTTGAGCTCGGGGATCTCCAGGGTGTTAATGAGGATGGTCTTGCCTCCCTCTGCCAGCTGAAGGATCAGGCGATAGATTTCTGCCTTGGCGCCCACGTCGATGCCCTGGGTGGGGTTGTCGAACAGAAGGATCTGAGCGTTGGTGTTCAGCCACCGGGCCAGGAAGACCTTCTGTTGGTTGCCGCCGGAAAGGGAGGTGATCAAATCCTCGTGATTGACCGCCTTGATGTTCAGCTGGGCCTTGAGGTCCTCGTACTTCTGCAGCTCTTTCTTGTAGCTGATATGTTGAACCTTTCCGGAGAGAGTGTGCTCGGAAATGTAGGCATTCTCCAGGATGTTCATATCCGGGATGACGGAGTTTTCCTTGCGGTTGGCCGGGAGCATCGCAACGCCGGCCTTCATGGCGGCGTGGATGCCGCTCTTGCGGCTCTGGCCGAAGATCTTCAGCGTGCCGGCGGTGGGCTCGGTGACGCCAAACATGCAGCTTAAGAGTTCGCTGCTGCCCGCACCCTGCAGACCGGTCAGGCCGATGATCTCACCGCGGCGGACGGACAGGTTCACGTCATGGAAACCGGCTCCGGTGAAGCCCTCCAGGCAGAGTACTTCCTCGCCGGTCGGGCGGGGCGTGTAAACTTCGCCGGTGGAATAGCTCTTGCCTACCATCATGGAAGTGATCTCTTCGGGATTCGTGTCGGCAATGGCGCCGGTGGCAATATATTCACCGTTGCGCAGAACGGTGTAACGGTCGGAGATGGCAAAGATCTCCGGCATTTTATGCGAAATAAAGACGAAGGTTTTACCTTCCTGCTTCAGGCGGCGCAGGATGGCAAACAGGTGCTCGATCTCATCGTTGTTCAGGGCCGTGGTGGGCTCGTCGAGGATGAGCAGCTTGGCGTTGAAGAACAGCGCCTTGGCGATCTCCAGCAGCTGCTTCTGGCTGGTGGGCAGATCACGAACCACGGCGTTGGGATCAATGGAAACGCCCAGGCTTTCAAACAGCTCCCGGGCCTTCTCGATCATGGCTTTCTTTTTCAAGGTGCCGAAGCGGTTGCAGTATTCGTGGTTCAGGAAGATGTTCTCATAGACCTTCAGGTCGTTGAACAGGTTGAGCTCCTGGTGCACAAAGGCAATGCCCAGGGCCTCGGTCTTTTTGACGCTCTGGTGCTCGAGCGTCTGGCCGTCAAAGACGATGGTGCCGCTATCCTGCAGATGGACACCGGTCAGAATGTTCATGAGGGTGGATTTGCCGGCGCCGTTCTCGCCCAGCAGGGCGTGCACTTCGCCGGTCTTGAGCTCCAGGGACACGTCCTGCAGGACGCTCACGCCGGAGAAAGCTTTGCAGATGTTCTGCATATGGAGGATAGACATGAATATGGAACCTCCCGTCATATCGTAAAATAAGGTTTGCGGATGCGGCCGAAGCCGCATCCGCAATTGGGTTACATACTAGAAACGATTAGGAGAAGGGCTTGTAGTTGGCAACATTGGAGCCGTCAACGATCTCACAAGCGATGACGTGATCCTGAGCAACAGTCTTGCCTTCCAGAGCGTCCAGCAGGTCCTGCACGCAGGTCTGGATCATGGACGGGTTGTAAGTAACGGACATGAAGCCGCCCAGCTGAGCATACAGGTCGGCATACAGCTCGCCCTTCAGAACCTCATACAGTTCCTTCAGGCCGCCGGCAGCGGAGATGGCGATCTCGTTGGCCAGGATGGTAGCCTTGGTGGCCTCATCGATGGCGGAGCCGTTCAGAGCTTCCAGGATGCCCATGGCCAGCTCGTCGT
>SVLN01000004.1 GCA_015067925.1 Oscillospiraceae bacterium
GCCATGAAAGTGGTGCGCCCGGCCATTGGAAGGCTTTTGAATCGAGGAAAATAAAAAGAAACGGTCGTGGAGTCCACGACCGTTTTCGTTATTCTTCTTTCCACTGCTGACAGTGGATCACATAGCTCGCTCTGCCGCGCCAGAAAAACTGCAGCTTGGCGGTATAGATTTCCTTGCCATCCAACCGGAAACGGATGGGCTCCTGCTTGCGGAGGTACTTGATGGTATGGTTGTTCTGAAGGCAGTAGTTTTCAATGGCCGCCTGCATCACATAGACATTTGGGCGGACTGCGCCTTTCTTGCCGGGGAAAGCATAGTCCTCGTCCAGGTCGATATAAAAGCCCTTGCGTTTGAGCTTCCACAAAAGGTTTTCCAGCATGTTCCTCGCCTCCGGGTATCATTTTAGCAGAAAAACCGCTGTTTTACAACAGCGGCTTTTTTTGATTCAGTTTCTCCGTCAGCTTCACCCCACCAAAGCCGCAGGCGATGCCCAGCACGGCTCCGGCCAGCACATCCGTGGGGAAGTGCACCAGAAGATACAGCCGGGAGAAGGCGATGGCGCAGGCCAGCACCAAAGCCGGGATAAAAAGGCGGCTCTTCCCAAAATAGAGCGCGGAGGCTGCCGCAAAAGACGCAGCCGTATGACCCGAGGGGAAGGAGGCATCGGCGGGCAGCTTGATCAAGGGAATCAGAGCAGGATCCACTTCAAAGGGCCGCAGGCGGCCAATCAGGGGCTTGAGAATCAGATTGCAGCACAAAAGATCCAGGAGCAAAGCCAGGGCGACGCAGACACCGAGCTTCCGGGTGCGTTTTACGCACAGCAGCACCAGGGCCAGAGCGATCCAGACTGCTCCGGCATTGCCCAGGGCGGAGATCGCGGGCCAAAGGACGTTGCCCCATGCGCTGTGCAGGGAATCCTGTATCCAGTTGAGCACGGAAAGTTCCCAACTCATGGTCTTCCTCCAAACGATCAGGCAGTCTTCGCCTCGGCGCCTGCAAACAGGCGGCTCAGAACTTCTGTTGCCACGGCAAACACATAGCGGCTGTCGGTGATCAGATCGCCGCCGTGGGATTCATAACGCAGATGGGTGCGGTGGATCAGCTCGCCAATGCTCTCAGATGGGACCAGCAGCTCCCGGCGAGGCGTCAATGGCCGTTCCAAGCGGGAGAGAAAGTGCTCCTGCAAGGCATTTTCATACTCACAGTGCACGCTCAAATCCTCATCGAACCAGTTATTGTGGGCCTGGGTAAAGGCATCGGTGATGTAATGGATCAATTTGCCCAGGCGGTAATAGCTGAGCACACCCCACTTGTCGCGGCCTTCCAGGCGAGTGGCCAGCCGTTCTATACAGCGGCGAGCATTTTCATAATTATGACCGCGCAGCCACTGGTATGTACGCGAGCCCTTAAGGTAGGTGGCGGGGTTCCAGTCCGGCTGCATGCAGCCCAACAGGAAGGCGCTGCGTCCGTATTTGGAAGCGGAAGCAAAGTATTCAAAGCTGAGTTTTTTGCCAAGGCCCAGATGGCTCTTTCTCTTCATTGCAGACGCTCCTTCCATAGTTAGTTGCTGCAAACCGCAACGCACCTATCATAGCACATCTTTTGCAAAAAGGGGAAACTTTTTGTTCGGTTTTCTCCACGAAAAAAGCCATCGTTTCCGAATAATGTTTGTCATTTTCACTTAAACACAGAAAAATCCGCCGTTTTGCGTTGCAAAACGGCGGATTGCTGGCAGAATTTACTTGCGATTGTAGGAAACCACGATGCGGCGGTTCGGCTCGGTGCCGGTGGAATGGGTGCTCACATCACGGTAATCCTGCAGCGCGGCGTGGATGACATGACGCTCGTAAGCGTTCATGGGCTCCAGGGTGACGCTGCGGCGGTACTTGGCCACCTTGCCGGCCACCTTGCGGGCCAGACGCTCCAGGGACTCCTCGCGCTTGGCACGGTAGTTCTCAGCATCCACATTGATGCGGGTGCGCTTGCCGCCCTCACGGTTGACGGCGTAGTTGGCCAGATGCTGGATGGCATCCAGGGTGTCGCCGCGGCGGCCGATGAGGATGCCCAGGTTCTCGCCCACCAGATCCACCAGGACGGTATCCTCGTCCATGCGGTAGGCCTTGGGGGTGGCGTCGGATTCCATCTGCTCCAGAAGGCCCTTGATGAAGGCCTCGGCGCGTGCTTCCACGCTGCCTTCGGCGGGAGTGACGTACTCGGGCAGCGGAGTAGCTTCTTTCTTGGGAGCCGGCTCACGCTTGGGCTGCTCGGCGCGGGGTGCGCGCTCGGGACGGCTCTGGCGGCTCTCGCTGCGCTCTGCCTTGGGGGCCGCAGGCTTTTCCTGCTTGGGAGCGGCAGCGGGAGTGGGCATCTTGGGAACGGAGGAAACCGCAGGAGCCTGCTTGGCTGCGGGCAGCTTCTTCTTGGGCATATTGCGGGAGGCAGAGGACAGCGCAGCCTTGGGAGCGGCAGGCTCTTCGGGCTTTACTTCCGGCTCTGCGTTGGGATCGTCATAGGTGACCTTAATCTTAGCGGGAGTGGCGCCGAAACCCAGAAATCCGGAACGGGGATTCTCCAGCACTTCGACGGAGACGCTGTCGCGGTCCATCTGCAGCTGCTCCAGAGCAGCTGCCACGGCCAGATCGATGGTCTTACCGGTGGTGATAATGGATTTTTCCATGTTTTGCTCCTTCTTCAGCTTGTTTAGTTGTCACCCTTGCGGCCGGAGTAGCGCTCCGGCTTGTAGGCGCGGCCGCGGCTGTAGGGACGCTCCGGATCACCGGAGAAACCCTTAAGCTCATCGGTCTGCTCAGGCTTTTCTTCCTGGGTACCGAACTTTTCCTGCAGCTCGCGCTGCTGGTCCTGCTTGAGCTGCTTCTGCAGCTTCTTCTTGCTGGTATTCTCGGTACCGTCGGTCAGACCGGCGGCGCGGCGCTCAGCGCGCAGGCGGGCCTTTTCGGCCTCTTCGGCCTCCTGCTCCAGCACACGCAGGCGCTTGGCGGCATCTTCTTCATCGTAGCTCTTACGGAAAATCTGATGCAGCAGCAGTTCCTGGCCGGCGGAGAAGACGGCCTGGGCAATCCAGTAAATACTGATGGACGCGGACATGGTGAAGCCGATGTACACGGAGAACAGCGGCATGAAGTAGAGCATCATCTTCATGGACTGGTTGGCCGTGGCGGCGGCGGAAGCGTCCTTCTCGCCCTTATCGTTGGTGGCAACGGAGTTGTTGAGTTTCTGAGACAGCATGCTCATACCGAACTGGCTGGCACCGGAGACCAAGGGAATCAGGAAAGCGCCGATGGAAGCCCAGCTGATGCTGTCGTTCCAGAACATGAACTTGGGCGTGGCACTCAAGTCAATGCCCAGGAAGGAGAAGTTCATATCGATGATATCGGGCACGACGGCGCGGATCGCATCGTAGAACTGATGGATATAGGAAGCGGCGGTAATCTGGTAGTAATACAGGCTGGTGTCGATGCTGACACCGTTCTGTGCCAGAACATTGATCAGGTCCGTGACCTGGTCCTCCT
This sequence comes from Oscillospiraceae bacterium, assembly GCA_015067925.1. GTDB lineage: Bacteria > Bacillota > Clostridia > Oscillospirales > Oscillospiraceae > SIG488. The sequence goes on from SVLN01000004.1 coordinate 3,531, forward strand.
GCAGACCCATGATGTAGGTCAGAGGAGAGCGGATGACGTAGTAAAGGGGGATCATGATGAGGATGGGCAGGAAGCTCCACAGGCAGCCGCCGGTGGGAGAGACGTTCTCCTGCTTGTACAGCTCCACCAGTGCCTGATTGTAGCGCTGCTGATCATCGCCGTACTTCTTCTTCAGAGCATTCATCATGGGGGACAGACGGTTGATCTTCATCATGCTGCGCTTGCTCTTGATGCTCATGGGCAGCAGAAGCACTTTGACCAGCAGGGAGAAGAGGATCAGGGCCAGGCCGTAATTGCCCACAAGGGCGTACAGCTGACGCAGGACCCAACCGAAGGGGATCATGATCAGATACTTAAACGGATTCATTTTCTTCCTCCAATTGTCCGGTTGCCTCAGGGCACCGGATCATAGTAGTCGCCTTTGTGGAATGGATGACACCGCATAAATCGTTTGAAGGCAAGCCAACCACCTTTTAATGCTCCATACCGGGCAATGGCCTGGCAGGCGTACTCGCTGCAGGTGGGGGTATAGCGGCAGCGCGGGGGCAGCCCCGGCGAAATGTACCGCTGATAGAACCGAATGGCTTTCAAGAGGAATTTACCCATTGTTTGACTCCTCTTGCTTTAAGACGTTCAGTTTACCCGCCAGGGACAAATATGCCCGCTGGAGTTTGGAAAACTCGGCGGTCATCGCGCGGGTGCGCGCCACCACCACCAGATCCCAACCGGCCTCGAAGCGATCTTCGTTGGTGCGATAGATCTCCCGCAGGCGGCGGCGGATCAGGTTGCGTTCCACGGCTTTGCCCAGCTTGCCGGAAACAGTGATGCCCACGCGGTTTTTCCCAAGCCCGTTGCGCCGCACGTAGAGCACCAGATGGCTGTTGGCGGCAGAGGTTCCCCGGTTATAGAGCCGACGGAACATGTAATTCTCTTTCAAGGGGCCGGAAAAGCGCATGAGCAAACCCTCCCGATTCTTCCGGATAAATGGATGGGACGAACAGAAGTTCCTTCCGTTCGCCCCTGAACATCTTCAAAAGCGGTATCCTAAGACCACTGGCTTAGTAGCTGAGCTTCGCTCTGCCTTTTGCGCGGCGGCGAGCCAGAACCTTGCGGCCGTTGGCGGTCGCCATTCTCTTGCGGAAGCCGTGTTCCTTCTTGGCATGCAGCTTCTTCGGCTGATAGGTACGTTTCATGGGTTAGGACACCTCCTGTCGTATTAAATGCTCAGCGGTCTGCGGCTGGGCGCGACCGCGGCAAATTCCAGTAAATGCGCAAAGTTCACCCAATGCGCCCCAACATTATATCCCATCAGGGGCGGCACTGTCAACTTGTTTTTGCTTTTTTCCCGAACTTTTTCTTTACAATGGTGTTGGTTCTTGCCGGAGAACACCAAATGTTGTGCTCAGCGTCGGCCGCTCAGAGGCGCGGATTCCTGCTGGGCCTCCAGCAGCTGGACGATGAGCTGATTGGACAGCAGCAGGCCCTTGGGCGTCAGGCGCCAACGGCCCTCATTCTGCACCGCAAAGCCCTGGCGTTGGAACTGCAGCAGCAGCTTTTCCAGGGGCGAGAAGGGCATCATAAAGGTCTTGTTGTACTCCGATTCCTCAATGCCCTCCGCGGTGCGCAGGCGCAGCATCAGGTATTCGCCCGCCCGCTCCTTCATGGGCATAGACTCGCACTCCGAGAGCACGATGCCCGCACCGCGGATGCCGGCGATGTAACCGTCGATGTCGGCAGCACAGGTAAAGCGCTTGCCTGCAAAGTCGGAGGCCGCAGCGGGGCCGAAGCCCAGATACTCGCCGCCGGTCCAGTACTTCATATTGTGGCGGCACTCGTAGCCCTCCTGGGCAAAGTTGGAGATCTCATACTGATTGTAGCCGTAGGATTCCAGGGTGTCCACGGCGTAGAGATACATATCCGCCTGCATATCGTCGTCCGGCAGGTTGGCGCAGTCCTGATACTCATACAGGGGCGTGCCCGGCTCCACCTTCAGACCGTAGCAGGAGATGTGGTTGGGTTTTAAGGTCATCACGTGCACCAGGGTGTCCATCCACATCTGGCGGCTCTGGTTGGGCAGGCCGAACATCATGTCGATGGAAACATTTTCAAAGCCGGCGGTGCGGGCGTCGATGACCGCCCGGCGGGCCTGCTCGAAGTTGTGAGGGCGGCCCAGGGCCTTGAGCTGATCGTCCAGGTCGGACTGCACGCCCAGGGAAATGCGGTTGAAGCCCGCCCGGCGCAGGGTGCGCAGGCTTTTGACATCCACGCTGTCGGGATTGGCCTCAAAGCTGATTTCTGCGTCCCGGGTGACGGTGAAGCGGCGGAATATCTCCCGCAGGATGTTCTTCAGACCGTCGGCGCCGAAGAAGCTCGGCGTGCCGCCGCCGAAGTAGACGGTATCCACGCTGTAGCCGGGGGCCTGGCGGGCCGCCTCGCGGATGTGCAGCATGACGGCCTCCATGTAGGCGTCCATCTTGCTGCGGTCACGGCTGCCGCCCAGGGAATAGAAGTCACAGTATTCACATTTGCTGCGGCAGAAGGGCACGTGTACATAGATGCCCAGCTTTTTGGTGGGGGCTGCCATGGGATTCTTCCTCTCTTTTTTATTCGTCGTCCAGTTTCAGAACGGCCATGAAGGCATCGCTGGGCACGGAAACAGTGCCGAAGCTTCTCATGCGCTTCTTGCCTTCCTTCTGCTTTTCCAAAAGCTTCTTCTTGCGGGTGATGTCGCCGCCGTAGCACTTGGCCAAGACGTCCTTGCGCAGGGCCTTGATGGTCTCGCGGGCGATGATCTTACCGCCGATGGCCGCCTGGACGGGGATCTCAAACATCTGACGGGGGATATTGTCCTTGAGCTTGACGCAGGTCTTTCTGGCCCGGGCGTAAGCGGAATCGGCAAAGAGGATGAAGCTCAAGGCGTCCACCTGCTCGCCGTTTAAGAGAATATCCAGCTTGACCAGCTTGCTGGGACGGTAGCCAAGAAGCTCATAGTCCAGGCTGGCGTAGCCGCGGGTGCGGCTCTTGAGGGCGTCGAAGAAATCGTAGATGATCTCGTTCAGGGGCATCTCATAGTGCAGCTCCACGCGGGTGGTGTCAAGATAGGTCATATCCTTGAACTCGCCGCGGCGCTGCTGACACAGCTCCATGATGTTGCCCACGTATTCCTGGGGCGAGATGATACTGGCCTTGACGAAAGGCTCCCGCGCTTCGGCGATCTCGGCAGGATCCGGGTAGTTCAGGGGCGTGTAGACCTCCAGCTCGGTGCCGTCGGTCTTGGTGATCTCGTACACGACGTTGGGCGCCGTGGTGATGAGGTCCAGATTATATTCGCGCTCCAAGCGCTCCATGATGACTTCCATGTGCAGTAACCCTAAGAAGCCGCAGCGGAAGCCGAAGCCCAGGGCGATGGAGTTCTCCTGGGTGTAGCTCATGGAGGCGTCGTTCAGCTTGAGCTTTTCCAGCGCGTCGCGCAGGTCACCGTACTTCGATCCGTCGGCGGGATACACGCCGGAGTAGACCATGGGCTGCACAGCCTTGTAGCCGGGCAGAGGCTCGTCACAGGGGTTCTCCACACCGGTGACGGTATCGCCCACGCGGGTGTCGGAGACCGTCTTGATGGAGGCGGTCAGGTAGCCGACCTCTCCCGCACCCAACTCGGCGCAGGGGATCATACCCTTGGGAGCCAGATGGCCCACTTCCACCACCTTATATTCCGCGCCCGTGGCCATCATGCGAACGTCCATTCCGGCCTTGACGACGCCGTCCATGACGCGCATATAGACGATGACGCCGCGGTAGGAATCGTACTGGCTGTCGAAAATCAGCGCGCGCAGGGGCGCGGTGCGGTCACCCGTGGGAGGCGGTACATCGCGCACCACGGCTTCGAGCACGGAGTGAATGTTGATGCCGCTCTTGGCAGAGATCTCCGGGGCGTCCATGGCGGGCAGGCCGATGATATCCTCGATCTCCTGCTTGACTTCCTGGGGACGGGCCGCAGGCAGGTCGATCTTGTTGACAACGGGCAGCACTTCCAGGCCCGCATCGATGGCCAGGTAAGTGTTGGCCAGCGTCTGGGCCTCGATGCCCTGGGAGGCATCCACCACCAGCACGGCGCCCTCGCAGGCGGTCAGGCTGCGGGAGACCTCATAGTTGAAGTCCACGTGACCCGGGGTGTCAATGAGGTTCAAAACATAGTCCTGCCCATTGTCGGCGTGGTAATTAAGGCGCACCGCGCGGGCCTTGATGGTGATGCCGCGCTCGCGCTCGAGCTCCATGTTGTCGAGAATCTGGTCCTCCATTTCCCGCAGGTCGATGGTGTTGCACTCTTCCAGCAGGCGGTCGGCCAGGGTGGACTTGCCGTGGTCAATATGGGCAATGATCGAAAAATTCCGAAGATGGGTCAAATCGGTCAAGGGAGTCACCTCAAAGTCATAGCATTACATCTTAGTATAAAAGAAAACCGAAGAAAAGTAAAGATTTCTTTTGTGAGATCTGTGCAAAAGTGCCCTCCGTTTCTGTCTATTTTTAACAAATTTTTATTGCTCGCGCAAAGTTTCATTGTACAAGTGGCGTGCATATGCTATAATTGCAGTACGCTAACAAGAGGCGAACACGCCGTTTATGAAAGGAGTGCGCGTATGATCATCACCTTTGCCAGACAGTACGGTTCCGGCGGCCGCGACATCGGCCTGAAATTAGCCGAACTGCTTGACTACCGTTTCTATGACCGCGAGATTCTCGACATCGCTGCGGAAAACAGCAGCATCCATCCTCAGATCGCCAAACGCTTCGACGAGAAGCCGGTGGGCAGCCTTCTTTACAGCGCATTCGTTGCCTCCGGCGGTATGGACGAACAGCAGATCCCCCTGAACCAGAAGCTGGCCCTGGCCCAGTTCCAGGCCATTCGCGATCTGGCCAACCAGGGCGACTGCATCTTCGTGGGCCGCTGCGCGGATATGGCCCTGCAGAAGCGCCCGGATGTGCTGCGCATCTTCCTGCACGCGCCCACCGAGTGGCGCCTGAAGCGCATTGTGGAAGAATACGGCATCCCCAAGGAGCTGGCGGAAAAGACCCTGAAAAAGACCGACAAGACCCGCAATGACTATTACGAATTCTTCACCCAGAAGAAATGGGGCCAGGTCACCAACTTCGATCTGACCATCAACACATCCCTGCTGGGCATTGACGGCACCGCCGAGCGTCTGGCTGCGTTTATCAAGTCCCTATAAAAAGATAGAAAAAAGCCGCCGATCGGCGGCTTTTTTATTTTCCCAGAAGCTCTGCCACGGCGTCCGCCAGGACCTCCGCCGATTGCAGCACTTCCCGCAGGGTATTGCCCGCCGCTCCCATTTCGATGAGCAGCATGCCTGGGGCCAGATCCTGGTTGAAGCGCTCCGTGCGCAGGTCCATGTCCCGGCACAGGCCGGGCAGACTACGGTTCAGAAGGGCTTGCAGCTGAGCGGCGCAGCTGAAATTCTTCTGCCAGTTCGGATGATGAAGGCCGCCCTCGTCCGTGCCCACCACCAGCATCACCCTGGCGTAGTCCGCCTCCCCCACCGTCACGGTGGGGGCAAAGGCCGAGCCATCGGGATTCAGGGCCGCGTCCCGGTGCAGATCGATCACCAAATCGATGCCGGGATTCTCCTTTAAATAACCCTCCACCGCAGCGCGGCTGGCGGTGTAAGCCCCGGCGAAGCTCAGTTTGTCGTGCATGGTCTCATCGTGGAGCACCGTAACGCCCCGCTCTTCCAGGCGTTGCTTCAATTCCCGGCCGACCCGCACCACGGAATACGCTGCATCGGTGGTGCGCAGCTCATCCGCGCCGTCGTATTCCCAGCCCGCCTCGGCGGTATAGCTCTCGGTGCCGTGGGTGTGCACGATGAGCACCGAGGGCGCGGCATCCGCCTCCTGCCGCCAGAGCCCGGACAGGGCCTTCTCCACATCGGGACGGTATGTACTCATTCCGCCAATGTGAATGCCGGCGGCATCGGATGCCTGGAAGGTGGGAAGCACAACGGGCTCCTCCACCACCGGCGCCGCCGGCGGCGGGAGCGTTTTGACCGGCTGCGGCGTCAGCTCCGGACGGAGGGAGATCGTTTCCATCCGCCCAGGTTCCTCCGTTGCAGGCTGCTCCCCCGCCGCACCCCAGGACAGGAAAAAGCGCACCAGCACCGCGCTGACGAGCACCGTCATCACAAAGCCTGTCCGCACCCGATTGTTGCTGCGAAGAAGCATCATCATCCCTCCCCGGCCATCGTAGCAGAAATGGCGCAAAAAACCCCACGAAGCTTGGCTTCGTGGGGTTCTGTTATTCTTTTTTCCGTTTTTCCCGCAGGTCGCGGAAGAAATTCTTTAGCACGGCGGCACATTCTTCCTCCAGCACGCCGCTCAGGACCTCCGGCTTGTGGTTATAAGGCAGGCTGAACAGATCCACAATCGAGGCGCAGGATCCTGCCTTGGCGTCCTTGGCACCGTAGACCACCCGAGGGATCCGGGCGTTGATGATGGCGCCCGCGCACATGGGGCAGGGCTCCAGGGTGACATAGAGGGTGGCCTTCCACAGCCGCCAGCCGCCCAGAGTACGGCAGGCATCGGCAATGGCCTCAATCTCCGCGTGGGCCAGGGCACTCTTGCCCACTTCCCGGCGGTTGCGGCCGCGGCCCACGATCTCGCCATCGGATACGATGACGCAGCCCACGGGCACCTCGCCCTCCAGGGCGGCCTGCTCGGCCAATTCCAGCGCCAGGCGCATATACTGCTCGTCCATGCTCTTACCCCCTTTTGACCATCATAGCAACTCCGGCCCAAAAGGTCAAGCACCCACCAGCGCCGCCAGCAGCAGCTGCAGGTCCCGATCCGGCAGGCTGCCGCCCCGGCTGGAGCGCACCTGCGTGCGCAGGGTGTGCAGAAACGTCGCCGCCGCCTGGGTGTCGGCCTGGGTGTGGGGGATGCCCGTGAGCAGATAGTCGGTGGAGACTTCAAAGAGACTCGCAAGGGCCACGAGACGGTCTAAAGACGGCTCACGCCGGCCTTGTTCATACATGCCAACCGCGCTGGGGCTGACGCAAATCGCCCGCGCCAGGGCCTGCTGGCTGAGGCCCCGCTGCCGACGCAGGGCCGCAATTCGGACTCCCAACATTCTGACCCGCTCCTTTCGAGTACAGAATATCACACATCGCGCGCGAAGAATGGAAATTGCTGGAAATTTATAGTTGACATCACACGTTTCGTGTAGTACACTTAAATTACCAGATATTGGTAATTCTGTTCGAGGGAGTTTTTCAATGCACAAATCATACAATCGGCCGGCCGATCCTCAGCAGGCGCCTATTTACTGCTTCTGCAGCCGCTGCGCGCGGGAGGTCTACTCCCCGGCGGATGGGGTACATCTCGGAAGGCATATGCTCTGCACCGACTGCCTCCGGGCCTTACGCCGGGAGGTGAAACGATGAGCCTGAAGGACCTGAGCCCCGGCTACCGGCAGGCGGCGGAGCTTTTAAAGGTGCGTCTGCGGGAGCTGCGCATCAAAATTCGGCAGCAGACGGACCCAGACGTGTTATGTAAACTTCGGTACGACTACTTAAGATGTACGCAAATGTACCGGGAATGTAAGGATTTGGCCGACCTAACGGAACATTATTATGAAAGGAGCTATTATCGTGACAAACACTATTGCCTGTGAGTTTGATCGGGAACTGCAATTGCGGCGGACCATGCACGTTCTGCAGAACGCTCTGACCGAAACCCAACGCGCCACCCTGCTGGCCCACTACTTCGAGAACAAGCCCATCTGTCAGATCGCCCGGGAGCGCGGCGTGAATCGTGCCAGTGTGTGGCGCTGCCTGAAGCGGGCCGAGGCACGGATGCGATTATACCTGAATTACTAAGACAAAAAACGGCCCGGGCAGAACCCGAGCCAATGTATCCAAAATATCGAACATCTTTTCCTTCTTCTGCATCGCTGCAGCCATGCTGCCGCGGTGATTTTTTTGCCCAAAAACGCAAAAAAGAGCCGTTGGTTCAAACCAACGGCTCTTTCGCTATGCTCTTACAGAATGCCCACAAAACGCAGGATGCAGATCACGATGCCTGCCACGGAGTAGATCTCCAACAGGGCACCCACCAGGCCGAAGATCAGGCCGATGAGGGGAATGGCAGCCAGCAGACCGATCAGCCAGCCCACGACGGCGCAGATGACCACAAAGATAATCAGCTGCACAACCAGGGAGACGACATTGCCCTTCTCGACTTTGAAGGGAGTCGGCCAGAATGTACGCAGGAAATTCATATTGGGTTCCTCCTCTTATCTTCTCTCTATCACGGGGCAGCTTAGCCCATGGGCCAGGTGCTGCCGCCGATGCTCACGCCGCCATAGTTCGGATCCTGGGTCTCGTCCTGGTTCGGATCGCCGGTGGGATTGTTGGGATCGCCGGTGGGATTGTTGGGGTCAGCGTTGGGGTCTGCCCAGGGCAGGTCCCAGTCGGGATCGACCTCCGGCTCCTGATCGGGCTGGGGATCCATCAGCTCCACCTTGTGCTTCTGATCGCGCTTGTAGTAGTAGCTGGTGTCTTCCTTCTCGGTAGAAACCAGGCTGCCGTCGGCATTGTAGACGTTGCGGTAGGTGATATAGTAGTAACCTGTGTAGGCGTCCTCCACCTTTTCCACAGATCGGTAGTACAGGCCGTCTTCCTTGTTCTGGTAGACATCCTCACCGTAATCCGGAGCCTTGACCAGCTCATTGCCATCCTCGTCGACGACCTTCCAGTCGGTGGTGGAGAGCTTCTCTGCAGTGACCTTGACGTAGGTGTCATCGGTCTTGGTGCCCACCAGCTTGACCTTGACGCAGTTGTCTTCCAGCTTTACATCCACGCGGATGGGATATTCCGTGCTGTTGCGGAACTGATAGTCCAGCTGACCCCAGTAGATGGTGGCATCGCAGCCGGCGGGCACATAGGTAACGAAGTACATGTGCTCGGTGCGCTCCACGATCTCCAGGTTGGCAAGCAGGGTGGTGTAGTAGATGGCGCTGGCCACCTGGCAGACACCGCCGCCGGTCTCGCCCACAGAGGCGCCGTTGACGTAGACGGTGGCTTCCTTATAACCCTTTTCGGGAGTACGCTCGCCGACGATCTTATTGAAGGAGAACACTTCGCCGGGCATGATGACCACGCCGTCGATCTCGGCGCTGGCCAGACGCAGGTTATCGGTGCGGTTGGGGTTCCAGACGTAGGGGCTGTCGTAGGAGGCCAGCACGTCGCGGAAGTAGATCTCACGCAGGTGTGCCTCAGTAACCTCGGGTACGATGGTCTTCAGCTCCACATCGAACTGCTCGCCCTCCTTGGCCAGTACCAGGCGCTGCTGGGCAGCAGCCAGATCAAAGCCGTAGCCATTGAGTTCGGGCACGATCTCGCCGGTCTCAGGATCCAGATAGGCATCGGCAGCGCTCTTGCCGATCTTGTCATAAATGGCCTGCAAATCCACATAATCCGGAGCGGTCATGTTGTAATCAAACTCGATGGGCTCCAGATTGCCGTCCAGGTAGGCCTGGTAGACCTTCTCGTACAGGGCGGTGACATCCAGGCTTCTGCCGGAGGTGCCCACGGTAATCGCCAGCAGGTTCTCTTCCACCCGCAGATCCAGCTTGGTCTGCACAGGCTCGGTCTTGAGCTCAGCGGCCAGCTTTTCGATCTGGGCACGCACAGCGGCAGCATCGAGCTGCATATCGGCGGTGATGTCGATCTTGTGCTCTTCCTCCTCGGCCTTGCGCAGGGCGGAGGCCTGGCTGAGCAAGCTGCCGGAGCGGCCGTAGCGCCAGGCTTCATCAATGGCGGAGGAGATGTTCAGGGTGACCTTGGTGACCTCGGGCGGGAACTCCACCAGACGGTCCGGCAGCTGAACGGAAAGCGCATTGGTGGCGTAGCTGCTTTCCACAGCCTCGCGCACGGCTTCTTCCGCCTGCATTTTGCTCATGCCGCCCACATTCACACCGGCAACGATGACGTTGGGATAGATGGTGTTCTGGTTCATGGCGGGGGCAACATAGATATATAGGCCCACTGCCAGCGCCACGACGACCGCCACGGCGATGATGGCAGGCAACAGTTTGTTCTTACGCTTGCGGCGACGGCCGCGGGATGCCTGATTGCTCATGGAAACACTCCTTCATATTTGCAAGGCGGTAAGGCCGCCTGTTTCCCCTTTGATTCTATGCCCATTATAGCGATTTTTCGCCAGAAAGCAACGACAAATCGTTACATACACATTACATTTTGGTATCGTTTTGGGCGTTGACGCTAAGATTATACAACTTGTTTACAAAAACTTTGCAAAGCCGCAAGGGATCCTCGCCCTTGGTCATGCGAAGAGTCAGCGACGGCTGGCTTCCGGCGGAAAACAGCACCCGGCCCTTGAGGCTTTCCTCGGCGCAGATGGCGGAGACCGCCTGCAGATCCAGCTTCGACAGGGTGAAGAGAATGGTGCTGCTCTTCTGGCTGATTTCCTTGATGTGCACCCTCGACGCCTCGGCACGCAAAAGGGCGATGGCGATAAGGTTCATCACGCCGCGGGGCGGCTCACCGTAGCGGTCGACGATCTCATCGAGAAGATCCTCGGAGTCCTCCTCGGTGCGCACGGCGGCCATGCGGCGGTACAGATCCATGCGCTGTTCGCCGGAGTCGATATAGTCCTTGGGGATGGCGGCAGTGACGTTGAGATCCGCCACGCAGTCCGGCTCCTCGGGACGCTTCTCGCCCCGCTCCTCCAGAACGGCTTCTTCCAGCAGTTTCAGGTACAGATCGTAGCCCACGCTCATCATGTGGCCGGACTGCTCGGCACCTAAGAGGTTGCCCGCGCCGCGGATCTCCAGGTCGCGCATGGCGATCTTGAAACCGGAGCCGAACTCGGCAAATTCCCGGATGGCGTTCAGGCGCTTTTCCGCGATCTCAGAGAGCACCTTGCCCTGACGGAAGGTCAGGTAGGCAAAGGCGTGGCGGGAGGAACGGCCTACACGGCCGCGCAGCTGGTGCAGCTGGGCCAGACCCAGACGGTCGGCATCTTCGATGATGAGGGTGTTGACGTTGGGGATGTCGATGCCCGTTTCGATGATGGTGGTACACACTAAGATGCGCAGATCTCCGTCCGCCATGCGCTGCATGATATCGCCCAGCTGTTCCTCGTTCATCTTGCCGTGGGCCACGGCGATTTCCTCCACGCCGGTACGCTCGCGGATACGGGCGGCGCAGCGCTCGATAGACTCCACCCGGTTGTGCAGCCAGTAGACCTGGCCGCCGCGCTCAATCTCCCGGCGGATGGCGTCGGTGAGGATGGCTTCCTCGTGCTCCAGCACAAAGGTCTGCACCGGGTAGCGCCCGCCGGGAGCCTGCTCGATGGTGGACATGTCGCGGATGCCCGACAGGGCCATGTTCAGGGTGCGGGGAATGGGAGTTGCTGACAATGTTAAGACGTCCACGCCCTGGGAAAGTTCCTTTAATCTTTCCTTGTGGCTCACGCCGAAGCGCTGTTCTTCGTCCACAATGAGAAGTCCCAGGTCTTTGAACTTGATGTTCTTCTGCAGCAGCTTGTGGGTGCCCACGATGATATCGCAGGAGCCCAGTTCCAACTCCCGCAGAGTGGCCTTCTGCTGCTGGGCCGAACGGAAGCGGGAGAGTACGCCGATTTTCACGGGATAGCCGCCAAAGCGGCGTACGCAGGTGGAATAATGCTGCTGCGCCAGAACGGTGGTGGGAACCAGAATGGCCACTTGCTTGCCATCCATGATGCACTTCATGGCAGCGCGCAGGGCGACCTCCGTCTTGCCGAAGCCCACGTCGCCGCAGAGCAGGCGATCCATGGGCACGGGACGCTCCATGTCCTCCTTGATGTCGGCGATGGCCCGCAGCTGATCGTCCGTTTCGGCGTACTCGAAGGCGTCCTCGAACTCCTGCTGCCAGGGCGTATCGGCGCAGAAGGCGTAGCCGGGCCGTCTGGCGCGCTCGGCATAGAGCTGAATGAGGCCTGCCGCCAGATCCTTGGCGGCGGACTTGGCCTTGGCCTTGGTCTTGGCCCAGGTGTCGCCGCCCAGTTTATTCAATCGCACCGGAGCATCCTCGCCGCCGCCGATGTACTTGCTGATGAGGTCCAGCTGAGTGGCGGGCACGTAGAGGGTATCGGTGCCGGAATAGGAGATTTTCATATAGTCCTTCACGACGCCGTCCATCTTCATCTGTTCGATGCCGATGTAGCGGCCGATGCCGTGATATTCATGCACCACCAGGTCGCCCGGGGACAGGTCCGTAAAGGACTGCAGCTTCTGGCGGTTGGAAGCGCCCTCCTTCTTCTGGCGGCGCACGGTGCGACGTTCGGTGGGTGCGTTGAGCTGGCCCTCGGTGAGCACCGCAAGGCGCAGGGCGGGATACTCCATGCCCGCGGTGACGGACCCTTCCGTGAGCAGGATCTGTCCCTCGGCGGGCAGTTTTTCCGCTGGGAAGGCCAGCATGGCAGAGGCACCCTTGTCGTGCAGCAGCTCCTGCAGGATCTCGCCCCGGCGGCGGTTGCCGCAGAGCACCAGGGTGCGGAATTCGTTTTTCTGATAATAGGAAAGGTCCTGCACCGCCGTGTCCAGGCTGCCGCCGTAGCTGGGCAGTTGCTTGGCGGTGATGGACAGAAGCGTACTCGGCTGCAGCGACTCCGGGAAGGCGGAGGACAGGAAGCTGTCAAACATGCTGCAGGGATGCGCGGCAACGCGCTGGCAGAAATCCTCCCAGGAAACGGAGTAGTCGCACAGCTCACCCGCCACGCTTCCGTTCTCCAATAGACTGTCCAGCATGAGTCCCAGGGCCTCCTCATGGGCCTTGGCGGCGCGCTGCAGGGCGCCGTGGTCGAACAGAAGCACGGCGGTCTCGGCGCTTAAGTAGTCCAGCGCCGTGGATAGTTCAGGGTAAATCAGGGACATATAGCGGTCACAGGCCGGGAACGGCAGGCCGTTTTCCAGCTTTTCCGCGTCCCGCTCCAACGTTTTGATCAGCGCCTCGTTGGGGTTGCGGCGGCGGCGCTGCCGGGCAGACAGGGCCCGCAGATCGGCGATCAGACCGGCGGTTCCCTCTGGGTGCAGCTGCGACTGGCTCTCAGCCACGGGCAGGATGACTGCCTCGTCGCAGTTCTCCTGGCGGCGCTGGCTGGAGACATCGAAAAAGCCCATGGTGTCCACCTCGTCGCCGAAGAACTCGGCGCGCACCGGGTGGGGATAGGCCGGGGAAAACACGTCCAGAATGCCGCCGCGCAGGGAGTACTGGCCCACGCCTTCCACCATGGCGCAGCGGGTATAGCCCGCGCCGGTGAGGCGGTCGCACAGCTGAGCCAGGTCGTACACGCCGCCGATCTTCAGGCTGACGGCGGCGGAATACAGGGCCTCGCGGGGCATGGTGCGCAGGCTCAGGGCCTCCAGGGAGGCCACCAGCACAGGGATCTCTCCCCTGCCCAGGCGGTAGAGGGTGTGCAGGCGCTGCTGCTCCCAGCCGCGGGATACCACGTTGGCATCATACAGGGTCAGTTCGCGGGTGGGCAGGCTGGCAGGGGCCTTGCCCAGAAAGGCCGTCAGCTCCCGCACGGTGCGGGTGGCGGACAGTTCATCCTGACAGACGATGAGCAGAGGCCGTCCCAGCTCCTCGCACAGACCAGCGGCAAAGTGCAGACGGTGGATCTGGCCCAGGCCGGAGATCGCCGACACCCGACCCTCATCCAGCGCGCGGCGCACGGATGCGTATTCCGGGATCAGATGCAGAATATCAGACAGCAGTTTCACGGGGCGACCTCCTTTAAAATCACGATTTTCGCGCAGCACGAAAGGCGGAAAAGGCAAACCGAGGGCCCTTTCCGTCAGGATTGTTGACGGGAAGAGGCGCTGCCCCTTCCCGTCCGTTCATTACAGTATACGCTTATTTAGCGGCCGTTATAACGGTTGGCCGCTTCGGTGACGCCCTTTTCGATCAGGGCCTCCACCGCGCCGCAGGCGTTTTCCACCGCGGTTTCGATCTTCTTCCGATCCTCGGAAGAGAACTTGCCCAGCACCCAGTCGGCCAGGTCATAATCCGGATGGGGCCGCTCGCCCACGCCGATTTTGACCCGGGGGAAGGCCTGGCTCCCCAGCTCGGAGATGATGGACTTGATGCCGTTGTGGCCGCCGGCGGAGCCGTCCGCGCGCACGCGGATGCGTCCCGGTGCCAGGGAAACGTCATCAAAGATCACCAGAACCTTTTCCGGCTCGATGGCGTAATAGCGCGCCGCCTGGCGCACCGCCTGCCCGGAGAGGTTCATAAAGGTGGTGGGCTTCATCAGCAGTACCGTCTTGCCGCCGATGGCGGCGGTGGCTGTGTAAGCGGAATATTTGACCCGATCGATCTTCACGCCCAGTTTCTCCGCCAGGCGGTCGATGGCCACAAAGCCCACATTGTGGCGGGTGTTGGTATAGGCCGGCCCGGGATTGCCCAGGCCGACGATGATCCATTCCGGTTTGGTTCTGCGAAAAAACATCAGAACAGAGAGGAGATGGAAACTTCTTTGTAGATGCGGGAAATGGCCTCAGCAAACATGGGGGAAACATCCAGCTGACGGATCTTCTTGCCGGTGTAGCGTTCGGGCATGGGAATGGTATTGAGCAGCATCAGCTCTTCCAGCTCGCTGGACTCGATGCGTTCCAGTGCCGGACCGGACAGAACGCCGTGGGAGGCGCAGGCATAGACCTTCTTGGCGCCACCGATTTCCTTCAGGGCCTTGGCGGCGTTGCACAGAGAGCCGGCGGTATCGACCATGTCGTCGAAGAGGATGCACTCGCGATCACGCACGTCACCGATGACGTTCATAACCTCGGAGGAGTTGGCCTTCTGACGGCGCTTGTCCACGATGGCCAGGCTCATGCCCATCTTCTGGGCGAAAGCGCGGGCGCGGGAGACAGAGCCCACATCGGGAGAGACAACGACCATTTCTTCGCGGTGATCGTCAAACTTCTTGAGGTAGTACTTCACGAAAGCGGGGTTGCCCACCAGGTGGTCAACGGGGATATCGAAGAAGCCCTGGATCTGCGGGGCATGCAGGTCCATGGTCAGCACACGGTCGGCACCGGCGGCAACCAGCAGGTTGGCAACCAGCTTGGCGGAGATGGGATCTCTGGCCTTGGCCTTGCGGTCCTGACGGGCATAGCCATAATAAGGGATAACAGCGGTGATACGGCCGGCGGAGGAACGCTTGAGGGCGTCGACCATAATGAGCAGTTCCATCAGGTTATCGTTGACGGGAACGCAGGTGGACTGAACCACGAAAGCATCGCAGCCGCGGACGGTCTCGTTGATGGTGACGGAGATCTCACCGTCGGAGAAGGCCTTGACTTCGCACTGGCCGAGCTTGATGCCAAGTGCGTCGCACACGCCCTGAGCGAAAGCGGGGTTTGCATTGCCGGTGAAGACTTTGATTTCTTTGCCGTGAGCAATCATATGTAGTACCTCTCTTACCCTAATAGTGATCATTACATAAAATTTGGCCGCGCCCAAGCGGCCATATTACACACAGTAACATTATACCCTCTTTTCCGGAGGAAAAGCAAGATATCCCCCACCAAAACAGCAAAAAAATCTGTCTAAATTTTATGGAAAAGCCAGGGGAAAAATTGGGCAGACCGAACGGAAACAAAGAAAAAGAAGCCGCAGCAATATGCTGCGGCTTCTCGATGCTTTCAGTTCCAAGCACTATACGTTATAACGGAACTTCTTCAGGAGATACTCAACATCAGAGTTGTTCAGACCATATTCAGCAATCAGCTGCTTTTGAATCTTTCTCAGCGCATCTTTATCCTGTTGGTCATTTGCCACTTCGATCGCTGTGCGAAAGCGTTCATAATCACGAGTCGGCATTCTTTCCATTCTTCACACGCCCCCTTTCTAACAAGCGATTCCCGTTTACCATCGGCCTAGTTTCTTATTGCGGTAGCACCCTGTAATATCGATCACGACTATGCTGGGATAATTCTCGGTTTTTCTGTTCTGCATTTCTTTTTCCCACTCTTTCCGCGGCAAGAGGAAAGAAACATTTGACGAACTTTCATATCGATCATACAAAGTCTCTCCTGCATGTTTCCATAAGACAAAATAAAACTCTTTCGGTGGAGCATGCATTCCGCAGCTTTCAAATGTCACTACTCTGCAGTTCTCCGCCTCTCCAATCTGTTCATATTCTCCGGTTAATAGCTGAGTGTGGTAGAACACACCCTCAGCCCCAGGATTAATTACAATCATAACCCGCCTGTTTTCAGGCAACATTTCCTGCGATGCTTTTTCTACAACATCATCGATATACTGAAACAGGAAGTTCATTGCCGTGCTGTAAAACGGGTTCGTCTGAATGCGCTCCCAAATTGACTGTTCCGCTTCGTCAGCCATTCTTGCCTTGCGTCTCTGTTCTTCTTCCTGTTTCCAACGACGCTCCTTCTCTTCTTGTTCTCGTTTTTTCTGAATGCGAAGCTTTTCTTCTTCCTCAATCCGCAGACGGCGGATACGCTCTGCCTCTTTCTTTGCTTCAATTTGCCTTGGACGGATCAACGCAGCATATACAACGAGACCGGCTATGAGTAGGAATCCAATCAATCCCACCTCGGGCACCTCCAATTCTTTCATTTTTTATGGATAACTTACAGTAACACTATAGCATACTTACAGTTGATTTTCAAGGGACAAAAAAATCTTTAAGATACCCTTAAGGGAGGCTGAGAGTAATGGCAAGTGAAAACAATCTGTTAGGGGATACGATTCGTTCCGCTCGGATCAGGCGCAACTACACACAGGACCAGCTGGCAGAACTGTTGAATATCACTACCGCGCACCTAAAACACATTGAAAATGGCCGGCGGAACCCTTCCGTACCCTTGCTGTTTCAAATGATGGAATTATTGACCTTTTCTGTCGATGCGCTGGTTTTTCCTGCTGAGCAGTCTCATCCTTTGATGCGTGCCGATGGGTTGACGAAGGAAGAAATTTCAGCGATTGAACACCTTATTGAAGTAATAAAGAGCAAAGATTAAAACAAAAGGAAGCCACAGTGCCACTGTGGCTTCCTTTCTTCCAAAAAATAGTCAGACCGAACGGAAACAAAGAAAAAGAAGCCGCAGCATATTGCTGCGGCTTCTAAACAGGTGGATTCTTGCTGCCGGGTGGTCAGCCCGGGCAGAACCAGCAATTTAGTCCAGATCGAGGTTCCCGTCCTGAGCCAGAATGTCTTCCACAGCAGCGACGTAGTTGCGGAACTGCTGCACCAGGCCTTTATAATACTCACGGCCGGAATCGGTAATGGAATAATAAATGCGCATACGGTTGCTCTCAGAGAGCTCCTTGCCGCATTCCTCCACATACTCAAAACCCTGCAGACGATAAATCGCCTGGTAGATGGTGTTGAACGTGACGCGGCCGCTGCTGAGATCATCGATGGCAGCCATCATCTCATAAGTATACATTTTTTTGTGGCGAAGCAGGAACAGAATGAGCATTTCTGTTGTTGCTTTCTTCATGGACTCGCGCAGGCCTTCCGGCGTGCCGCTGACACTACCTCCCATATTTTGGGCCCCCCTCTATTATTCTGATATTATATTTATATCCAACAACGCTCTATTTGTCAATATTTTGTTCATATTTTTTTACATTTATTTTTTATCCGTTTTCAATTCATCTGTTTTAACAATTCTTCCCCTGTATTTTGCGTTTCTAATCCCGAATGCTCCGTTCTTTCTACAAAGCTCAGAGACAAAACCCATGTATGCAATCGATTGCTTCCACGAGATTCCCCGTGTCTTCTTTTCGCGTTTTAATATATTATTAACATTCTAAGCAAGGGTGCTCACCAGCCAAGTTTTCCCGGTTTTGTTGCCTTTTTTCCGAAAACCTGGTAAAATATGTATATCCTTTCCCCGGAGGTGACACCATGCAAGTTCTCTATTTTCTCGAATCCATCCGCAATCCTGTGCTGGATGCATTTTTTGCCGCCGTCACCCATTTCGGCAGCGAGACGCTGTTTTTGGCCATCGCCATCATCTGTTTCTGGTGCGTGAGCAAGAAAAGCGGCTACTACCTTCTGGTGGTAGGTTTCTTCGGTACCCTTTTCAATCAGGCGCTGAAGCTCATCTTCCGCATCCCCCGCCCCTGGGTCAAGGACCCCGACTTCCCCATTGTGGAAGCTGCCAGAGAAGAAGCCACCGGCTACTCCTTCCCCTCCGGCCACACCCAGAACGCCGTGAGCGTATTGGGCTGCCCCGCCCGCAGCACCAAAAAGCCCGCCCTGCGCATCGTATTCATCGTGCTGATTCTGCTGACGGGTTTATCGAGACTGTACTTAGGCGTGCACACACCTCTGGATGTGGTGGTGAGCCTTGTCATCGGTACGGCGTTGGTGCTTTTGTTCCATCCGCTGTTTGAAAAGATGGACGAAAAGCCGCAGCTTTTCTATCTGGCCGTGGGTAGTCTGTTTGTGCTCAGTGTTATCTATACCTTGACGGTACAGCTGTATCCCTGGGGTGCGGATGTGGACGCACACAATCTAGAGTCCGGTCTGAAGAACGGATACCTGCTCATCGGCTGCTCGGCAGCACTGCTCGTCGCCTTCCCCCTGGAAAAGAAATACATCAACTACGACGTTTCTGCCCCCTGGTGGGCGCAGATTCTGAAGGTCGTGCTGGGTCTTGGCATCGTGATGGGCCTGAAGGCCGGTTTGAAGCCGGTGCTGAAGCTCATCTGGAATCATCACCTGCTGACCACTTCCGTGCGCTACGCTGCGCTGGTGCTCTTCGCTGCCCTCATCTGGCCCCGCACCTTCGTCTGGTTCCAAAAAGGCTGCCCCATGGGCCGCAGGGCGAAAAAAGCGCTGATCGTTATCCTCTGCATTCTTCTGGCTCTGGCGATTCTGGCGGGCACTCTCTTCTGGGCCGTGACCCGGGACACCAAGGCAAAACCCATTGAAACCACCGGCGCCGCCAACGGCCTGATTACACCCCTGGGAACCACCATGCTCTCTGGCCATCGTGCCGGCGGTGGCATCGCCCCGGAGAACACGATGGCGGCCTTAAAAAACTGCGTGGAGAACGGCGAGTACAAGCTGGATGTGTTTGAATTTGACATCCACTTAACCTCCGACAACATCCCCGTGCTGCTGCACGACGGCACCCTGGACCGCACCAGTGATGCGGTTGAGCACTTCGGTTACGAGGGCGTGCGTCCGGAGAATCACACCCTGGCGGAACTCAAGGAGCTGAACATGGGCGCGAAGTTCGTCTCCGACGACGGCACGGCGCCCTATGCCGACCTGCGCGGTGATGCGATCCCCGAGGATCTGCGCATCACTACCCTGGACGAAGCCCTGACATATCTGGAAGAAAGCGGTGAATATCACTATATTATAGAAGTGAAGAATTCCGATGTGCTGGGCATCCGGGCCACGAACATCCTCTATGAGACCTTGGTGGCGCACGGCTGCCTGAACCGCACCGTGGTGGGCACCTTCCACAACGAAATCACCGCCTATATGGACGAAACCTACCCGGATCTTCCCCGCAGCGCCGGTTTTAACGAAGCCATCCGCTTCTATCTGTACGCCTTCTTCCATCTGCCGGCCAGCGCCGATACCTTCAATTTCGTTGCCCTGCAGATTCCCACGGACGACTACACCGTAAACCTGGGCACCTCCCGGGTCATCAACTACGCCCACAAGCTGAACATCGCCGTGCAGTATTGGACCATCAACGACCCCGAGGAAATGGCAAAACTGCAGGCCATCGGTGCGGATTGCATCATGACGGACGTTCCCAACGTGGCGGCCGAGATTCTGGTGCAGCCGTAACGCAGGAAGAAAGGCGGTGTCTGCCGTGTCAAAAACCAGAAAAAACTATATCGCACGCCTGGTGGGCAGATGCCTGATCCTCATCGCCTGCTGCGTGCTGTGTTTTGCCGCGCCCGGGGAATTTGAAGTTTTGGAAGGCTTACGCTTCTTCCGCCGGTTTTCGGCGCTGCACCTTCTTTGGGTCATCTGGGTGATCGATATGTTCCAGCAGATCATCCCCATCAAGAACAAAGTGCCCCTGGGCTCGCAGAAGCTTTTTGCCAACCGTTTCCGTCCCATCCGCGAGAAGATCAACCACGAATCCCTGCGCCGCTACATTCAGACCACCTCCCGGACAGCATACAAGGTAATGCTGCTGTGGGTGGCGCTGATCGCCGCCATCGGCGCGCTGTACCTCTTCGGCGTGATCGACAAAAAGGCCCTGTTCCTCATCAGCGTGCTGTTCTATGTGTGCGATCCGATCTGCGTGCTGATCTGGTGTCCGTTCCGGCTTCTGATGAAGACCCGCTGCTGCACCACCTGCCGCATCTTCAACTGGGATCATTTGATGATGTTCTCCCCGCTGATTTTCATGGGCGGGTTCTACGCCCTGTCCCTGGCCGCCATGGCGGTGCTGGCCTTTGGAACCTGGGAACTGTGCATTCTGATCTACCCCGAGCGGTTCTGGGATCAGTCCAACGCGGCACTCAAGTGCTCCGAATGCACGGATAAGCTGTGCACCCAGTACTGCCAGAAACTGCGCTCCCCCACCCCCTGAATCCGGGCCTTCCTCTCCCCCTGTAAAAAAGGGGGAGAAATTTTTTCCTTTTCTGTGTAACCGATCCGCTCACACCTCCGTCTTAATAGACAGAAGGCGTTCCGCTCCGTTTCACCACACAAGGAGAATTTTATGAATACCGACAACCACATCTCCCGCACACCATCATCCCGTGCTGCAGCACAGATTGCGGATGAGACAATTCTGAATCTCTTCTTCCGGCGCATAGACGATGCCATTTCGTTGACCAAAACAAAATATGGAGCGCTCTGCCGCAGTGTCGCCTTCCGGATCCTGGCTGACAGCCGTGATGCGGAAGAATGTGAAAACGACACTTATCTGCGTGCCTGGAACGCCATCCCGCCGGAGCGTCCCCGTGCGCTGGGCGCATATCTTGCGCGCATTACCCGCAATCTGGCGCTGGATCGGCTCGATTACAACACCGCCGCCGCGCGCAGCAGTGCCCTGACCCAGGCCTTTGAAGAATTCGAGCCGTGGCTGCCTGCCCGGCTGGGCGATCCGGAGGCCGCATCCGAAAACCTGGCCTTCCGTCGGGTCCTCAACGATTTTCTGCGCCGTCAGAGCGCCGAAGCCAGGACCATATTCCTGCGGCGCTACTGGTACGGCGAAAGTATCCGCGAGATCGCCGAGGCCCTCGGCGTGAGTGAATCCAAGGTCAAGACCTCCCTCTTCCGCACCAGGGAGCGTCTGCTCACCGAACTGATCAAAGAAAGGATCGAACTATGAACGACCGCAAATTCGACTTCCTCATGCACGCGGTGGATGAGGATCTTCTGGAACAGGCGCAGCACCCTGTAAAGCGCAGCCGCACCTGGGTTCGCATTGCAGGCACCGCAGCCGCCTGTGCTGCCGTGCTGGTAGGCATTTCCTTCTTCCGTCCCTCCGCCCCCTCCTGGCTGCCGGACAGCAGTCCCGACAACATCGGCTCTGACATCACCAATTCCGACGCAGACACCACAGTCAGCAATCCCATGCGCAGAGTCAGCCCCGAAGAGCTGCAGCAGCAGGGCTACAGCCTTCCCTTGCCCGAGGATGCAGAAAATGCCGCATATTATCTGATCAGCACCTCGCAGGATGCGGTGCCTATGGCACAAATCAATTTTGAGCGCGGCGATGCAGAATACACCTGCCGAGCGTTGAAAACCGAGGAGGGCCGCGACATTTCCGGCCTGTACGCCAATTGGACACAGACTCTGAGCTGGGATCTGCCGTCACTGCAGGTGAACCTGAACCAGGCCGATGACAACACCGCCACCATCAGTTGGTATGCCGAAACCGAAAGCATTCAGTTCAACCTCATCGGCGGTGAGGACGTTCTTGCTCTGCTGAGCACCGCACGCCAGATCGCCAACGCTCTGGGCTTCAATATGGACGTTTCCCCCGCCCAGGCTGCCAATGTCAGCTACAGCGCGCTAATGCTCGACGGGCTGGAGGTCGGCCAGACCGGCTTCATGCTCGACGGCGTGCACTACACCTACCGCACCGCCGCCACCGCACTGATCGAAGAGGAATTCGCCGATATTTCCGGCGTGGACGACAGCTTCGCCACCGAGCAGACCGGCTCTGTGCTCTGGTGCAGCGCACGGCTGAGCTTCACCGAGGGCGGCGCGGGCAAGATCGTCTGGTTTGACATCGCCCCCGGCCTGCTCTACAGCCTGCACATGGACACCGGCGCCTCCGCAGAGACCCTGCTGGAAATGGCAGAACTGCTCTTCCATCCCACCCAGGACAGTGTCGGATGAGCCCACCGCCCATCCGCTCCGCCAAACCGTTCACACAAAGAAAGGAAAGGATATTATGAAGAAAATCATTGCAATGCTTCTGGCCGCAGCCCTGCTTGCCGCGCTGGCTGTTCCCGCCCTGGCTGCCGATGAGAGCCCCTACAACGCCTGCCGGGGCAACTCCGCCTGCCCCATGCGGTGCTTTTCCGATCTACCCGGCAGCACCTGGTACCATGACGGTGTGCACTTCTGCCTGGACGAGGGCCTGATGACCGGTCTGACCCGTGAGGACGACAGCGTCTTTGCCCCCGAGGCCGCCGTGACCCGCGCCGAGCTGATCGTCACGCTGTACCGCTATGCGGTCAATGCCGGCCTGGATGTTTCCGCCGGCGAGAACACCAACATTCTCAGTTACGACGATGCTTTCGATGTTCCCCAGGGTGCCTTTGAGGCTTTCCAATGGGCCACCGCCGTGGACATTCTGGAAGAAGGCAGCACTGAGCTGCTGCCCAATCTGGAGCTGACCCGCGAAGCTCTGATCGTGATGCTCTACCGTTTCGCCCAGTGGGCAGGCATGGACGTGAGCGTCTGGCAGGACACCAATATTCTCAGCTTTGACGACGCCTTTGATATTTCCGAGGGCTGCTACGAACCGTTCCAGTGGGCCTTCGGCGCAGGCGTGCTGTACGGGACCTCTGCTTCCACCATCGCTCCCCACAAATTTGCCACCCGCGTTCAGCTGGCCGCCATTATGCTGCGCCTGCACAACGTGCGTCTGGCGCAGGCTGCTGAGATTTGATGTAAGATAAAAAAGCCACCCGAATGGGTGGCTTTTTTTACAGACCTGGTGATTTTCTTCCGCAGAATGGTTGCTTGCAACCCGGCAGGGACAGATCCTTCGACTCCGCTGACGCTCCGCTCACTAGCGCCGCAGCGCTGTGCACAGGCCAACCGCCCGAAGGGCGGCTCTTAGGCCGACGCAGGATGACAGACTTTCAAATTTGTCATTCTGAGCAAGGGAGGAACCAGTGAAACTGGTGACGGAAATACCGGGAGCGCCGCAGCGCGAGACGGTAAGGCGAAGCCGCGTCGAAGAATCTGTCCGTATCGATGTTGTAAGTAGTATTCACAAACGCAGGCAGTTTCGCGGAGTCACTTATCGAACCGATCGATTCTCGCGCATACGCGCCCGGCATAAAGAAAACGCCCATCCGTTGGATGGGCGTTTCTTTATGGTGGACGATATAGGACTCGAACCTATGACCTCCCGCACGTCAAGCGGATGCTCATACCAGCTGAGCTAATCGTCCGACTGCTGGATTATTATAGCCTTGACTTTTCAAAATGTCAAGACCTTTTTTCAGCAAAATACCAGGAAATCAAAAGATCGGCCACTTCGCCGTAGGACTGCACCCCCGAGGTTTGGCCAAAGGTCTTCAAATACGTGTCGTTGACCTTCTGGGCGGCGTCCTGGACCTTTCCTTCATACTTCTCATAATGCGCATTGGCGGCCACGCAGTCGGCATAGACCCGCTCATCGGCATAGTCCCACATGGCACGGGCCGTGGCGGGCGAGACCTTATAAAGGGCATTGTGGCAATACACAAAGGCAGAATAGTAAGCAGAATACTGAAACACCGCATCTTCGTTGGCCGCGCAGGAGAGGAAGGCGCAGAAATTGGCCTCGTTTTCCCGGGAGACCGCCATGCGATGACCCAGCTCATGGCACATGGTGAAGGGAAGCGACGCGGCGTATGTATCGGGATTGACAGAGCTCTCGCCCGTGAGGCAGATAAAGATGCCCGTCACGCCGAAACGGCTCATGATGGGCCAGGTGATGACCCGTTTGACCCGGTTCAGGGCGCCGGAGAACATGGGGTACTGCTCCTTTAGGACGCGGTAGCCGTCGTCTGCCTTCCGCGTCAGCTCGGAAAACGCCGGCAGCGCCAGGGTGCCGTCGGCGTTGCGGGGTGTTTGGTCTGCCAGGGCATTGGCCATCTTTAAATAGTAGGCGGTGGCCTCGGTGAGCTGCTCCACGGTGTACTTTTCCACCGTCAGGCCCAGCCGCTCGTCAATGGTGGGGCCGAAGTGGTTCAGGCCCCACAGGTTCACAAAGCTGCTGCCGGCAAGGCAGGCGATCATCAGCACGCCGGCGCACCAGCGTGCAAAGCGCTTGCCTTTCACGGCGCGAACCAGGGTTACGACAAACAGGACAATCAGCACCGGGATGGCGATCTCCCACACAGGGAAGGGCACGATGCCCGTAACGGCCGCCAGAGGCCGCTGCAGAAAGCGGGAAACCGCGGGATAGAAGGAGAAAAACCAATCCCCCGCCCAGTGGGCCAGGGCCAGCAGCGCCGCCGTCACCACGACGCACACGCCAGAGACAATTAAGCGATTTCGCACCTTGACATCCATATTTCTCCCACCCCTTCGCTGCGTTTTTTCCATTGTATCACGCCGATTCCCTTCGGGCAAGCCGCAATGCGCGGCAGTGGGAGTGGTCAGATTCCCTAAAAGCCGTTTTATGATGGAGAAAATTTGGTACAAAGCGGAGAAACCGAGGAAAAAACCCAGGCTTTGATTGACATTTCAGCGCTTCCGGCTATAATTATCGTGAAAAGGAATCTCCGGCCACAAGCCCGGAATTGGAGGAATTTACCATGAAGAACAATGAAAAAACCATGGAAAAGATTGTCGCGCTCTGCAAGGGCCGCGGCTTCGTATACCCCGGCAGCGAAATCTACGGCGGCCTGGCCAACACCTGGGACTACGGTCCTCTGGGCGTTGAGCTGAAAAACAACGTCAAGAAGGCCTGGTGGAAGAAGTTCGTCCAGGAGAACCCCTACAACGTGGGTCTGGACTCTGCCATCCTGATGAATCCCCAGGTCTGGGTCGCCTCCGGTCATGTGGGCGGCTTCTCTGACCCGCTGATGGACTGCAAGGAGTGCAAGGAGCGCTTCCGTGCCGACAAGGTCATCGAGGACTGGTGCGCCGAGAATGACTTCACCCTGCCCAAACCCGTGGACGCCATGAGCCAGACCGAAATGAAGGAATTCGTCGAAGAACACAACATCGGCTGCCCCACCTGCGGCAAGCACAACTGGACCGACATCCGTCAGTTCAACCTGATGTTCAAGACCTTCCAGGGTGTTACCGAGGACGCCAAGAACACTGTTTACCTGCGTCCGGAGACTGCCCAGGGCATCTTCGTCAACTTCCAGAACATCCAGCGCACCACCCGCCGCAAGCTGCCCTTCGGCGTCTGCCAGATCGGCAAGTCCTTCCGCAACGAGATCACCCCGGGCAACTTCACCTTCCGCACCCGCGAGTTCGAGCAGATGGAGCTGGAGTTCTTCTGCTCCCCCGGCACCGAGCTGGAGTGGTTCGCCTACTGGAAGAACTTCTGCCGCCAGTGGCTGCTGGACCTGGGCATGAAGGAAGAGAACCTGCGTCTTAGAGACCATGATCCCGAGGAGCTCAGCCACTACTCCAACGCCACCACCGACTTCGAGTTCGTCTTCCCCTTCGGCTGGGGCGAGCTGTGGGGCGTTGCCTCCCGCACCAACTTTGACCTGAACGCCCACCAGACCACCTCCGGCAAGGACCAGACCTACTTCGACCAGGAGAAGAACGAGCACTACATTCCCTACGTCGTCGAACCCTCCCTGGGCGCTGACCGCGTGACCCTGGCCTTCCTGTGCGAAGCCTACGACGAAGAAGTCGTCGACGAGGCCAAGAACGATGTGCGCACCGTGCTGCGTTTCCATCCGGCTCTGGCTCCCTACAAGGCCGCCATTCTGCCCCTTTCCAAGAAGCTGGGCGACGCCGCCACTGAAATTTACCACGCCCTGCAGAAGGACTTCATGGTAGACTACGACGAATCCGGCTCCATCGGCAAGCGCTATCGCCGCCAGGACGAGATCGGCACCCCGTACTGCATTACCGTGGACTTCCAGACCGTGGGCGACGGCAAGACCGAAGCCGACCACTGCGTCACCGTCCGCGAGCGCGACAGCATGGAGCAGGTCCGCGTTCCCATTTCTGAACTCAAGGCCTGGCTGGCTGAGCGCGTTGCATTCTGATTTCCGTGCAATCCCGCCTACCTGTCCTGCACCGGGCCAGAGAACGCTGGCCCCTTGATCCTGCGGGCAAAACGCCCCGCCGCAAAAAAATTCTGATGGCACTGACCGCCGCGCTGCTTCTTTGCGCGGCGGTGTGCCTCAGTTTTGTGAGTCTGGCGCTGGGTTCTTTGTATGTTGCCCTGCCGCGCATTCTGACCTATTTCTCCTATCCCGGTTTGATTTTGCTGAACACTCTGCCGGTGATGGTACTGCTGGCCCTGCTCTATTTGCTCTTTGACCGGGCCTGGCTGAGTTTTTTGCTCACGAGTGTGCTGATTCTGGTTCCCACGGGCGTGAACTACTATAAGGTTGTCCTGCGCGATGATCCCTTTGTCTTTGAGGATCTGGCTTACGCCGGCGAGGCCGCCGGCATCATCGGGCAGTATGACATCCATCTGACCGTTTATTTCAAAGCCGCCATTGCTGCATGCTTTTTGGGCACGCTGCTGCTCTTTCTCTTCGCCCGGGCCGGGATCGGTCTGCGCAAAAAGCGCTGGCTGCTGCGCCTGGGCGCTATTGTGCTGCTGATCGTTCTGAGCATCGGCGGCTACCGGCAGTTCTATGCCGACGACGAGCTCTATGAGAGCTTCGAAAACTACACCTATTTTAACCGCTGGCAGCCAGTGGAGGACTACGCCTCCCGCGGTTTTGTATACCCCTTCCTCCACTCCATTGCCGACGCCTATCCTGCGCCGCCTGCGGGGTATTCCGATGAAAAGGCAGAGCAGCTTCTTGCGGAAAACGACGACATTCCCGCAGCGCAGAAGGTCAATGTGATTACGATCATGCTGGAGAGCTTCTGTGATCTGACGAAGCACGCCGAACTGAAGCTGACGGAGGATCCCTACGCAATTCTGCACGAATTACAGGGCGAGAGCCTGCACGGCACCATGATCTCCGACACCATGGGCGGCGGCACCAGCAACTCCGAGCGCAGCTTCCTGACCGGCACGGTCTATCCCCAGCCGGATTACCGCCATGCAAGCTGGAGCTATGTGCAGTATTTCAGGAGCCAGGGCTACGCCACCGAAGGTGCCCATCCGGGCTTTGACTGGTACTACAACCGCAAGAATGTCAATCTCAATCTGGGATTCGACCACTACTACTTCAACGAAAATTTCTTCGATGCGCGCACCTCTGACGAGCATGCCGCAGACGATGTGTTTTTTACCTCTCTGCTGGAATTGTATCATAACCGGGACGAAACCCGTCCTTATTTCAACTTTTCCATCAGCTATCAGGGCCATGGCCCCTATTCCGACACAGCCCTCAGTTCGGGCACGGAGTACATCAGCTCCGAGGGCCTGAGTGAGGCATGCTATTACACCGTAAACAATTATCTGGGCAGTGTGGCAGACACGTTGGCGCAGCTGAAAGCCTTTCTGGATGTCCTGCGGCAGGATGCTGCACCTGCGGTGGTGCTGCTCTTCGGCGACCACAAACCCACCCTGGGAAACGCCAACAGCTGCTATGATGAGCTGGGTATCGACATCTCCCGCACCACGGACGAGAGCTTCTTAAACTACTACGCCACGGACTACTTCATCTGGGCCAACGACGCGGCGGAAGCCGCCCTGGGCAAAACCATCGAAGGGGAAGGCCCTACGGTGGGCCCGTACTTTCTGATGAATGTGCTCTTCGACGCCTGCGGCTGGGAAGGCCCCGGTCTTTTGAAGATCACAGATGAGCTGCTGAATTGGGTGGACACGATCCACTCCACCGGCGCGTTTTTGAAAAACGGCGTGCGCTTCCCCTTCTATGAGCACGCACTGTCTGATTTTTACATCGCACAGCACTACCTGCGCAAACACGCATACAAATAAACAAGCCTTGATACGAAAAAGGACGGAGAATCATGGACAACAAAAACCACTCTCTCGCGCTGACAGCAGCCAAAGCCAGACTGCTGTTAGTGAACGCCATCTACAACGCAGGCTGCGGCCATCCGGGCGGTTCTCTCTCGGCTACCGACGCCATGACGGTGCTCTACTTTGACAAGATGCGCATCGATCCCAAGAACCCCACGGACCCTGATCGCGACCGCTTTGTGCTCTCCAAGGGCCACGCCGCCCCGGCTCTGTACGCCGTTCTGAGCCTGCGCGGCTATTTCCCGGAAGAAGAGGTTCTGGGCTTCCGCCAGCTCGACAGCCGTCTGTCCGGTCATCCCGATATGAAGAACACTCCGGGCGTGGACATGTCCACCGGCTCTCTGGGCCAGGGCTTCTCCGCCGCCGTAGGCATCGCCATGGCCGGCAAGCTGGACAAGAAGGACTATCGTGTTTACACCATCCTCGGTGACGGCGAAGTGGCCGAGGGCCAGGTCTGGGAGGCTGCCATGGCGGCTGCCAAGTTTGGTCTCGACAACCTCTGCGCCGCTGTGGACGTGAACGGCCTGCAGATCGACGGCGCCACCGCCGACGTCATGCCCTCTGAGCCCCTGGACAAGAAGTTCGAGGCCTTCGGCTGGCACGTGATCCACGTGGACGGCCACGATGTGGCTGCCCTGTCCGCCGCCTACGACGAGGCCGCACAGGTCAAGGGCCAGCCCACGATGCTGCTGCTGCACACCGTCAAGGGCAAGGGCGTGAGCTTTATGGAAAATCTGGCCGGCTGGCACGGCGTGGCTCCCAACGCAGAGCAGTGGGCCGTGGCCGAAGCTGAGCTGAAAGCCAAGATTGCAGAACTGGAGGGCGAGAACAATGGCTGAGAAGATCGCAACCCGTGTGGCCTACGGTAAGGCCCTGGCCGAATTCGGCGCCACTTACCGCAACCTGGTCGTGCTGGACGCCGACCTGTCCGGTTCCACCAACTCCAACCGTTTCGCCAAGGAATATCCCGAGCGTTTCTTCAACATCGGCATCGCCGAGGCCAACATGGTCAGCATCGCTGCCGGCCTTGCCACCTGCGGTAAGCAGGTCTTTGCCAGCACCTTTGCCATGTTCGCTTCCGGCCGCGCCTGGGAGCAGGTACGCAACAGCGTTGCCTACCCCCACCTGAATGTGAAAATCGCCGGCTCCCACGGCGGTCTGTCCGTGGGCGAGGACGGCCCCACCCACCAGGCCTGTGAGGACCTGGCCATCATGCGCGACATCCCCGGCATGCTGGTGGTCTGCCCGTGCGATGCCAACGAGATGCGCGCCGCCGTGGAGCAGCTGTTAAACTACGATGGCCCCGCTTACCTGCGTCTGGGCCGCAGCGCCGTGGAAACCGTCACCGACGCCATCCCCGGCTACTCCTTTCAGCTGGGCAAAGGCTGCACCCTGCGCGAGGGCAGCGATGTGACCATCATTGCCGTCGGCCTGATGGTGCAGGAATCTCTGAAGGCCGCGGAACTCCTGGCGGAAGAGGGCATTTCTGCCCGTGTGGTCAATATGCCCACCATCAAGCCCCTGGACAACGAACTTGTTCTCCAGTGCGCCCAGGAAACCGGCTGCATCGTCACCTGCGAAGAGCACTCCACCGTCGGTGGTCTTGGCTCTGCCGTGTGTGAATATCTGAGTGAGGCCTGCCCCACCCCCGTGATCCGTCACGGTGTGCAGGACGTCTTCGGCGCCGCCGGCAAGGCCCAGGCTGTGCTGGATCACTTCGGTCTGAATCCCGCGGGCATCGCGGAGGCCGCCAAGCGCGCCCTTGCCAAGAAGAACCGCAAATAAAATCAAAAAAGGCCCCCTTTGGGGGCCTTTTCCGATAGAAAGGGACGTTCAAAATGGACAAAACCCTGCGTGCGGGCCTACCCGCATTAAACCTGACACTTTCCGAGGCTCAGCAAAAGACCCTGTGCGCCTACGGCGAGGCCATGCTGGAAAAGAACAAGGTGATGAACCTTACCGCCATTGTAGAGCCCGAACGGGTGGCTCAACTGCACTTTCTTGACTCTCTGGCCCTTCTGAATCTGGCAGATTTTTCGGGCAAAAAAGTCATCGACGTAGGCTGCGGCGCAGGCCTGCCCGGCGTGCCCCTGAAGATCGGCGAGGAAAGCATTTCCCTGACCCTCCTGGACTCCCTGGGCAAGCGCATGGACTGGCTGCGGGAGATTCTGCCCCAACTGGGCGTGGAAGCAGAAGTCGTCACCGCCCGGGCGGAAGAAGCTGTGGCTCAGCGTCGCGAAAGCTACGACATCGCCGTATCCCGGGCCGTTGCCCGGCTGAACATGCTGTGCGAGCTCTGCCTACCCTACGTCAAGGTGGGCGGCGTGTTCCTGGCCATGAAGGGCGCCCTGGCGGAGGAAGAGACCGCCGAGGCCGCTCGCGCCATCCGCACCCTGGGCGGCGAATTGGAGCGCATTGCCGAGTATCCCGTCTCAGACTCCGTGCACCGGGTGGCCATCATCCGCAAGGTGAAGAACACACCTGCGGCCTATCCCCGCCGCTTTGCCAAAATCAAGCAGCAGCCGTTGTAAAAAAGTTCACAGCAAATTTCTTGCTTTTTCCCCCATGCACTGCTATCATTTCTTTACAGCTCTTTGAGAGGAGGCGCAGCCATGAAAGGGTTTTTCTGGGGATTTTTTCTAATCTTCCTGGATTTCTCTCTGAATCTTCATGGGCACGAGATCGGCCTTTTTCCTGATTTTCTCGGCTTTCTGCTGCTCTTCCGCAGCGCAAACCGCATGGTGCATCTGAGCACGCGCTTCTCGCGGCTCTCCCGGCTCAGCCGGCCCATGCTGGTGTTCAGCGCCGCCCTGTACGCCCTGGATCTGCTGGGTCTGTCCGCCAACCTGGGCATGCTGGGGCATTTCCTCTCCCTGGGCTGCTCCGTGGGCGGACTGCTGGCTGCCCTGCACTTCTCCCGCGCCATGCTTGAACTGCAGGCACAGCGCACCGAGGAGCTTCATGCCCAGGCTCTGCACACCGCCTGGAGTCTGCTTGCCGTCTGTCAGATGGTGAGCTACCTGTTTTTGATGAACGTCCTGCTCAGCTCCGTGTTGGCCCTGTTGTGCCTCGGCGCGGGCATCTACTATTTATATTGTCTATCCCGCTGCTGCCGCGCCTGGCTGGGCGAGGGATAGGAAAGGAGACACCATGCAGCATCGTTTTTACGCCCTCATCTCCCGCATGCGCTACATCGGCCGCTGGGGCCTGATGCGCAACACCTTCCAGGAGAATATCCAGGAGCACAGCCACATGGTGGCCGTACTGGCCCACGCCCTGGCCCTGATCCGCCGGGATATCCTGGGCCTTGACGCCGATCCCGACCGTTGCGCCTCGGCAGCCCTGCTGCACGACGCGTCGGAGATCCTCACCGGCGATCTGCCCACACCCATCAAATACTACAACCCCGAAATCAAGGCCGCCTACAAGCAGGTGGAGAAAATCTCCTGCCAGAAGCTGCTGGCCATGCTGCCCGAGCAGCTGCAGGCGAGCTACGAGCCGCTGCTGATGGAGTCCGATCCTGAGGTTGCCGTGATCGTCAAGGAAGCCGACAAGCTCTCGGCCTACATCAAGTGCATCGAAGAATCCAAGGCCGGCAACACGGAGTTCGACTCCGCCGCCCAGCAGACCTACGCCGCGTTGCGGGAAATGAACCGTCCGGAACTGGAGTGGTTCATGGATCACTGTCTGGATGCCTTCCGTCTGAATCTGGACGAACTGGAATAAGGAGGAAACAACCATGAAAGCAATTGTTACCGTCATCGGCCCCGACCGTGTGGGCATCATGGCAGAGGTCTGCACCCTGCTGGCCCAGAAGGGCTGCAACATTGAGGACATCAGCCAGACCGTCATGCAGGAGTTCTTCACCATGACCATGCTGGTCAAGACCTCCGGCTCCTTTGCCGAGCTGCAGGCCGCCCTGGAAGCCAAGGGCGAGGAAATGGGCCTTTCCATCCGCATCCAGCGGGAAGACATCTTCACCGCCATGCACCGAATCTGAGGGCTCGCCATGCTGAAACAAGCCGACATTCTGCAGACCCTGGAGATGATCGATTCCCAGCACCTGGACATCCGCACCGTCACCATGGGCATTAACCTGCTTTCCTGCGCCGACGAGAACATCGACCGCTGCGCGGACAAGATCTACGAAAAAATCACCCGCTGCGCCAAGAATCTGGTGCGCGTGGGCGAGGACATTGAGCACGAACTGGGCATTCCCATCGTCAACAAGCGCATTTCTGTCACGCCCATCAGCTTAGTCGCCGCGGCCTGCAAGAGCGCCGACTACGCCAAGCTGGCCAAGGCCCTGGACCGCGCCGCGGCCGAAGTGGGCGTGAACTTCATCGGCGGCTACTCCGCCCTGGTTCACAAGGGCTACACCGAGTCCGACCGCCGCCTGATCGCCTCCATCCCCGAGGCTCTGGCTACGACCAACATCGTCTGCTCCAGTGTGAACGTAGCCTCCACCAAGGCCGGCATCAACATGGACGCTGTGGCCGAGATGGGCAGAATCATCAAGCAAACCGCCGCCCTCACCGCCGAAAACGGCGGCTTTGGCTGCGCCAAGCTGGTGGTCTTTGCCAACGCCGTGGAGGACAACCCCTTCATGGCCGGCGCTTTCCACGGCGTGGGCGAGCCCGAAACCGTCATCAACGTGGGCGTCTCCGGCCCCGGCGTAGTGCACCACGCCCTGAAGAGCGTGAAGGGTGCGCCCTTCCACATCGTGGCCGAAACCATCAAGAAAACCGCCTTCCAGATCACCCGCATGGGCCAGCTGGTGGCCCAGGAGGCCTCCGCCCGTCTGGGCGTGCCCTTCGGCGTGGTGGATCTGTCCCTGGCTCCCACCCCCGCCATCGGCGACTCCGTGGCCCGCATCCTGGAAGAGATGGGTCTGGAAGTCTGCGGCACCCACGGCACCACCGCGGCCCTGGCCATGCTCAACGACGCCGTAAAAAAGGGCGGCGTGATGGCCTCCGCCTCCGTGGGCGGCCTGTCCGGCGCTTTCATCCCCGTCAGTGAAGATGAGGGCATGATCGCCGCCGCGGAGCTGGGCACCCTGACACTGGACAAACTGGAGGCCATGACCTGCGTTTGTTCCGTGGGCCTGGACATGATCGCCGTGCCCGGCGACACCTCCGCTGAGACCATCAGCGCCATCATCGCGGACGAGGCCGCCATCGGCATGGTCAACACCAAGACCACCGCCGTGCGTATCATCCCCGCCCCGGGCAAGGTCGTGGGCGACACCGTGGAGTTCGGCGGTTTGTTGGGCACCGCGCCGGTGATGCCGGTGCATCCGGAGTCCTCCTTCGATTTCATCTCCCGCGGCGGACGTATCCCCGCGCCGATGCACAGTTTGAAGAACTGAAAAAATGCCAAAAGCCGTGGAAAACCACGGCTTTTGTTTATCGTGGGACGACCGAAAAATTACTTCTTGCAATCTTTCTTTTTGGTCGTTAAACTAAAGACAAGAAGAGAAAAGGGGGAATTCCCATGATGAAAACCCGTGCTGAAATCAAAGAGCTGGGCAAGCAGGCCTTTTTATCCCAATACTGGCTGTGCGTGATCGTCTCGCTGCTTTACGCGCTGATCCTCGGCCTCGGCAGCTACACCGGCATTGTAGTGATCCTGCTGGCAGGTCCGTTGGAAGTGGGTCTGTGTGCCTTCTCCATGCGTCTGCAGCAGGGTGCGGAAGTGAGTATTGCCACCATGTTCACCTCTGCCTTCGACCACAACTTTGGCCGCAAGCTGGGCGCCTACTGGTGGCGGCAGCTGTTCACCTTTCTGTGGAGCCTGCTGTTTATCGTTCCCGGCATCGTCAAGGGCCTTGCCTACTCCATGCAGCCTTACATTCTGGCCGAGTGCCCGGACGTGACCTACGACCAGAGCCTGAAGCTCTCCATGCGCATGATGGAAGGCCAGAAGATGCGCCTGTTTGTGCTGGGTCTGAGCTTTATCGGCTGGGCGCTGCTCAGCGGTATCACCGGCGGCATTCTGGCATTGCTGTACGTGGGGCCCTACATGCAGCAGACCATGGCCCAGTTTTACCAGGAGGTCAAAGTGGAGGCCGTAGCCCGGGGAACCATCCGGGTGGAAGAGCTCTACCCCGTGCAATTTTAAAAACAAACCGCGTGTGCTGCAGCACACGCGGTTCTTTTATTCTTCTGTGATTCCCAGAACCTTTCCCTCGGGGCTGACATAGACAGTGTACTGCGTGCCGTCTGCACCGGCGCAGGGGACGGCCCAGCGATCCGGTTCCTGCCAGAAGGCAATGCGCGGTTTTTCTTCTCCCAATTTCTTGCCCATGGCGCGGATGGCACGCTCTGTGGCTTCAAAGCCGGAGATGTAGCCTTCGCCGATTCTGGCATCTCTGATGATCTGATAGAGGGTCTGTTCGTGCTCTCTCCAATCCAGGGCGCCCAGGGAGCTGTAAAAGATATAATTTCCGCAGTATCGGTTGTTCAGGCTGATCCACACAAAGCCACTCTCCATTCGAAATTCGGTAGCCACGGCGATTTCCTCACCGTTCGGCAGCGTGACCTTCTGAACGTGCACACCTGTTCCGCAGAACATCGGCGTTTGGGGCTCATGTACCAATTCATATGCATCGGGCCGATCCGCAGGGCCGAACTGCAGGCCGTAAGCGGCAGTGCGGTCGTCCGGGTCGGGTTCGATGACACTCCACTGCCAATCCTCGGGCAGGTAGAGCTTCATATTGATGTAGCCTTCGGAAAAGCTCGCTTCCTGGGGGTAAAGGGGCGCAAGCCGCTGTTCTTTTCCGCAGGCGCTCAGCAGCAAAAGGGCCAGAAGCAAACAAAAGAACCGTTTCATCGTTTCGCCTCCTTAAAAAACAACGGGGCAGCACAAAGCTGCCCCTGTCAGTCAATCTTTCAGCAAATTCTTGATGGCCTCAAAGGATTCATCGGAGATCACATGCTCGATCCGGCAGGCATCGTCCGCGGCGATTTCTTCCGCAACGCCGATGGAAGTCAGATACCGGGTGAGCACCGTATGGCGCTCCATGATCTTTTTGGCGCGCTGTTCGCCTTCCTCGGTCAGGTGGAGGAAGCCGTCCTCATCGGTCACCACATAGCCGCCGGACTTTAAAATGCCCAGGGCACGGCTGACGCTGGGCTTGGAGTAGCCCATATACTCGCTTACGTCCACGGCACGCACATGGCTCGAGTGGGTGGTAAGGATCAGGATCGTTTCCAGATACATTTCGCCGGATTCCTGCAGCTGCATCACAAGTCCCCCTTCTTGGTAAAAACTACGGCCCGGAGGGGCCGCAAGTTCATTATATCCTGTTTTTACTGTTCTTGCAAGACCTTTCGGCGCACAATCGCAGAAACGGGCAGGTAAAAACATACAAAGTTGCAAGGCTTAATTTGTGCATTTCCTACAAAAATGGTGTGTTTTTCGTTTTTCTGCAAAAAAGCGGTTGACTTTTTTCGAATCCTCGGTTAAACTAATGACAGTTAGCAGAGGCTAACCAAAAGGTCCCACAGCCGTGGGCATTCGGCTGTGGGCACCCTCCTAAAAATGTTTTGAACTTTCTAATCTTCGGATTGCCCGCCGCATGGGGCGGAAAGACCATGCAAACCGTTTGAACTCCCTTCTTTTGAGAAAAAGTGCTGCCTGTTTGGCAGCACTTTTTCTTGCCTTTTCCAACTGATCGCCGACTATTTGTGAGATTTGTCAAATTTCACCCTTGTTTTTTGTGCGAAATATCAATTGACTCACAGCTCATCTTCCTGTAAGTTTGTCTTAAGGGAACACCGCTGCTGTCTACGGTAGTCCCGGTCAGTTTGACACCGCATACCAGCCGGCAAAATGCCGGAATGATGGAAAGGAAGTGCGTTCCATGAAAATGCTGTCCCGCATCCGCAAGCCGCTGACGCTCCTTCTGTGCGCTGCACTGCTTCTTACCCTCTGTGCGTGCTCCCTGGACGGAATCGCGGCAAACGGCAAAAAATCCGAAGCAGGCAAAAACTTTATCACCCTCTCCGATCCTTCGCTGATTAAGAACGTTTCCGTCGAATATACCTCCGTGATGACCGAAACCGTCACCGAGACCATCACCAACCAGGACAACATCAAGGACCTCTGTGAGGCTTTCACTGCCGCCGCCGATGGCAAGAAGAGCGTTGCCTGGAATGAGATGACCGACAAGGTGGACGGCGGCGAAGGCTATCTGTTCACGCTGAACTTCACTGACGGCTCCGTTGCCAGACTCGGTTTCCTGCTCAATCCCACCAAGGGTTACCTCACCCTCACAGTGGACAACGCAGAACCCCTCTACTTCCAGGTGGGCGAAAAGGCCCTGGAGAATCTGGCCAGCTTCTACCCTGCGTAACACATCCAAAAGCACCCGCCCGAATGGGCGGGTGCTTTTTTATTGCCAAACTGCATCATTTTTTCATCAAAAATCCGAAAAAAGCGCGAATTATCAGGAAAATGCTTGCATTTCATCGATGTTCGTCCTATAATGAAATGACTATGGACGAAAATAGGAGCAAGCAATATGAGCCAGTTTACAGATCGATCCATTGACGAGCGCATTGCCCAGCGCCGCGCTCGCACAGCGGAACTGAAGAGAAAGCGCAAGCGTCAGATGCTTGTCCAGCTCAGCGTTGCTGTTTTGGCTGTGGTTCTTCTGGCCATGGTGGCCGTTTTTATGATCCACGCCTTTTCCACCGGCACAGGAGGCAACGATACCCCGACCCTCAGCGCAGACGACCTGAGCAGTGAGGGTATGCAGATTATCCAATCCGATCTGGACGGCAAGCAGGAGTCGGATGTCCCCTCCGAAGAAACGGAAAAGCAACCGGTCATCGGCAGTGGCGAGACCCAGACGGGCGAGAGCACCGACACGCCCCAGGAGGATGCTGCACCGGAGGCAGAGCCGGATTCCTCTGCCGCACCGGAGAACAACACCGACACAGACGCCCCCACCGAACCGGATGAGCCCGCCGAGGATGAAACCGGCGCCGAGGACATTCCTGTCACCAACGTGGGACGCTACGCGGAGACCGTCATCTATGTGGACCCCGGCCGCGGCTACTCGGATCTGGGCTGCACCTCGGAATATCTGAACGGACTGCACGAACAGCAGATCAATCTGGATGTGGCCCTGCAGGCCGCTCAATTGCTGACAGACTACGGCTTCACCGTTCTGATGACCCACGATTCCAATGAGATTCCCGCCGGGCAGCCGGAAGACTACGTGCTCGATCAGTATGCCCGCGTGGACATGGCCAATCATTCCGATTGCGTGGTGTATCTTTCCATCCATTGCGACTACTTCCCCACCAATCCCGACGCCGCCGGTACCCGCCTTTACTATTGCACGGATGTGGCCAATTCTGCGGCCTTTGCCGAGGCTTTGTCGGAAGGTTTCTCCGCAGAAGGCTTCGCGGCGCCCCAGCTCTCGGGCAAGGACAAGAACAACTCCTTCATTGTCACCAGCCAGGTAAACGTTCCCTCGGTGCTGGTGGAGCTGGGCTTCGTCACCAACGCATCCGACGCCAAGGCCCTCTCGGATGCCGCTTACCGCACCCGCCTGGCCGAAGCACTGGCAGCCGGTGTGATCGGCTATCTGGGATTCGAAGAGTGAAGCACTAAAAACCGAGGTGAATGATGCGACTGCTTTTTGAGCTACTCCTTTCCGAGGGCTTGTTTGATCCGCAAGAGGCATGAATAACATGAGAAAACCGACCTATGAATGGCTCATAGGTCGGTTTTTGTCAGTGTTTCTGCTGTTTGAGCCAGATTCTCATCACCAGCCGGTGGGGCAGCAGCTTCACCAGCAGCGTCTGGCCCCAGACGGGCAAGCCAGGGATGCACAGATCCTTTTTGGTACGGTACATGGCACACAGGGCCTTTTTGACCACAAAGTCTGCCGAGTAGACCTTATTAAAATAGGTCACCGCGTCGTTACCCGGGGTCATGGCCCGGTCAAAGAACTCGGTCTGTACCCAGCCCGGAGAAACCGCCAGGACGCGGATGCCCTGCTTTTTCAGTTCTGCGTTCAGGGCCCGGGAATAGCTGAGCACATAGGCCTTTGTGGCGCCATAGACTGCCAGATAAGGCACCGGCTGGAAGGCAGACAGCGAATCCAGCTGCAGGACCTTGTCCCCGGCGTGCAGGTAAGGAAGGCTTAAGTTGGTGACGGCCGTCAGGGCCTTGGCGTTTAAGTCGATCATGCCCAGCTGATCGGGCAGGGAAAGCTCATCCACCCGGCCGAATTTTCCGTAGCCGGCGCAGTTGATCAGAAGGCCGATCTGGGGCTGCTCCGCCTCCAACAGAGCGCAGTAGGTTTCAAAGGATTCCTCCCTGCTAAGGTCCAGGCTCACGGCCCGCACCGGGAAGGGACACTCCTTTTGCAATTCCAAGAGGCGCTCCGCCCGGCGGGCGATGACCCAGACCTCGTCAAAACGCTCATATTCCGCAATTTGGCGCACAAATTCCCGGCCCATGCCGGAGCTGGCGCCGGTGATGACTGCAATACGCATAGCTTTTCCACCTCTCGGAGCTTTTTCTTCAATATAGCCAAAAGCTGCCGCCGTTGTCAACGAAAAACCCGTCTTTTTGCAAAATTAACATTTACAAACTATTCACAAACCATTCAAAATGTGATAATCTAAGGTGTGCCTTGTTTTTCTATAATGGTATGCGTAAGACCCCCTGAAATCAAGGCAATGAGCCAAAAGCAAAGGAGGAGAGGTATCTTGATCGAAGTCAAGAATCTCACAAAACAGTACGGCGATCACATCGCGGTCGACAACCTGTCTTTCACCATCGAGAAAGGCCGGATCTACGGCTTCCTGGGCCCCAACGGCGCCGGCAAGTCCACGACCATGAATATCGTCACCGGCTGCCTGGCCGCCACGTCCGGCTCGGTCAGCATCAACGGCTATGACATTTACCAGCACCCCGCAGAGGCAAAGCGCTGCATCGGCTTCCTGCCGGAGCTGCCGCCCGTCTATCTGGACATGACCCCGCGGGAGTACTTAAAATTTGTTGGCGAAGTGAAGGGCGTCAAGAAGGCTGATATGCCCCAGGAAGTGCAGAGAGCCATGGAGCTCACCGGCATCGTGGAAATGCAGAACCGCCTGATCCGCCATCTGTCCAAGGGCTACCGTCAGCGCGTGGGCATCGCCCAGGCCATCATCGGTTCGCCCGAGGTCATCATCCTGGACGAGCCCACCGTCGGTCTGGATCCGCTGCAGATCATTGAGATCCGCGAGCTGATCCGCTCCCTGGGCAAGGATCACACCGTGATCCTCTCCAGCCACATTCTGTCCGAGGTCGCCGCTGTGTGCGATACGATCCTTATCATCTCCCACGGCAAGCTGGTGGCCGCCGACACCCCCGACAACCTGGCCAAGATGCTGCAGGAAAGCAACCTGCTGCACCTTTCCATTCTGGGCACGGAAGAGAAGATCCACCCGGTGCTCTCCGCCATCGAGGGCGTGCAGAGTCTGAGCTTTATCAAAGAAGAGAACGGCACCTGCGAGGTGGACGTCACCTCCGACGCCGAGCTGGACCTGCGCGAGGCCGTGTTCTCCGCCTGCGCCGAGGCCAAACTCCCCGTCGTGAACATGCAGCTTGAGCGCATCAGCCTGGAGGACGTCTTCCTGCAGCTGACCAGCGCCGATCCCGCCGAGGCCGTGCAGGCCGCAGAAGAAGAGGAGGCAGCAGAATGAGTGCAATTTATCGGCGCGAACTGCGCTCCTATTTCAACGGCTTCATGGGTTGGCTGTTCATCGCTCTGATCACCGCCGTGTTCGGCGTGAGCGTGTTCACCCGCAACTTCATCGGCCTTTACCCCTATGTGGAGGATAACTTCTCCAGCCCCATCATGATCATCGCCGCCATTCTGGGCATTTCCGTTCTGACCATGCGCTGCGTGGCCGAGGACAAGCGCCAGAAGACCGACCAGCTTCTGTACTCCCTGCCCGTCTCCACCACCGAGATCATCCTGGGCAAGTACTTCGCGCTGGTGACCGTATTGGCCATCACCTTCGCTCTGATGCTGCCGTATCCGTTCATCCTGAACCTGTACACCACCGCCACCTCCAGCGTGAACATCTTCAGCGCCGTCTCCGGCATCCTGGGCTACTTCTTCCTGTGCTGCAGCCTGATGGCCATCGGCGTGTTCGCCTCCACCGTGACGGAAAACCAGGTCGTCTCCGCCGTTCTGAGCTTCGGCATCATGGTGCTGTTCCTGCTCTCCTCCACCATCGCCGCCTTCATCCCCGACACCGCCTTCGCCTCCCTGTGCGCCATTGAAGCGGTTCTGGTGATTCTGGCCATCGTGGTGGGCGTGATGACCCACAACTACTGGTTCGGCCTGATCATCGGCGTGGTGACCTGCGTGGGCACCATGGCGATGTACCTCGCCCAGCAGAGCTGGTTCGAAAGCCTGTTCCCGAAGATGCTGCGTGCCATCAGCATGTTTGACCGCTACGGCACCTTCCTGTTCCGCATCTTCGACATTACCGCGATTATTTTTGATATTTCCCTGGCTGCCCTGTTCCTGTTCTTTGCCGTGCAGTCCATGGAGAAACGGAGGTGGAGCTAATGAGCACCAAACCCAACAAACCTGCCCAGGAGCCCACTCTGAAAGAACAATTCACCTCCCGCGCCTTCCGCGCAGGCTCCTACAGCGTGATCATTTCCGTGCTGGCCATCGCCGTGGTGATCGTGCTGAACCTCATCATCTCCGGTCTTCCCGAGAGCGTCACCAACGTGGACCTCACCGATGCCGATGTTCTGGCCCTGAGCGAGCAGACCAAGCAGATGCTCGACGAGCTGGACGAGGACGTGACCGTCTACCTGCTGCTGGAGGACGACGGCAACGAGGACGAGTACATCCACGAGCTGCTCAAGCGCTACAGCGACCTGTCCAAGCACTTCCGCTTTGAGACCGTCAACATCGTACTCTATCCCAACTTTGTCAGCCGCTACACCGACCAGACGCTGTACGAGAACAGCATGATTATTGTCTCAGACAAGCGCCACACCGTCATTGACTTCTTTGAAGTGTACCAGTACACCTTCGAGGATGGCTCTTCCGAAGAGAATCTGCAGGTTCAGGACGTGCGCTTCTTCGGTGAGGAAAAGCTCACCAACGCCCTGGACTTTGTCACCACCGACATTCTTCCCGTGGTCTATAACCTGACCGGCCACGGCGAGGGTTCCTTCTCCACCCTGCTGCAGGAGCTCGTTGCCCTGGACAACATGACCCTTCTCGACCTGAGCCTGATGCAATCTGACGGCGTGCCCGCCGACTGCGACTGCCTGATCATCAACACGCCCAGCGTGGACATCGCCGACGACGAGAAGGAAATGATCCTGGATTATCTGGAATCCGGCGGCTCCCTGCTGCTGGTCTCCGACTACACCAAGACCGGCTTTGCCAACCTCAACGAGATCATGGACTACTACGGCATGTATTCCGGTGACACCGTCATCCTGGAGGGCAACAGCAACCACTACTACTCCTCCCGCAACATGATCCTGCCCAACATCGGCGAGCATGATGTCACCTCCGCCATCCGCAGAGGCGGTTATTTCGTCATGACCCCCGTCAGCATGCCCATCTTCGAGAAGGCCAACCACCGTGAAAGCCTGACCATCACCCCGCTGCTGGAATCCACCAAGGAATCCTACATCAAGGCTGACT
Source organism: Oscillospiraceae bacterium (assembly GCA_015067925.1). Lineage (GTDB taxonomy): Bacteria > Bacillota > Clostridia > Oscillospirales > Oscillospiraceae > SIG488. The sequence continues at coordinate 45,575 of SVLN01000004.1, forward strand.
TCGACAACCGCACCACCGACGAAAAGGAATCCGGCGACAAGATGGGTCCCTTCTCCATCGCTGTGGCTGCCGAGGACCTGCATGGCGACAAGGCCACCCAGCTGGTCTGGATCGGCACCAGCTTCATCCTGGACGACACCATCAACACCGCCGTTTCCGGCACCAACAACGACTTCATCCTGGGCTGCCTGGGTTGGATGACCGGCTCCGAGAGCGCCATCTCTATCCACTCCAAGAGCGTTGTGTATGAAGAGCTGAACGTGCCCTCCGGCGCTGCCAACTTCTGGTTCGTGGTCTTCACCGTGATCATCCCCGTGGTCCTGCTGACCAGCGGCGGCGTGATCCTGTATCGCCGGAGGAAGCGCTGATGAAAAAACGCACAGTCATCTGGCTGCTCTGTGTGATGGTGGTTCTGATTGCGGTGTATGCCCTGGTGCTCAACTGGGGCGCCATCAAGGACCGCTTCTTCCCGGAAGAGCTTAAGCCTTACGAGGGCGACGGCACCGTGGAAATCATCCCCATTGAATCCAACGATTGCGTCACCCGCCTGAGCTGGACCCTGGACGGCAAGGAGTATTCCATCTTCCGCAACGCGGACGGCGACTTCGTCAGCGATGACGACAGCCTGGAGTTTGATCAGGAGCTGGTCAGCCAGGAGCTGATCTCCTCCCTGACTGACTTCCGCGCCAGCCACGTGCTCACCGATGTGAATCCCGCCGACTACGGTCTGGACGAGCCCTGGCTCACCTTCACTGTTTATGACTGCGGCCCCGATGCTAAGCATCCTCTGCCCGGCGACGGCAACGTGAACACCTTCTACGTGGGCATGTTCAATTCCGTCACCGAGACCTATTACGCCACCCTGGATCACGAGACCGTCTATCTGCTGCAGAGCAAGCTGCCCGACCGTTTCGGTCCCTATCAGGACTTCCTGGTGAAGGAATATGCCCCCGAGGGCTCCATCCCCACCTTTATCAGTGTGGAGTATGACGGCCAGGTCCACGACTATACCTATCCCGAGAACGAGGCCGAAGGCTTCTACTCCACCGTCTTTGGCTGGTACGAAACCATGGAGGACGGCTCCATTCAGCCCATCAACGTGGATCTTCTTAGCAACCTTTATGACCTGTTCTCCGAGGAAAAGTGGGCATCCAACGTTGAGACCGATCCGGAGGACCTTTCCATTTACGGTCTGGATGAGCCGCTCTTCCGCGTGACCTTCCAGTACTACTACTCCAAGGCCACAACCGACGAGAGCGGCCTGCCCTCGGCAGAAACCGTCTACGACGAATACGTCCTGCTCATTGGCGATGCCTCCGACGAGACCCATCACTACGCCATGAAGGAAGGCACCCACGTGGTCCGCACCCTGGCCGACAAGGACATCAGCGACCTGCTGAACTATGACCCCGAGAGCTTGTACATGCACTATGCCGTGGTTCCCGAATGGCAGTCCATCCGCGCCATGGATATCACCCTGCCCGATGGCACCACCTGCCTGTGTGAGGCCCGCCCCAGCGAGGACGGCAAGAGCTTCACCTACTATGTGCAGGGCGTCGAGGTGGAGAAGGAAGACGTGCGAAATGTGTTCCTGAGCCTGTACAACCCCGGCATCGACGGCATCGACCCCGAAGCCAACCGCTCCATCGAGGACGCGGCAATCAAGGTGCACTTCTCCCGCGAGCGCGCCAACTACAACGAGATGGATCTTTACCTGATCCCCTACAGCTCTGCATTGTATGTGGTGGACTTCGCCGGTCAGCAGCAGTACCTGATCTCCAAGCGCGTGGTAGACGGCATCATTGAGGCCGTCAACGAGGCGCTGGCATTGGTTCAATAAAACACGAAAGGCCGCCCTTTGGGCGGCCTTTTTGATTGCTTTCGGGTCGAAAAAGAATTTTCGACCCGCCGTGCGGTGATCAAAACTTTTTCAAATGTCTTGATCACCTGTTTGATCATACGCGAAGGGGGCGCTTTGCCCCCTTCTCCCTTCCCCCGCTGCTCTCGCGCTGAAGCCTTAAGCGCAGCTTTTAGATTGCATTTTTACCTTAAAAATGCTACCATAAGTGTGGAGTGATACCATGAAGAAGATTTTAGCCGCCATGTCCGGCGGCGTGGACAGCGCCGCTACAGCCATTTTGCTGAAAAAACAAGGTTATCTCACCACGGGCGGCACCATGTGCCTGCGTCCGGGCGCGGAGGCCGAGATCGCCGACGCCAAAAGCGCCTGCGATCAGCTGGGCCTTGCCTTTTACCGCTTTGATTTGCAGCCGGAGTTCAACCGGCTGGTCATCGACGCCTTCCAGGCGGACTATCAGGCGGGCCGGACCCCCAACCCCTGCATCGTCTGCAACGAGAAAATGAAGTTCGGCCTGTTCCTGGACAAGGCCCTGGAACTGGGCTTCGACGGCATCGCCACGGGCCACTACGCCCGCATTGAGGCGCAGGGCGGACGCTTTCTCTTAAAAACCGCTGCGGATTTGGGCCGCGATCAGAGTTACTTCCTCTACAGGCTTTCCCAGGCCCAGCTCAGCCGCACCCTCTTCCCCCTGGGCTGCTACACCAAGGACGAGGCCCGGGCTCTGTGCCGGGAAGCGGAATTGCAACTGAGCGCCAAAAAGGACAGCCAGGACATCTGCTTCGTCCCCGACGGGGACTATATGGCCGTGCTGAAGGCCAGGGGCCTTGTGCCCCAGATGGGCGATTTCATCCACGCCGGTCAGCGCGTGGCGCCCCACGAAGGCCTGGAGGCCTACACCATCGGTCAGCGCCGCGGCCTGGGCTATGCCGCGGGCGAGCGCGTTTACGTCACAGGAAAAGTTGGAACTGACGTGATTCTGGGCGAAAATGCCGAACTTTTCTCCACCACAGTCTTTGTGGAAAACCTGAACTATATCGCCTTTGACGCGCCGGGCGCGCCCTTTGAGGCCGAGTGCAAGCTGCGCAGCGGTCCGAAGCGGAGCCTGTGCACCGTCACCCCCACTGCGAAGGGAGCCACGCTCACCTTCCGCGAGCCCCAGCGAGCCGTCACCCCCGGCCAGAGCGCCGTTTTTTATGATGGTGACACCGTCCTCGGCGGCGGCGTGATCGTCGGCTGCGAGCGCTGAGCGCGCAACAAACCAGGAAAGAAGGAGCTACTATGTCTGAACTGAAGGTTGTTGTCCTTGCCGCCGGCAAGGGATCAAGAATGAACTCGGAGGCCGCCCATCTGCCCAAGGTCATGCGTCTGGCCAAGGGCCAGCCGCTGCTGCACTACGTGCTTAAGGCCCTGGATTTCATCCCGAAGGAAAACACCGTGCTGGTCACCGGCTTCATGGCCGAGACCGTGCAGGCCGCCTTCCCGGACTACCCCGCCGTGCTGCAGAGTCCGCAGCTGGGCACCGGCCACGCTGTGCAGTGCGCCCGGGAGCATCTGGAAGGCTTCGACGGCACCGTGCTGATCGCCTACGGCGACATGCCCCTTTTGAAAAAGGAGACTTACCAGGCCTTCATCGCCGACCACAAGGAGTCCGGCGCCGCATGCACCCTGCTCTCCGGCACCTGCGAGTGGGATCTGCCCTACGGCCGCGTCATCAAGGACGAGAACGGCACGTTCTGCGGCGTGGTGGAGGATCGGGATTGCACCCCTGAGCAGAAGAAGATCAAAGAGCTGAACATGGGCCTTTACTGCTTTGAGTGCAACGCCCTGCTGCCGGCTCTTTCCAAGCTGCAGAACAACAACGCCCAGAAGGAGTACTACCTGACAGATCTGCCCCTGCTGATTCAGCTCGCCGGCGGCGAGGTGAAAGTCTACTCTGCCGAACTCAATGAGCAGATCATCGGCGTGAACACCCCGGAGCAGTTGGCAATTGTGGAATCATATGTGTAAAACAGAAGCCGCCCTTCTTTCAAGAGGGGCGGCTTCTTGAGCAAAAAAGAACCGAACCCTTTTGGGTTCGGTTCTCTCTTTTTAAATCGCTTCGTTGTTGACGAACTGGCTCTGCCAGAGCTGGGCGTAGAAACCGCCGCGCTCAAGGAGCTCTTCGTGGTTGCCGGTTTCAATGATGTCGCCGTCCTTCATGACAAGGATCACGTCCGCGGAGCGGATGGTGGACAGGCGATGGGCGATGGTGAAGGAGGTTCTGCCCGCGGTGAGCTTTTCCATGGCCCGCTGGACCAGGACTTCCGTGCGGGTATCGACAGAGGAGGTGGCCTCGTCCAGGATCAGCAGGGGCGCGTCCTCCACCATGGCGCGGGCGATGGTCATCAGCTGACGCTGGCCCGCGGAGAGGTTGGACTCGTCGCCCAGCTTGGTATCGTAACCCATGGGCAGAGTGCGGATGAAGTAATCCAGGCCCACAGCCTTGCAGGCCTCCACGACCTTTTCGTCGGTTACGTTTTCCATGGAGTAGATGATGTTCTCCTTGATGGTGCCCTCAAAGAGCCAGGTATCCTGCAGGACCATGCAGAACAAATCGTGCACATTCTCCCGGGTGAGGCTGGCGATATCCACGCCATCGATGAGGATGCGGCCGGAATTCAGCTCATAGAACCGCATGAGCAGATTGACGATCGTGGTCTTGCCCGCACCGGTGGGGCCGACGATGGCCACCTTCTGGCCCGGTTGGATCACAGCGGAGAAGTCGTGAATGATGGTGCGCTCGGGCAGGTAACCGAAGTTCACATGCTCGAACTCCACCTTGCCGCGGCAGACTTCCAGCTTTTCCTGCTTGTGGGACTCATCCTCCATCTCCGGCTCATCCAGGAAGGAGAACACACGCTCCGCCGCTGCGGCGGCGGACTGCAGGTTCGTCACCGACTGGGCCACCTGGCCCAGGGGCTGGGTGAAGAGCTTGACGTAGACAATGAAGGCGACGATCACAGCGAAGTCGATGAGACCGTTTTTGGTCATCACAGCGCCCAGAACGCAGACTGCCAGGTAACCCAGGTTGCCCACCAGCTCCATCATGGGGCCCATGACGCCGGACATAAACTGGCTCTTCCAGTTGTTCTCGAACAGCAGGCGGTTCAGGCGGGAGAACTCCTCCTTGGCCTCTTCCTCGCCGTTGTAGGTCTTGACGATGTTGTGGGCGGCGTAGATCTCTTCAATATGGCCGTTGAGCTCACCCAGGTAGCGCTGGCGGCGGGAGAAATACTTCTGGCTGCGCTTGATGATGATGTTCATGGTGAAGAAGCCGATCATGCTGGCGGCCAGGGCCACAACACCCAGAATCAGATTGGTCCAGAGCATCAGGATGGCGCAGCCAAAGAACAGCACCATGGCGCTGCACAGCTGGGGCACGGCATTGTTCAACGACTCGCCGATGGTATCCACGTCGTTGGTGACGCGGCTCAGCAGGTCGCCGAAGGAGGCTGAGTCGTAGCGCTTGAGGGGGATGCGGTTGAGCTTGCGGGAGATGTCCGAGCGCATCATCTTCATGATCTTCTGGGTCATGGTGGACATCAGGAAGTTCTGGCCATAGACCAGCGCCGAGGAGCCGAAGTAGAACAGCACCAGGGCCACGGTGATACGAACAACGGCAGCAAGGTCAAAGCCATAACCTTCCATGCCCGCTTCGATGAGCTTGGTGATGCGGCCCAGGCGATCCGGGCCAAAGAGGGTCAGGCCGGAGCCCGCCATGGCACAGAAGAGTGCGCCGATGACACCGGGCATAAAGTGGCGGATATAGCGCAGAATCATCTTGAACGCGCCTTTGAAGTCCTTGGGCTTCTCTGCCACGCGCATGCGGCCGCCGCCGCGGCCATTCTGCATTTTTGCCTGTCCGAGGGTGTAGTCATTTTTCGCCATTATTTCAACTCCTCCTCTGACAGCTGGGTGCTGGCAATCTCCTGATAGACGGCGCAGGAGGCCATCAGCTCCTCGTGGGTGCCTTCGCCCACGATACGGCCTTCGTCGAGGACCAGGATCTTGTCGGCATCGCGGATGGTTCCGATGCGCTGGGCCACGATCAGAGTGGTGACACCGGCGGTCTTTTTCTTCAGTTCCGCCCGCAGGATCTTATCGGTACGGTAGTCCAGGGCAGAGAAGGAATCGTCAAAGATGTAGATTTCCGGCTCCCGGGCCACGGCTCTGGCGATGGCCAGACGCTGTTTCTGGCCGCCGGAGACGTTGGCGCCGCCGCGGGCGATATCCGCCTCAAGGCCACCATCCATCTTTTCCACGAACTCCTTAGCCTGGGCAATCTCGATGGCCATGTCGATCTGCTCCGCGCTTGCGCCGCCGTAGCCCACGTTGGACTCCACGGTGCCGGTGAGCAGCACGGCCTTCTGGGGTGCGTAGCCCAGTTTTTCGTGCAGGGCATGCTGGGTGTACTCCCGAACGTCCACACCGGAGACCAGCACCTGGCCCTCGGTGGCGTCGTAAAGGCGGGGGATCAAATTCACCAGGGTGGATTTGCCCGAGCCTGTGGCGCCGATGAAGGCCACAGTCTGGCCCTTTTCGGCGGTGAAGGTGATGTTGTGCAGGATGGCCTTTTCCGCACCGGGGTAGCGGAAGCTCACGTTGCGGAACTCCACCAGACCCTCCTTGCCTGCTTCGCCTGCGGTGCGCACGCCGTCAATGATCTTGGGCACGGCGTCCAGAACGGCGTTGATACGGCCCGAGGAGACGGTGACGCGGGGGATCTGCATAAAGATCATATTCAGGCTCATGAAGGCCTGTACCAGCTTGGCGGCGTAGGTGGAGAAGACCACCATGTCGGAGAACAGGGTCAGCTGGCCATCGGTGCCGGTTCCGGCAATCAGGAAGGCGCCGATGCAGTAGATGCCGATGGTCAGGGCGTTGTTGACGAACTTCATGGTGGGGTTCATGACGCCCATGGCCCGACGTGCCTGCAGGGCGTTGCGGGTCAGGCGGGTGTTGGCGCCCTCAAACTTGTTCTGCTGGTAGTCTTCGGCGTTGTAGGCACGGATGACACGGATGCCGGTCATGTTCTCTCTCGTGACGGCGTTCAGGTCGTCCGTCAGGCTCTGCATCCTGCGCACACGGGGATGGGCATAGAGCACGACGAAGGCCACGGTTCCAATTACAACAACCACCGCACCGGCGGTGAGGGCCGTCCACTCCCACTGGCGCAGAGAGATCTTATACAGCGCCCAGAACGCCATGATTGGGGCGCGGACGATCTGCTGCAGGCCGCGGGAGACGAAGTTCTGGATCTGCGTGATGTCGTTGGTGCTGCGGGTAATCAGGCTGGCAGTGGAGAAGCTGTCGATCTCCTCCATGGAGAAGGTTTGCACCCGGTCGAAGACCCGCTCGCGCAGATCCATGGAGAAGCTGGCCGCCAGGCGGGCCGAAAGCAGACCCGTGATGATGGCCACAACCAGGCTTCCCAGAGCGCACAGCAGCATCATGCCGCCGGCGATCCAGATCTCAGCGATGGGACTGCCGGGAGTTTTGACCAGGGTGGTGATGGTGGCCATGTAGTCGGGGATCTTCAGGTCCAGATAGACCTGGAAATACACGAACACCATGCTCAGGGCGAAGATACCCCAATGTCTGGCGCGCATATACTGAATGGCTTTAAACACGCTCGGCTCCCTCCGTTTCTTCGCTGGAAGCGACCAATTTGTTCAAAATGTCGGAGAGCTGGCGCTTCTCCTCCTCCGAAAGGCTGGAAAGCACCATCTGTGCCGCCTTCTGGTGCAACTCCGTCACGTGACGGGCGCGCGCGCGACCGGATTCGGTGATATGCACCTGCTGCTCACGCTTGTCGCGCTCGGAACGGGTACGGGTAATGGCGCCCTGCTGCTCCAAGCGCATGAGCGCATCGGTCAGCGACTGGGGACGAATGCCCAGTCGCTCGGCCAGCTCCTTCTGGGTCATGCCGTCGCTGTGCTCCAGCGCCCGCAGAATCTTGCCGTGTCCGCGGCCGTGCTCCGAGGCAAAGCTCACGTCCTGCTGCTCCGCCACGGTGTGGAACGCCCGGCGGAAGGCCGCGTCAATGCGGCGGATCTGCCAAAAAACTTCAATTTCATTGGCCATGGGACCACTCTCTTTCATGCTTTCATGGTTTTATCAGGCAATTGACTTTAAGATACCTTATTATACCGCCGCCAATTGAGAATGTCAACTATCAGCCTGCCTTTCTATTTGGCGTTTTTGCCAAAAGCGCAGCATATTTTTTGTGCAGGAAGCACAAAGTCCGGCGGCGGCCTTGCGCTCGGCATCAAAACCATGTAAACTGAAAGAAAAACGAAAGAAGGACGCCGAATGGCCGTTACGATTTATCTCGCCCGACACGGAAAAACCCTCTTCAACGCCGCCCACCGCGCCCAAGGCTGGTGCGATGCACCCCTGACAAACGAAGGTGTGGCTGCGGCGACGCAACTGGGCGCGCGCATGCGTGCTGCCGGAATCCACTTTGACGCCGCATTCTCCGGCGATCTGGGGCGGCAGCGGGCCACGGCAAAGCTGATCCTCTCCGCCATGGGGCAGGAGGATCTTCCCCTGACGGAGAATCCCGGCCTGCGGGAGTGCAGCTTCGGCCGCTGGGAGGGCGAAAAGGAATCCGACCGGGATGCAGCCTTCAAGGTCTTTCACGGTCTGAGGGAGGACCAGAGCGCCTACTCCTTGGGCAGGCGCGGTCTGTGCGCGGCCTACGTGGGAACAGACGACACCGGCCTGGCAGAGAGCTACGAGCAGGTGTGCTCCCGCATACACAACACCCTTCTTTCCATCGGCGAGGCCGCGCAAGCCGCCGGCCACGAGGCCATTCTGGCCGTTTCCAGCGGCATGATTACCATGACGCTGCTGTTCGATGTGCTGCTCGTTCCCCACTCCGACGCGCCCAACGGCATCCCCACCGCCAGCTGTACGGTGCTGACTTACGAGAATCGTTCTCTGCGGGCCATTCCACCGGTGGGAAGATTGGATTTCTAAATAAAAAAGGCCTCCCTTAGGCGGGTGTCCGTATAACAGTTAATGGAGCGCATCGATACCGATGCGCTCCATTTCTCATGTCCATTCATTCGATTGCAGGAAGCCTTGGCTCTCCCTTCGGGAGAGCTCTAGTGAGGCTCCAAATCTTTGATTTGGCAAGCCGAACTGATACACAGTAGTCACCGCAGGTGACTGAGAGGGCCTTGCAATCGGCTTTGAATGGTAATATCAATTTGTTCGCACACGCCATGAAACTCCCTGTCAATATCCCGGTTGGAAAAGCGTAAAACTTGCAAGCCCAGAGCCGACAAAAATGCGGAACGCTCCTCGTCATATGCCATGCCCTGAGACTCATAATGCTGAGAACCGTCCACTTCGATCACCAGCTTTGCAGAAGCGCAGTAAAAATCCACGATAAATCTGCCGATGATCCGCTGTTTGTAAATCTTCACCGGGTATTTGCGGAGAAACAGATACCAGAGCTTGCGTTCATGGGGAGTCATTTCCCTGCGAAGCCGCCTCGCATTTTCCAGTTGACTGTTATCTTTTGTTATGGTCATGTTTTGCCCTCTCCGTCCTCGCTGCGCTCGGCCACCTCTCCCATAGGGAGAGGCAAGGGACGCTCGCACGGCACACCAAATGATGTATAGAAGTGCGCCCATACTGTTCGTCAAATTTCGGTTTATCTACCTTCTTCAAACTTAACTTTAGAGGGATATCTGCTTTCGTTCATCTCAGATTTAACTTTGGCAACTTGTTCAATGTCGATGTCATATATGTTGGCAATAGCCAAAGCATAATAGATTACATCCCACAATTCTTCATCGACTGTTCCCAAAATATCGGTGCTGTTTTGTGCTTTCAATCCTTTTCTCATAGCACGAGAAAGTTCTCCGACTTCTTCGGATAATTTCAAGAAGTAATCCTTTAAGAGTTCGGGATGATAGTCTTTCTCCTTAATATAAGTCTGTAAATACTTAATCGTTATTTTGCCATCCATACAGCTTATCCCCTCGTCAAATTCAGATTGTTCTAATTGTTTTCTTCATTCTATCACATGGCAGCAATCAGTACAAGAACAGTCCCGGCAGAATGATCTGCCGGGACTGCAACTGTTTTATAGGCACCCGTCATTTCGGGAGGCCTTTTCTTTTTCAATCAGTGCTTATTCCTTCTCGCGGGACAGCAGGACGTTGGCAATGATGCCCAGGATCAGAGCGCAGGCGACGGTGGTAATGGTAACCTTACCGAAGGAGACGCTCAGGCCGCCGATGCCGCAGATGAGGATGATGGAAACCACGAACAGGTTGTGGTTCTTGGACAGGTCAACCTGCTGGATCATCTTCAGACCGGAAACAGCGATGAAGCCGTACAGAGCGATGCAGACGCCACCCATGACGCAGGAGGGGATGGAGTTGACGAAAGCAACGAACGGGCTCAGGAACGCAATGATCATGGCCAGAACGGCGGTGGTGACGATGGTGATGACGGAAGCGTTGCGAGTGATGGCCACGCAGGCGACGGACTCGCCGTAAGTGGTGTTCGGGCAGCCGCCGAAGAAGGCGCCAACCATGGAGCCAACGCCGTCACCCAGCAGGGTGCGATGCAGGCCGGGCTTTTCCAGCAGATCCTGGCCAATGATGGTGGACAGGTTCTTGTGGTCAGCAATGTGCTCGGCGAAGACGACGAAGGCAACGGGGATGTAAGCAACAGCAACGGTGGAGATCTGTGCGCCGGTGATCTCCTTCAGGCCCTTGAAGGCGGTGGGGAACACGAAGTGCGGCACGGAGATGATGCTCTTCACACCGAAGTCAGCGAAGTTGTTGACGATGGGGGAGAAATCAATGACCTTCAGGGCATCGTTGCCGGTGGCGGCGCCGATGGCGTAGAAGATGGAAGCAGTGGCGTAGCCGGCCAGGATGCCGATGATGAAGGGGATCAGACGGCCGAAGCCCTTGGAGTAGGTGGAGACCAGCATGGTCACGAACAGGGTAACCAGGCCCACGATCAGGCAGACATAGATGCTGCCGCCGGCGTAGCTGGCCTTGGTCAGGTCGCCGATGGCGTTGCCGGCCAGGGACAGACCGATGATGGCAACGGTCGGACCGATGACGACGGGCGGCATCAGCTTGTTGATCCAGTTAACGCCAACGCACTTGACAACGATGGCCAGGACCACATAAACGAGGCCTGCGAACACGGCACCGAGAACCAGGCCCAGGTAGCTGACGGCGATGGAGCCGGCAAAGGCAGAGGCCATGGAGCCCAGGAACGCGAAGGAGGATCCCAGGAAGACCGGGCTGGAGAACTTGGTGAACAGCAGGTAAATGATGGTGCCGGCGCCGGCGCCGAACAGAGCAGCGGCGGGGGACAGAGCATCCGGACCGGAAACGCCCCAGTTACCGTTGGTGATGACGGGAACGACCAGAGTGGCTGCCATGATGGCCAGCAGCTGCTGGATGGCGAACACGATAACCTGGCGGAAGGCAGGACGGTCGCCGATCTTGTAGATCAGATTCATAGATAAACTCCTCTCTTTTTTTCACCCGGGCGCATGGCCAACAACAGCCTTCTGCGGACAAAAAGAAAGCCCCTATCAAAGGGGATGTCAGATCGTCTGCAAAAGAGCGGCGGAAACAGCAATACGCGAAACGGGCATAAAAATAGAAGCACAAACGCCAGAAACCAGAGTCTTCACGGTCATGGGGTCCACGCTCCTTTCTTTATCGAAGCTATTATACGGACAACAGCCGGAAAAATCAAGGATTATTTCTTCGAAAAATGAAGAATTTTCTCGCTTTTCGCGGCGCTTCTCTGTGCAAAAAAGCACACAGCCTGCTGGCTGTGTGCTTTTCTCTCTTATTCTTCCACGGACTGTTCGGCTGCCTCGGCGGCCATCTCCGCCTGGGCGGCGGCGTAGCGCTGGCGGCGGCGAATGATGCGGCGGATGTTGCCGGCGCTCTCTTCCAGGTTCTCGGTCATGCGCTGGAAGAACTGCGAGCACAGCTCGCGCTCTTCATCGGAAAAGCCCTTGTACATGTCGCTGTCGAGCAGGTTCGAAAAGCCGATGAGCAGCTTGCTGGCCTGCTTGCCCTTTTCGGTGAGGATGATGCGCTTACGGCGCTGGTCGTTCTCATCCACCTGCTTGGTCACATAGCCGTTGCGCTGCATGCTGCGCAGGGAGACGGTGATGGTGGCGGGCGTGACGTGCAGCATCTCCGCCAGGACCTTCTGGCTGTCGGCAACGCCGTTGGGATCGGAGGCCAGGGCCGCCAGCAGGGCAGGCTGGCTGACATCCTCCAGACCGGTGGACTTGCGCAGCAGCTCGGAGCACATGCGGTGGGCCATGCTCAGACGGCGCCACTGGTCAATGGGCGTCTTTTCAAAATCGATGGGCGGAAGACCTTCCGGGTCAGGATTCAGAGGCACATTGATGTTATCAAATTCCTCGTTCAGATTCTTCTCTTTTTCCATGTTGATCCCTCTATCTATTGTTTTGTAGTCGCAATGATTAACACTATTTACTATCTATGGTTTAATTGTAGTACCTGTCACTCTTTCTGTCAAGACAATTTCTCTCGATTTTCATGGATAATCCGTATGTTTTTCTGCTTTTTACCTACAATCCCGTTAAAACGCATAAAAAAAGGGCCCCGCAAAGCGGGGCCCGAAAGGGACCTTTTCAGTGCTTTCCCTTGGCACGCAGGCTCTTTGCCATGGGATCGAAGAGAGCATAGAACTCTTTTGCCGTGCAGCTGGGGGCGTCTGCCAACCAGGCGCAGGGCTCCAGCTTCAGGTTGCCGAAGCGGGAGGCAAAGCTAGAGGCCACGCCCAGGGCCTCGGCATAGGGCAGCATACGGTAGAAGTACTGGCTGTCCTGGCGCACCAGGATTCGCAGCTCCTGGGGATCGGCGTCCAGCAGGTGGCGGCGGAAGCCCAGGGTCTGCTCCAGTTTCTCCAGGCCCAGCGCCGTGCGGCGGCCGCCGTGGCAGACAGCCATGGCCGCCAGGGTCAGGACGATCAGGGCAAGGAAGATGGTGCCGCCGCCGAAAATGGCCATGATGAGCAGCATTGCGATGCCTGCGGCCATGCCAAGGCCGGTTTCCAACCTGCTGCCGTGACGCAGCAGGCTCAGAACACCGCGCTGGTACACAACGCACAGGGCGCCGCCCACTGCAGCGGACGCCACGGCCCACACTGCGCCCTTGTCGGCGTAGGCGGACAGGCACAGCAGCACCGAGGTGAGCAGGCAAAGGCTCAAAAGGATCGCCGGAGATCCGCTCTTTTTGTCAAACAGGCGGCGCACCCAGTGGGCACGCAGGCGCTCGGCGGTGCCACGGGCGCACTTGGCATAGAACTCAGACTCCAGCCGCACAGCGTCGGCCTCCCGGAAGAGGCGGGCGAAGAACTGGTATTCCAGCTCGGAGCGCTCCGTTCCCATATTCATAAGCATGCGCACGTAGGTGCCGTTGTTGTTTTTTACGAGCTGCACATAGCCCAGGCTGGCCCATTCGGCGATGAGGGCGGCAGGATCGCCGTCCAGGCCGGTAAGCAGGACGCTCAGCTCACCCGCGCTGACGCCGTCGGGCAGGCGGGGCGTTTTGACCACATGGGGAAGGTGGCTTGCGCGGAAGAAACCAAGATACCAATAAACGATGCTCAGCACCAGAAGCAGCACGATCAGCAGCCGCCAGCCGGCGAAGAGCTCGGTGATGGCGTTTTCCCGCACCACAAAGTAGTCATCCGGCAGCTCCAGCAGGAGCATCAGGCCGTCGCCTGCGGGCACGGTCTGGTTCAGAGAGCCGGCGATCTTGGCAGAATCCAGGGTGCAGACCGCCTTGTCGGTGGCCGTGGTGCCCACGAAAAAGTCCGGCTCGTTCTTGTAGCTTTCCGGCAGAGTCAGGGTGAACTCGGCATAGCCCACCATAATGCCCAGGTCATGGGGCACCAGCTCCACACGCAGCAGCTGATCGCCTTCCTGGGTGTAGGTGAAGGCGTGGGGCAGGGTGTAATCCACCCGGAAGGTCACACTGCCGGAAAAGACAGAATCCGCCAGGAGCTTGACCGTTTCGCCGGTCACCTCAGACCGGGCGTTGAACACGGTGATATCCGTGGCGCCGGCGGGGAGTTTTATTTCCAGGCTCTGCTGGGAGATATCAAAATAACAGGTCAGGGTGAGCTGGCACTCCAGCGAGCCGTCGCGCCCGGCTGTGACGTTCTGACGCAGGCCCGTGCAGCTGGCAGCATTGGCGCCCACGCACAATAACAGGCACAGGGAAACAAGGATCAGAAATGTGCGAAGTTTTCGCATTCTGTTCGCCGCCTTTCCGATGGTTTTCGTTTTCTTTCAGCATTAAAATACCATATTGGGCCCGAAAAGGCAACCACAATCACAAAATATAGGGGTGATTCCGGTGGGACATGACAGCAGGAAAAAGGACTCGGGATGGATGCATTGGGGAATAACCAAAAGGGCGTCTTTTCCTAAGAAAAGACGCCCTTTTGTTAAAAAGAAGCCAATGGCAGAAACGATCTTAAAGCAGAACTTCGCGCTTATTTTCGGCGGACTCATACAGGCCGTCGATGATCTTCATCATCTTAAGGCCCTCGGCTGCCGGGGTGGAGACACGCTTGCCGGAGAGCAGGCAGGAAACGAAGTGGCCGCACTCATCCACATCCAGGGGAACGGTGGCTTCGTCCGGAGTGAGGGTGAACATGCTGCCGCCGTACTGGGCGTAGAGCTCCAGCTTGTCGTCCACCAGGCTCAGGCCGCCCTTGGTGCCCAGGATGGTCACGTGGCGCACTTCCTTCTTAATGTTGGAGGCCCAGCTGAAGGTGAAGTCCAGCATGGCGCCGTTCTTCATGCGCACGAAGCCGGTGGCGGAGTCTTCCACGTCGTAGACGCCGTCCGGGTCGGAGGCGTAGCCGCGGCGGATGCGCTCGGCGCCCTTGCCGTAGTTGGTGAAGATGTTGCCGGAGACGCTCTCGGCCTCGGGCCAGCCCATCAGATCTAGAGTCAGGTCCAGGTAGTGCACGCCCAGGTCAATGAGGGCGCCGCCGCCGGAGAGGGCCTTGTTGGTGAACCAGCGGCCGATGCCGGGGATGCCGCTGTCGCGCTCCCAGCCGCAAGTGGCCTTATAAATGTCGCCGAAGAAGCCTTCGTCCATCAGGCGGTGGATGAGTTGGGTCACGCCCAAAAAGCGCTTGTTCAGGCCCAGCATGACCTGCTTGCCCGTCTCGGCCTCGGCGGCCACGATGGCCTCGGCCTCCTGGGCGTTCATGGCGATGGGCTTTTCCACGTGGACATTGGCGCCGGCCCGCAGGCAGGCGATGGTGATCTCGGCGTGGGTGCAGTTGGGGGTGCAGACGGAGACGATGTCCGGCTTGCACTCTTCGAGCATCTTCTGATAGTCTGTGTAAACGCTGTTAACGCCAAAGTCGGCGGCCAGCTTTTTAGCGGAGGGTTCGTAAGTATCGCAGATGGCAACGATTTCCACGTCTTTCTGCTTGGCGTAGCCCGCCACGTGCTTCTTTCTGGCGATGCCGCCGGCGCCGATGCAGGCGTATTTCAGTTTGGCCATGGTAAATTCCTCCTTAGATCATCAGGTCGCGCATATACTTGACGGAATAGCGCACGCCCGCGGCCTCGCGGTCGCCGGTCCACACGTCGCCGTGGGGCTCGAAGGCCATGGTGCCGTCAAAGCCCTTGGCGTACAGGATGCCCAGCATGCCCTTCCAGTTGGTCTGGTCCAGGCCGCAGGGAGTGTCGTCAATGCGCTTGCCGTTCACAAAGAGGCTGCCCTTGAGGTGCATATGCACCACGCGGTCGCCCCACTCGGCCAGCTCTTCCATGGGATCGCGGCCAAAGTCGAAGGCATGGGCGGGGTCGTACTTGATCTTCAGCTCGGGCAGGTGGCCCAGCACCACGCGCCACTGCTCAGGTGCGATGACGAAGTTGCCCTTGTGGCAGTTGTAGTCGGCCACGTTCAGGCCGGCGGGCGCCATCTCCAGCACGCGGGAGAAGAAGTCGATGGCGGTGGTGTAGTTCTGGTACAGAGTGCGGGTGTCCTGATAGTTGCAGCCGCAGACGTAGGTGGGGCAGTCCAGCTCATGGCAGGCATCCATCAGCTTCTTGGCCATTTCCACCTCGAAGGGGTTCAGGGTGCCGTCGGGAAGCTGCTCGTCGGTCTTCCAGCGGCCGATGGAGCCCACCTCCAGGTGGTATTCCTTCATCCACTTCTTCACGCTGTCCAGCTGATCGAACAGCTCGGCGCCGTCATTGCCGCCGTTGATGGTAAATTCCACAAAATCCAGGCCGTAATCCTTTGCCCGGCGGAATGCTTCTTCGTTGACCTTGGTTGCGATGATGCCTAATTTCATAGTTGTGTCTCCTTCTTACATGGTTTTACATAAGGATGTATGTAAATTTTCGTAAATTCTTAAAATGTTTCGTAAATCACGAAAACCAAGCTAAATTCACTGAAAACAAGGCTATAATATTCGATTTTCTCCATTTTGTCAATAGATGTCTCACCATTTTATTCACAACAACAAACATCATTCTTTTCACTTTTTTACATTTTTGCCCCGTTTTTTACATGAATGTTGCTTCTTTCCACCCAAGCAGTGAATATCCTCCCTTTTCCGGGTGTAAAAAATCCGACAAAAAAATTCCCGGCTTCGCAGGAGGCGAAACCGGGAATCGGAAGGGTATTTTTCAGTTGCTGGCCGCGTTGCTGGCTGCCACACTGGCGGCGATGGCGGCGCAGGTGGCGCTCTGCTGGGCGATGATGAGGGCGAAGGTGCTGCTCATAGCGGCAGACTGCATGGTGTCGTGTCCGCCCAGGTAGTCGCTGACCACCAGCATACCGGCGTGCAGCAGGCGCTGGCGGCGGGTTGCGCCCATGATGCCGTAGCCCTTCTGGGTTTTGAGGTAGTCCGAAACGGCGATCAGATCCTCCGCAATCTGCTCCACAGGGGCATCCAGCAGGGCCAGCACACCCAGGGTAGCCAGCTCATGGTCGGTGCCGTACTTGTTGCCCCGCTCCTTCAGAAGGTCAAACAGCGCCGTCACCCGGCAGCAGGCAAGCGCAACGTCCATTTCGCCCAGGGCGATGACATGGCTGAGGGACTGCACCGCATTGGAGGAGAAGAAATGCTCCTTCAGGGTGACATAGGCCCGCTCCATGTCGGAAACCAGGGTATCGTCCGTCTTTTCGGACAGGGCCAGCATAGCGGCATAGGCGCTGTCCTCAGAGGAGGTGAGGAAGGGGTGTTCCTCCTTCATGCGCTTGTACAGGGTGCGGGTTCTCTGGGCCACGGCCTCAAACCGCGTTGCCGGGGTATGGGAGGCGATGGTCATGGCCGCCAGGGGCAGGTAATCCGAGGAGAAGAAGTGCTCCTTCAGGCAGGCGTAGGCCGCCAGGGTATCCTGCATCTTGCGCTCCGGCGCGCCGGACAGGGCCAGGGTACAGATCATGGGCAGCTTGATGTAGCTGCGGAACCCGGAAAACACGCCGGTATGTTCCTTCAGAAGATCGCGGCACTCTGCCAGGCGGTCTGCATCCGCCCGGCGGCGTGCATCGGCAAACAGGGCCGCACCGATGGGATACAACAGGCTATTTTCCCAGAAAAAGGCGGATTTGACGATATCGCGGTTCTCAATGAAGCTTGCGCCCAGGGCAGCAAGGGAAGCTCTCATGCTCCTCACCCTTCCGTCGTTTTTCCTTATTATACGACGGTTTTGCCCCGGGCGCAACCAAAACGGTTACGATTCCATCTGCCTGCCCAGAAAACCGGCAACGGTCTGGGCCAGCTTCAGGTCGGATTCTCCGATCTCGCCGGTGGATTCATCGGCCAGGATCATCACGGAACCCATCAGGTCGCCCTCGGACAGGATGGGCGCGGCGGCGCCCACGAAGTAGCGCTCCTGGCCCTCGGTGACCGGCAGGCGGCCGGTGCCCATGGAGCGGTAGCTCTTGCGCTGCTCCAACAGCTGCTCTAAGTCCTGGCTGATGCGCTTATCCATCAGCTCCCGCCGGGGTGCGCCCGACAGGGCGATGATGCTGTCCCGGTCGGCCACAGCGGCCATGTGGCCGGTGTTCTTGCCGATGGAGTCACAGATCATACCGGCAAAATCCGCCAGATCCCCCATGGGGGAGTATTTTTTGAAGATGACCTCGCCATCCTTTTCGGTGTAGATCTCCAGGGGGTCGCCCTCGCGGATGCGCAGGGTGCGGCGGATCTCCTTGGGGATGACCACGCGGCCAAGGTCGTCAATTCTTCGAACGATTCCGGTTGCTTTCATATTGCCTCTCCTTTTGTTTTGTTTCCCACGGAACCTATTGTTTGTCAGAAAAGTGGAATTATACCCGAATGAGAAACAAAGACAATTCGGCT
>SVLN01000005.1 GCA_015067925.1 Oscillospiraceae bacterium
AAAACCAGAGCCAGAGCAAAAACTCTCTTCATTTTAATTTCTCCTTTACGAGTTGATGTTCGTTTGAACAAAATCATTATACATCAAAAGATTCAGAAATCAATGTTCTTTCAAAAACTTTGTCAATTTCTTCTTTTTGACCAAATTGACCAGCGAATAAACACCGATTGCAAGCCAAACCGCCACCAGGCCCCAGACCAGCACAGTCGCTGTGCCGGGCAGCTCTCCCAGTTCCGCCTTGCCGGCGGTGGCCAGGCCCGTCTGATCCAAATGATAGAGGGTGCGCATATCGGTGTAAAGCTTTTCGTAGTACGCGTCGTCTACGGTCTGCTTGCGGTTTGTGGACTTGGCTACGTTTTCAATCAGCATGCCCGCCGCGTCACGCAGGGAAGCGGAACCATTGAACACAGCGGTAACAAAGGTGTTTTCCACGTTCTCCCGCAGAAGCTCCGTGGCCTCGAGCTTCACATCGTAATAAAGCTCGTTGTCCTCCCCTGCCCGGGCCAGGTAATCCTGATACTCGGCAGAATCCTGGGCCTTGGAGGTGACGGGCACATAGCCCTCGGTCTGGGCGTAGCAGATCTGCATTTCGTTGGTCAGAAGATACTGGGCAAACAGCCACGAGGCCAGAACTTCCTGGGGATCGGCCTTGTTGAACACGCACACGGACGGTCCCTGGGAGATCATCTTCGGGTTTTCCGGGTCAAACTGGGGAATCATCATCACTTCGGTCTCGAACTGCACCAGATTCTCCTCCGGGATATCCACCAGCGGGGCATCGGAGCCCATCCAGGTGGCGCCGGCGGTGGAGTCGATGGCGAAAATGCATTGGCCGGCATTGAGGTAGTTCGCAGGGTAGCCGGAAATCTTGAAGGTGGAGAATGCCTTCGTCTCCACGTGGGACTGCACGGTTTCCAACAGTTGCCTGGTGGTGTCGTTGAAGATCAGGATCTCACCCTCGGAGGTGGAATAGTCCGCGCCCAGCTGACGCAGCATGGTAATCATCATATTATCCGTGGACTTGTAGATGAACGGGAGCATCACCTTCTGGCCATTGATAAGGAAGTTGCCCTCCTCGTCCTTGGCAGTGGCCGCCTCGGAAACTTCCCATACAAAATCCCAGGTCAGAATCTCCGGCAGGGTGAATCCCAGCGCCTCCACATAAGTCTTGTTCACATAGCAGGCCTCGGTGGAACGCATAAAGGGAATGGCGTAGTAAAGGTCATTGAAGGAACACTCCTGCAAAAATTCGGGAATGATTTCTTCCTTGGTAGGACCGTCGAACTTCACCTTGCTGCCGCCCAGGCCATAATCGGCGTCTGCAAAGAGCTCATCCAGGCTGACAACGCTGTTGGTACCCGTCAGGTAGGTGGCAATGTGGTCGGGATAGGTGATGCAAACATTGGGCGTTGTCTGGGTGGCGATGTTGGTGATGACGTCATTGTAGATGCGGCCGTAGTCCGTATACAAGCGCAGGCTGACTTTGATATTGGGATAAAGCTCCTCAAAGTCAGCAATCACCTGGCGGTACAGGTTCGCCTGAGTCAGGTTGGTATCGTTCTTGGCCCAGAAGGTAATTTCATACGTGCGGCTCTCGTCAAATTCCTCCGGCACCACAAAGGCCGGCAGACCCTTGGAGCCGTGGCAGCCCGTCAGGCACAGGCAAAGGGCAAGAAGCGCCAGAATGAGGCAAACAATTCTCTTTTTCATCCCTTGGTACCTCCCCTGCGGACGCCCTCCATGATCTTCTTGTGGAAGATCAAAAACAGAATAATCAGCGGCACGGAGATGACCACAACCGCCGCCATCATGGCGGGGATGTTCTCGCGGCCGAAGCCGTTCTCGCGGATCTCCTGGATGCCGTTGGAAACCAGGAAGTACATCTCGTTGTCAGTGATGAGTCTGGGCCAGACGTAGCTGTTCCAGCACTCGATAACCTTCAGGATGGTCACCGTAATGATGGTGGGTCGGCAGATGGGCACCATGACCTTGAGAAGGTACTTCAAGTCCGAGGTGCCGTCCACCTTGGCGGCGTAATAGAGCTCATCCGGGATCTGGGCAAAGTTCTCACGCAGCAGATAGATGTAAAACACCGAGGTCACGCTGGGCAAAATCAGGCCCGTGAAGGTGTTGCGCAGCTCCAAGGTGGTGATGGTCACGAAGTTCGTGATGACCACCAGTTCGCCCGGAATCATCATCAGAGCCAGGAACAGGGTGAACACCAGGTTCTTGCCCCGGAAGTTCAGCCGGGCAAAGGCAAAGGCCGCCAGGACCGTCACCACCAGCATGATCGCCGTGGTGGAGAGGGTGAAAATCACGGTATTGAGGAAATACCGGCCCAGGCTCACCGCGGTGAAGGCGGAGACGTAGTTCTCCAGAGTGGGCGAAAGGGTGAAAAACTTAGGAATGTACTCGGCGTTGTAAGCGGAGTAGCTCTTGAAGGACGAGAGGATCATCCAGTAGAACGGGAAGAGCACCATAATGGCCCAGAAGGTCAGAAGGGTGTAGACGATCACATTGCGCACGATTTTGCGCGTCTTCGCCGCCTGTTCAATTTTCAGGTAATCAACTTTCTTTTCCATCTTGCTTACCTCACGAATAGTGCACATGCTTGCGGCTGACCAGCAGGTTAATCACCGTGATGGTCAGAACGATGGCAAAGAGCACGATGGCGGCTGCCGAAGCATAGGACGGATAGCCGCCGGCGTTACCGTAGAGCATGTCGTACACATAACCCACGATGGTGTTCATGCCGGCAGCGTTCAGATCCGTGCCGAACAGGGCCACGGCGTCTGAATAGGCCTTGAAGGCGCCGATGAAGCCGGTGATGACCAGGTAGAAGATCATGGGCGAAATCATCGGCAGGGTGATCTGGCGGAAGATGCGCCACTTGCCGGTGCCGTCCACCTTAGCGGCGTTGTAATAATCCTGCTTCACGGAGGCCAGAGCGCTGGTGAGAATCAGGATCTTGAAGGGCAGCACCACCCAGACTGTGTAGAAGCACAGCACGAACATCTTAGCCCAGTAGGGGCCGGTGATGAAGTCCACCGACTCGCCGCCGAACCAGTTGATGAGCAGGTTCACCATGCCCTCGGAGTAGGGCGTCTGCTTGAACAGGATCATAAACACCAGACCGACGGCCAGGGTGTTGGTGACGTAGGGCAGGAAGTAGATGGTCTGGTAAAGCTCTTTGAGCTTGGCGATGGAGTTCAATCCCACGGAAATGAGCAGGGCCAGGCCCGTGGAAACAGGAACGGTGATAATGACCAGGATAAAGGTGTTCTTCACCGCCTGCAGGAAGTAGGGATCGCGCAGGATGTACTGGTAATTGTACGCGCCCACGCCGAAGTAGGTCTGGGATGCGGAGTTGTAGCCTTCCTCAAAGGAGTAGACAAACACGTCCACCAGAGGATAGACCATAAACACACCCAGAAATGCGATCGCCGGCAGCAGATACAGCCAGGCTTTCCAATTTCTTTTTTCCATGTGCTGCCTCCCGCTTAAGCAAGTGCAAACTCAATGCGCGCTTCGGTCTCATAGTCGAACAGGTCGACCTTATAAGGCTTTAAGTTGAAGTGCACAACAGCTGCGTCCTCATCCGGCTTATCCTCTGCCGAGATGATGGCGCGGACAATGTCGTTCTCGCTCTCATCGTGGCCGCAGACCACGCTGATGTCACGGCCCATGATCTCCACCCGCTCCAAGGAGCAGGTCAGGGCGCCGTCGGCAGCCGGGACAAAGCCCTCGGGACGGATGGCCACATGCACCTTGCCATCTCTCGCGCCGGGAACGTCCAGTACCATTTCGCCGCCGATGAAGAGCTTTCCGCCCTTCACCTCACCTGCAAAGACGTTGATGGGCGGCGTGCCCAGGAACTTGGCCACAAAGAGGTTGCAGGGATCATCGTAAACCTCCTGGGGTGCGCCGATCTGCTGCACCACGCCGTCCCTCATCACAACGATCAGGTCGGAGATGCTCATGGCCTCCTCCTGGTCGTGGGTAACAAAGACCGTGGTCACGCCGGTGCGGCGCTGGATGCGGCGAATCTCTTCTCTCGTCTGCAGTCTCAGACGGGCGTCCAGGTTGGAAAGGGGCTCGTCCAGCAGCAGAACTCTGGGGGTCTTGACCAGGGCGCGGGCAATGGCCACACGCTGCTGCTGGCCACCGGAGAGCTCCGACGGCTTGCGGTCCATCAATTCATCCAGCTGCACCAGGGCAGCGGCTTCCTTGGCGCGCTCGAACATTTCCGCCTTGGAAAGCTTCTGATCGCCCTTCAGGTTGCCCAGAGGGAACATGATGTTCTGCCCCACCGTCAGATGGGGATACAGGGCATAGTTCTGGAACACCAGGCCCACACCGCGATGCTCGGCAGGCACGTTGGTCACGTCATCCTCACCGAAGAAGATCTTGCCGGAAGTGGGCGTCTGCAGGCCGGAGAGCAGATGCAGGGTCGTGCTCTTTCCGCAGCCGGAAGGGCCCAGCAGGCCAATGAGCTTGCCGTCCGGAATCTCAAAGGTAAAGTCATTGACCGCGACCACCTTTTTGGCGTTTTTGCCGCGGCCGGGGAACTCTTTCGTCAGATTCTGAAGTGTCACTTTCATATCGTTTTCCCTCGCTTTTTTGTGTCTGTGGGATGGGGATAACCGTTTGCAATACACAGTAATTTTATCCCAATGCTCCGTGCAAGTCAACGCTTTCCTGCCTTTTCTCTCCCCTTTTCGTTCTCACCATATGAAAGGCTCCCACCCGATCTGGATAGGAGCCTTTTCTCGTATTCCATTCAAACAGCACAATCAGGTTTTCTTTTTGTGAACCAGCCATTTTACTCAAGCGACTTGATCATAGCAAGCAGCTGCTCTGTTTCGATATCCATCTGACTAATTCCAACATAGATACCATCGTAGTTGATATAAAACACACCACCACCGTGCTGGTCAATGATCTGCGCAGACACTTTCTCCGGTTGGTAAATTGGCAGGGACTCATCAGGAAGATGTCCCCACACCATCCACAGCAACGCAGTATCGCTATTCATTGCAGATGTGCTTCCCTCGTTCTTCGATGCGTAAGTTACACGAATCATATGATATCGGGTACCATTTTTCATAATGGTCTCATAATACCCCGCATTGCCGAAGCAGATCCCCTCCGGCAATGTTTCCGGGATGTAGGCTCCCAAATTTTCCACAGCTTGTGCATCCTCTTCGCTGATGTCAATTAGGGTGGCATCTGCAACATCCCGCAGATCCACACCGGTGGGGCTTACCGCCAGACTTGCTACAATTGGATCCACGCCTTCTGGCCACATTCCTCCGGCAGAAACAGGCTCGTCTTCTTGGGGTTTCCTTACAGGATCAATACTGTGCCACAAGGTTGCTCCTAGAATCACCAAGCACAAGCAAGCAGCCATTGTCCCCCATTTGAACCACACAGTTCTCTTTGCCTTGTGTTTTTGTTTGGCGTCTACAATATGCCGGTCGTCGATTTCTCCAAGGATTTCACAAAATGTTTCTTCCCTCATAACTCATATCCTCTTTCTAAAAGGTATTTGCGCAGTTTAAGGCGGAGACGGTTCAGTGTCACGGAGACGTTGTTCTCTGTCATGCCAAACTGATTTGCAATATCAAAAATGCTGTCGAAATACCAGTACCGGCAAACAAAAATGCTTTTCTTATCCATTGGAAGCCTGTCCAGAAAAC
Source organism: Oscillospiraceae bacterium (assembly GCA_015067925.1). Classification (GTDB taxonomy): domain Bacteria; phylum Bacillota; class Clostridia; order Oscillospirales; family Oscillospiraceae; genus SIG488. The sequence continues at coordinate 5,700 of SVLN01000005.1, forward strand.
CACCAATGGCTCGGAGCAGTTCTTTGCGATTAATCTCTTGTTCCACGCCGTTTGTACCAGATACAATCTCCGCAATTTCGTCAAAAATCTCCACAGTTTGTCCGCCGCCTCGTTTGCTGGCAGTATTGTGTTTGTATCGGTTTAGTGCCAAATTTCTTGTAATTTTTCCAAGAAATGCAGATAAAACACTCGGCCTATGCGGAGGTATGGAATTCCATGCGTTCAGGTATGTATCATTCACGCATTCATCGGAATCTTCCTTGTTACCCAAAATGTTCTTGGCAATCGAAGCGCAGTAGTTGCCGTACTTGTCGGCAGTGGCAGGGATTGCCTGCTCATTCCTGGCCCAATATAATTGAACAATTTTTGCGTCATCCATCTGCTTTCACTCCCTTTCACCTCTATACACAACTTCCGAATTCAAATCTTACAGTCTCTATAGAAATATTCTATTACATCATACCATGATTTCCCATTTTTGTCATAAGCACTTCTCTTGAGCTGTTTGACAGGGCCATGCGCCCGGATTATAATAGGAACATCCTTTCTTTTAGGAGCCGTTATGCCGAACATCATTCCCATCACCGATTTTCTTGCCCCGGAGCTGGATCTCTACGCCCGCAAGACCGAGGTGCAGCTGCTCAACCGGGAGCATCCCGAAGAGGGCATTTTTATTGCCGAGAGTCCCAAGGTCATCGAGCGCGCCCTGGACGCCGGCTGCGAAGCCGTGAGCTTTTTGATGGAAACACGCCACGTGGACACCCAGGCCGAGGCCATCCTTGCGCGTTGTGGCAGCGTACCAGTCTACACCGCCGAGTTCGATGTGCTCACCCAGCTCACCGGCTTTCAGCTCACCCGGGGCATGCTCTGCGCCATGCGCAGGCCACTCCTTCCCACCCCCGCGCAGGTCTGCGAAGGTGCCCACCGAGTCGCCGTGTTGGAGAATGTGATGAACCCCACCAACATCGGCGCCATTTTCCGTTCCGCCGCGGCCCTGAACGTAGATGCCGTGCTTTTGACGGGAAACAGCAGCAATCCCCTGTACCGCCGCGCCATCCGCGTGAGCATGGGAACGGTGTTCCAGATTCCCTGGACATTTTTGGACGGTGAAACTGCCTCCACCCATCAGCTGCACGAGTTGGGCTTCCGCACCGCAGCCATGGCTCTGCGGGATGACTCACTGAGCATCTCCGATCCTCAGCTGGCAGCGGAGGAAAAGCTGGCCATCATCTTAGGCACCGAGGGTGACGGCCTGGCCAATTCCACCATCGAGGAGAGCGACTACACCGTGCGCATCCCTATGAGCCACGGCGTGGACTCTTTGAACGTCGCCGCCGCCAGCGCGGTGGCCTTCTGGGCTCTGTGCAACCATTAAAATAACGGCAACGGCAGAGGATTTCTCCTCTGCCGTCTTTTTTATTTCAGAAAATCCTTCAGGCGATGGCACAGCAGCTGCAGGTCATCCTCACTGTAAGCAAAATGGCCCGAGTGGTACAGCACCGTGTTGTGAATATACGGGTGGTTCTCCAGATCGTTGCACGAACGAATGGACACCAGTTCATCCACATGAGACTGGAACGTCAGGCACGGCACCTCAAGCCGGGGCAGCAGCTTTTTTACGCTGGCAATCTCGGCAAACAGCTCCAGAAACCTGGGCACCCAAGTGAGGTATTTGAACAGATTCCGTTCAATGTGAATGCTGGTATTGTCCCGCATGGCAAGGGCCCTGGTGTCCGTTTCTTTCACCTTGCCCCAGGCCACCCGCAAGGATGTGGCCATGGTAGAAAGGCGCACATGGGGTCTGGTGGGAACCGCCAGCAGGAAAAGTCCCGCAATGCGCTGCGGCTGCTCCACCGCCGCGCGCAGGGCGAAGAGCGTGCCCATGGAATGAGCCACAAGATAGACCTTCTCGTGCTGGGATAGCAACTGCTGCAGCGCCTCATTCACCTGCCGCTTCCAGGCATTCATATTGGTTTTGCCCATGTCTGTCACCTTGCCGCCGTGACCGGAAAGCAGAATGCTCCGGGCGGAGAATTCCGCCGGAATCACGGGAATCAGATGGCGAAAATGTGCTGGGGTCCCGGCGATGCCGTGGATCATCAGAACCGCTGTTTTGCTCCCGGGAACCATTCTTTCATAAGCACTGTGGTCCATCACGGCATCTCCAGCAGCACTGCCCGGCAGGGTGCGCCGTCACATCCGCCCAAGTTGATGGGCGCGGCGTTCAGAAGGTACACGCCTTCCGGCACTTCCGCCAGACGGATGCCCTCTAAAAGCACAACTTCCTTTCCCAAGAGCAGCTGATGCACCGCCATGGGACCGTCCTCCGGTCCGACGGTCTGGGACTCGTTGCCCAGAAGCAGAATCCCTGCCTGGGCAAACACCTGGGCCGCATCCAGGGTGACCACGGCCTTTCCCTTGATGAGGATTCGCTTGGCTGCCTCGGCGTCCGCTGCCTGGGCGCACGCCAGAATGTTCTGCGCATCGGCGGCGGTTACCTCGCCCTCGAGCTCGGCCACAAAGGCAGATCCGATGAGGGAGGTCAGACAAAGCTCATCCACCGTCTTGCCGTCGGCAATAAAGTGGAACGGTGCATCCACATGGGTACCATTGTGGGCGCACAGGCTCAGAGACGTGAGGTTGTAGAGCGCACCATCTTTCATGCGGCTGATGGCCTGCAGTTCCGGCACAGGATCGCCGGGAAACACCACACAGCCGAACAGCTCCTGAGAAATATCATAAATCTTCATACAACACAGCACTTCCTTCCAGATCCGTTTCACACAACAGGTCATATACCGCGTCCTCACTCAGAACGCCGCGCTTCAAATTTTTGGGTAGCTCGCCCCGCTCATCGCGCTCAAAGTCTTCCAGCCAAGGGCCGTTTTCGTAATAATCCATCAGTTCCTGCAGCATTTGTGCCAGCGACGAAGTGGGATCTGCCCAGTTCTTTCCTTCCCGCACCGCCTGCTGCAGCGCATCCAGATGCGCCTCCATTCGTGCAACACGCTCCGCCGCCCGCTTTGGGCCCGGATGCAGAATCATGCGCAGGCGCGAGTCCTCCTCGGACAGAACGGAAAACCCGCGATGCACATAAAACCCGATGGCTGCCCGGTTGTGCTTCTGCACATGCAGCATCATAGTGTCAAGGCCGATGCGCCGCGCGTAGTCTTCCGCCTCGCTCAGCAGCGCCGAGCCGATCCCTTGCCCCCGCAGGTCCTCCCGCACGCAGAAGTCGTCGCAGTACACGAAGCTCTCTTCCTCGTGATGCACTTCCAGGGCAAGGTAGGCAATCGTTTCACCCTGCTGCTCTGCCACGAAAATACGATCTTCTCCTCCGCAGAAGTAAGCCTCCAAGCTCCCTGCCGGATAGCCCGTTTCCTCCGTTTGGCCGCAGACGGCGCAAAGCATCTGCACAAACAGGGCGTTGATCGTCTCGGCGTCCTGCCTCGTTGCGGTTCGAATGAGAAACTCCATGCCGTCCACTCCTTTCCGGTTTTCTTTAGTATAGCAAACTCATACGCAAAAAGACAGGGGCAAATGCCCCTGTCTTATTCTACTTCGTTATTTGCAGTACGCCACGAGCAGCTTCAGGGTGTTCTCCACGCCGTCCTTGTGGCTTCTTTCATAGCCATGGGAAGCGTACACGCCTGCACCGATCAGGCCGTGGCGAATGTCATAGCCGGCCTCCAGGGTGGCGTCCACATCAGAGCCATAGAAGGGATAAATATCCACGGCGAAGTTGATGTCGTTCTCCTTGGCAGCCTTGATGAGGCCTGTGACCACATCATAGTTGTACGGTCCGCGGGAGTCCTTGGCGCAGATAGAGACCATGTGTTCATCACAGGTCAGGCCGTCACCCACGCAGCCCATGTCCACAGAAATCATCTCGGTCACGCCCTCGGGAATGGAAGCCGCGCCGCCGTGGCCCACTTCCTCATAGACGGTGATGTAGTGATACTGGCGGTTTTCCAGTTCGATGTTGTTGTCCTTCAGATACTTGGCGTAGCCCAAGAGGATGCCCACGCTCAGCTTGTCATCGAGGAAACGGCTCTTGATGTAGCCTTTCTCCGTCACGGTGGTTCTGGGGTCAAAGCACACGATATCGCCCACCATGATGCCCAGCTTCTCGGTGTCGTCCTTGCAGTTGACCACCTCGTCCAGAACCACTTCCATATCGGCATACTGACGCTTCGCGCTGCTATAGGAAGCGTTGACGTGCACGGAGGCATTGTTCATCTGGAAGGTTCCCTCATACACGCCGTCAAAGCGGGTGACGATGCGGCAGTTCTCCGCCTCGGCGTTGTTGGGATTCATGCCGCCCAGGGGCGAGACCTTCAGATTGCCGTTGCCCTTGATTTCCGAGACCATGGCGCCCAGGGTGTCCGTATGGGCAGCCAGAACAATGCCGTTGTCCTTGTTCTTACCGCCCAGATCTGCCAGCACGCAGCCCTTTACAGTCATCCTGGCATCGTAGCCCATCTTTTTGTATTCTTCCATCACAAATTCCGCGGCTTTCTTCGTATAGCCGGTGGGGCTGTCAATTGCCAGAAGCTGACAGGTGACCTCAGTGATGTAATCCACATATTTCTGCATAGTTGCTTCCTCCCTATGTATCATTTTGTCCATTATAGCACGCGCAGCAGCAAAAAGACAGGGGCAATTGCCCCTGTCTCCAATATTCATCGGCAATAATGCCGAATGGCCTCCGCCACAAACGCAGCCGTTCCGTCTGCGTGCTTGTCGATGTTCTCCCGGAATCGCTCATCTTGCACATACATCTGCCCCAGACCGGCTAAGATCTCATTGGTGCAGGTATAAAAATGTTCGGTGATGTATGCCTGCAGTTCCTGCACAAGCTCCTGCGCCCCGTCGCACTCGGGCGCGTTGCCGCGCTTCATGCTCACGGCGAATTCTCCCATGATTGCATCCAAGCCTACCGCGGCAGCGTTCTGCTGTTCTTTGGAAGTACCTTTCGTCTTTTCTTCGTATTCTTGATATGTGCTTGTGCCGCCCCATCTTTGCTGCGCTTCTTTTTTGTAATCCTCCACCAATGTCTGCATCCTATTTCCCTCTCTTCTTTTTTGATGGCTTTTTCATTATATCACAAACTGCAAAAAAAGACAGGGGCAATCGCCCCTGTCCTACACGCACGTCTGCTGTGAGAGAATGCTGTTTACGACCTGATTCATCTCCTCTTTGGATCGGGCACGGCGCGCTCTTGACCAGATTTCCTGCTTTTGCTCCCGAGTCATCATCGCAAAGGCATTGGTTGCCTCCTCATTTCTGACAAGGGCCAGACCAAAGCCAACGGGTACTTCCTCAAATTTCATCCGTTCCCCTCCCTATGCCGCTTCCAACATATTCTCGATAAAAATGCCATATCCGGTATCTGGTTGATTTACCAAAACGTGAGTTACAGCACCCACCAGTTTGCCGTCCTGGATGATGGGAGAGCCGCTCAAGTTTGATGTTCATTAGGGACAACATTTTTGCTTATTCGACAGCAATTTATACGTTTGAAACTAAAAACAAAGAAATTCGTATGTAATATTATTCTTCCACCAAATCTGTTTCATTCATTTCTGCACAAACCATTCTAACAACAAAATTGGCATCATGTTTACATTTGAAAATAATATACTCTTTTGTTCCTTCAGTAATTCCGTTCAATTTATGGAGGTGTCGCATAATCAAGTTTTTGATGTATACGCTATTAGAATCAATAAGATTCACCAACTGATGGTTTACGATACCGCAATTCTCCGGATTACGAGACATGGTAAGAAGAATGCGTGTGGCATTCCATCTGATATCTGAATATTCAGAATGGAGCCACTGTAAAACATTTTGAAGGATAATTGCCTCCACTCTGGACGGTAACATAACATCTTCTGAACTCTCCAAATATTCAACGATCAGGTGAGTTACTGCGATTGTTGTTGCAACATCTCCCTGAATATACGGCATTAACTCAAGCATTTCAGCGTACACATCTTTGCCCATGGCCGTATATAATAGCTGCAATCCGATTTTCAAGGAAATGCTATCGATATTAGATGAAATAATCGAATTGTTGGCAACTTCAATGGTCTTCTGCTGCTCAAACAGTTTTTCATATACCCCTTGATTTCTTGTATAGTCTTCAGGATATTTTACTGCAATACAAATGAGAAGCGCTATCGCATCAAGTTTTGTAGAAATTCCTTCTTTGGAAATCAGAAGGGTATCTGCAACTACTGAGATAAGCATGTCCATGGTATCCACATCGTATGTGAGCTCTTTTCCTAACAAAATGGATCTAACTGTTGCAATCTCACGTGTGCCGTGCCCAAAATAAACACCATCTTTTCCCTGCGTTTCATTGCTTTTTCGAATACGTTCTACGTATCCTTTCACGAACACAGGCATATCTTTATTTCCATCTTCGGTGGTTTCTAATTTATAGGTACCTTCGTAATAGCTTGATAAGTATTCAGCTATCTTTTTATCCATTTCCTCTGTAAGAGAACGGTTTTGCTTTCTGAGGACACACAAAAAGGCAGGAGAATACTTTATCTGCTCTCGTTCCTTTTCACTATCAAGCACACAATTAATATGTTCAACCAGCGCTTTTGCAGAATCATCGCTCATTTTTCTAAGATCAATGCGATTAGCAATGAACTTAAACATATCCATATACCAGCGACTATAATGCCTTTCAATGAATTGACAGCATATTTCGCTGAGCATATCTTGTGACATACGATAAGCTACTCCGGAGAGACACTTGAATATGTTTTGGCCTATAGCCACAACAGAAGTATCACTACTCAACCATGATTTGATTTCGCCAACAATGGATTTTTCGCAAGATTCATAGCATTTATCATCCAGAAAATATCCTACTGAACCGAACGCCAAAAGTTGACTGCTTAATCTCTTATACTTTATTGGATGGTTCAAACAAAAATCCATAATTGATGCTGCTTCGTCAGCGGTTAAATTATTCAAAACCTCCGGATAAGAGTCCTGAATACCTTTGATTTCCTTTTCTTTTCCTTCAAAAATTGCAATTTTGTACAGGTTGAGTCTGAAATTCCAATCATCATATTTACAACTCAAATAGAATACAAAATCCCTGATTTTCTCGTAAATAAGTAAAATATGAGTCAATGAACCATTATACATAGATACAATGAGAGAACTTGCAAGCATTTCACCATACTGATCTAAGTTGTTGCCTATGGTGACTGAATAAGGAGAACCTGTTTTCTTCTTATACAAACCCTCTATGTATTTTTCGTGTAACGATTCATGGATGCGGTCCAGAATAGGATAATAGAGTTCTTCGCTACTTTCTGTTAATTCCTTTTGTGCGGGTGTATCAAAATACTCATTTCTTACGGTGCAACGAGTCCAGTGCTGATTGCGCAGATCCACCAGAATATCTTTTATGACCCATGTGTGTTGATTAGTTTCTTTTGCAAGATTTAACGCTGCTTCAAGATACTCTACACACTTTTCGATATCTCCAGCAAAATACGCCTGAATTGCTTGCCAGCGAATCTGAACGACTTGATAATGCCCATCATCTTGCTGCGCTTTCAATGTATCCAGATACATAGCAGTATTGAAGTGTTTGATAGATTTACCTTCAAATAATACAGGGAGGAACTGGATGGCCCAATCATCAAATTCACTTGTTTTTTCCGTTTCATCCGGGTATCTGCCTCGGGAATATCCAAGAACAAACTTCAAAAAATAATCTCTGCATTTATCTACATTTTTTAATGTGGATTTGGGGATTGTAGGAAGCTGATACTTTTCTGTACCCACAATGTCTACCGCTTGAATTTCGTTATTTTCACCGGAGTTCAAAACTATTCTTCCGGTACAATAGTAGTGATATACAGCAATGATATCATCTATCAATGCCTGGGCTCCATCTTGGCTTAATTCACTAAAACTGTGAACTGTTTTGCTTTTGGCAAAATGTGCTCCCATCAAGCTCTGTTCCAGTGCGGTTTTTTCTTTTTGTGTTTCATCACAGAAATAATACAGAGCCTTAATATTATGTTTTTTGACAGCATCGATTTCAGCCTGTACTCCTGGCTTAATTCCATCTGCATTATCTATTAAAAAAATACAAATGTCGCTATCTTCTAATGCCAGTATATAATGATCACCTGCGGGCAACGTAGACGCACCTTTACTCTCAAAAGTATACACGTCAGCCAATTGTGTAGCCTCAATAGAACTTTTTAATTCAGCTCGTACTTTGTCGTATTTCTCCACGCCACAGATTGAGCTAATAAATACTTTTATCTTTTGACCCGGCAATATCGGAAGAATAGTGGTTTCTTCCTCTTTTTTAGTGAACTCCCATGATACCCCACCTATAGGTGTACTTATACCTGTCAATCTAATCCCCATGCCAGTTCCTCCCTTCAGCGCTCATTTCGATATATTATTATTATACCATATTTTCATGAACTTTTCTACGCATTACACCGGCTGATACGCTTAATCGCCACCTTTCCACAATTCCGCATGACGTTTCTCATATCCCGCAATGCTGATAATCACCAGCACGCTATACCCATTCCGGATAATGCTGACAGGCTCATTTGTCTGTCTACAGAGATCAGAAACCTCACCAGTATTTTTGAGATCCTTAATCGTGATCGTTTTCGGAACGCTGGCAAACTCTCTCCTGATATCCAGCCTGCCGTCTTCCTTGCGATAACGAAGATACTCATCAAAGAACTCACTGTCCATAATTACCAGCTCCGGCGTGCCGTTGCGAGTGACAAAGACAGGTTCTCCACACTCCTGACAAAACTCAACGATACTTGTTGTGTCTTTCAAAAAAGTTAATGGTACAAATTTTGCCATCATGATTTCTCCTTTTTCTGTCTTAATGTTGTCCTTATTATGGACTTACCAAATAAATGAAGCACTCACTTTAGGGACAACATCCCTGGTGAGTGCTTCGGTGTTTATGATTTATTTGCGCCGTTTTCAGCGGCTTCAAGCATATTTTCTATAAAGATTCCATATCCCCTGGTCGGGTCATTTATGAGAACATGCGTGACAGCTCCCACAATTCGGCCATTTTGGAGGATGGGCGAGCCCGACATGCCCTGCACGATGCCACCGGTCTGCTCCAGGAGCACCGGATCGATGACCCGCAGCAGAAGATTCCGCCCGTCCGCGTCTTCATTCAGCTCCACCTGCTCAATTGTCACCGCGTAGTCGCGCACCTCGTCGCCCTGCACATTCGAGCGGATGGTTGCCGCTCCCAGTCGGACCTGTTCCTTCTGGGCCACCGGAATCGCCTGTCCCTCCGGTACCTGTTCCAGCACGCCGAACAGGCCGCAATCGGTATTCTTTTCAATGCTGCCCAGGGCCTTCTCCTCTTCAAAGCTGCCCCGCAGTGCGCCGGGTGTGCCAACACACCCCTTTTGTACCTGCGTCACCTTCGTATCCACCACGCTGCCGTCCCGAATGGGCAGCAGTTCGTGGGTCTGCGGATCGCTGACGCCATGGCCCAGGGCGCCGAAGCACCCGGTCTCGGGGTCATAGAAGGTCACCGTGCCGATGCCGGAAATGCCATCGCGCACATAGCAGCCCAGGCGATAGGTATCCCCTTCCCGGCGCGGCGTGACCTGAACATGCAGCGTCCTGCCGTTGCGCTGCACCTGCAGATTCATGCGTCCGCCCTGCTTCAAAACTTCCCCCAGCGCCTGCAAATCGTTCACTTCCTGCCCGTTGACGGACAGGATCACATCGCCCTTTTGCATGCCCGCCTGCTCCGCCGGAGAGGAAAACTCTTCCTCAAATCCGGCAATGACAATGCCCTTTGCATTGAGCTTCAGTCCCACTGCTTCCCCCACCGGCACCAGCGCCCGCGGCGCTGCGGCCAGGCAGGAGCCTGCCAAAGACAAACAAATCAGCGCCAGCGCCGTCAAACGCCTGATTGTGTTTCGCATATTCCCATCCCTTTCGCAACAAATTTGTGTATCCTGCGTTTAATATGCCGAAAAATGCGAAAAACACACGGGCATAAATCATGTCATAACTGTATTTTTTCGCCGTAAAAAAACGCCGTCCTGATGACGGCGTTTTCGTTATTCGATGATCTGGTTGGTCAGCTGGAAGAAATACTCATTGACAGGCAGCAGTGCTTTGAGGGTCTTTGTCACCACGTCCACCAGGCCGTGGGAGAACAACAGCTCGTTGGGCTGGCTGCTGACACTGGCCCACAAACCCTTGAGGTTGTAAAAACGCTCCAATTCGGCCCTGGGTGCCTGATTCGCCTTGCGCTTATACTCGGGGCCGGACAGGGTGCAGCCTGCCTCGGCCTCGGCCTGCTCGATCATGCGCAGGATCTCAGGGCGCTCGGCCAGATCCCGACGGAAAGCCTGCATCACCGCAGCCCGCGGCTGCCAATAGACAAAACCGAAGTCATATTCTTCGGGTCTGAGTTCAAAATACAAGGTGGGCGTCTGCCCCCAATGATTGGTCTCCCGACGGAAGCAGATCCAAAGATGATCTTTATAGGGATCTCCTGTGGAAAAGCGAACATCCTTATAAATGCGCGAAACGCGATAGCCCATACCGGGCACATCCTGCAGGGCAGGATACAGTTCCGCACCCAGCGCCTTCATAGGCTCATAGAGTGTGTCGGTATAGTCTTTTTTATGTTCCAAAAACCATTCACGGTTGTTGTTAAACCGGATGCCCCACATAAAATCGATGGTCTCCGGTGAGAATCCTTTGAATTGCATAGCCTTACTCCACTGTTACAGATTTTGCCAGATTTCGCGGTTTGTCAATGTCGCAGCCGCGATGCAGGGCCACATAATAAGCAAACAGCTGCAGCGGTACCACGCCCAGGTTGGGCAGGAACAGATCGTCGGCAGAGGGCACGGTCAGAACCGCATCCACATACTTTGCCATCTCGGGTGCGCGGTCTTCCGTGGTCAGCGCCAGCACATCCGCGCCCCGGGCCTTGACCTCGATGACGTTGCTCATGGCCTTGTCAAAGAGCTTGCCGTAGGTGCCCACCGCCACCACCAGGGTGCCGGGCACAATCAGGGAAATGGTGCCGTGCTTGAGTTCGCCCGCGGCATAGGCCTCGGAATGGATGTAGCTGATCTCCTTGAGCTTAAGGCTGCCCTCCAAACTCAATGCGTAATCCAGATTGCGGCCAATGAAGAAGACGGACTCATGATTGAAATAGCGGCTGGCATAGTACTGAATGTCGCCGTTTTTTTCCAGAAGCTGTTCCATCTTTGCCGGAAGTTCCAGCAGTTCGCGGATCAGGCGGTCATACTCCGCCGGAGCCAGGCTGCCGCGCACGTCGGCAAAGTAAATGCCCAGCATATTAAGCAGCACCAGCTGCGTCGAATAGGCCTTGGTGGTGGCCACAGCGATTTCGGGGCCTGCCCAGGTATAGAGCACATCGTGGGCCTGCTTGGCGATGGACGAGCCCACCACGTTCACAATGGCAAGCGTCCTGGCGCCCAAACGGGACGCCTCGCGCATGGCCGCCATGGTGTCCAGCGTCTCGCCGGATTGGCTGATGACGATCACAAGATCGTCCTGGTCCAGAATCGGCTCTGCATATCGGAACTCCGAGGCCAGGCTGACCTCCACCGGGATGCGCAGCAGGCGCTCCAGATTGCACTTGCCCACCATGCCCACGTGATAAGACGAGCCGCAGGCAATGATGTGGATCTTTTTCAGCGACTGGATGAATTCCTCGTTCAAATGCAGCCCTTCAAAAACAATCCGACCGTCGACAATGCGGGAAAAGGCCGTCTTTCGGATGGCCTCGGGCTGCTCCATGATCTCCTTGAACATGAAGTGCTCATAGCCGCCCTTTTCCGCGGCGGAGACTTCCCAATCCACAAAGCTATGTTCTTTTTCCACACTTTCCAGCATGGTGTTGAACACGCGAATCCCGTTTTCATCCAGAACAGCGATCTCGCCGTCCTCCATGTAGCTGACATCCCGGGTGTGGCGGATGATGGCCGTTACATCCGAGGCCAGAAAGCTGCCTTTCTCGGAATAGCCCAGAATCAGGGGCGAGTCCTTGCGGGCCGCGATCAGGCGGGAGGACTCCTCAGCGCAGATGATGCCCAGGGCGTAGCTTCCTTCAATGATATGCAGCACACTGGCCACCGCCTGTAGAATGTCGCCGTCGTAATAATACTCCAACAGGTGGGCGATGACCTCCGTATCCGTCTGAGAACGGAACTGCACACCCTTGCCCTGCAAAAATTCCTTGATTTGTATGTAGTTTTCAATGATCCCGTTGTGCACCACCGCGATGCGGCCATCCTCACTCACATGGGGATGGGAGTTCTCATCCGACGGCTCTCCGTGGGTAGCCCAGCGGGTGTGGCCGATGCCCATGGTACCCGTAAGAGGCTTTCCGGTAGAAACAATATCCACCAGCGCCTGCAGACGGCCCTTGGTCTTGACGATCTGCAGACCGTTCTGCTCGGAATGCACGGCGATACCGGCGGAGTCATATCCCCGGTATTCCAGCCGCTGCAAACCGTCCAACAGGATCGGCGCAGCCGCTTCCCGGCCAATGTATCCAACAATCCCACACATAAGAACGCCTCCCGGCAGGTTTGATCACAACATTATATTGCGAAAACCCGCAAAGTGCAAATCCATTTTAAGCCTTTTCCTGCGCCCGTTCGGGAAACAGCACACTGGTCAGGTCTTCATAATCCAGCATTTCGGCGCCCAGATCCTGCAGCGCCTGCATCGCCTTCGAGCCATCCTTGTGGCAGATCACGGGAGAATACTCCTTCTTCAGATTCTCCACCGTGCCCGTCCATGTGCCACCACTGCCGTGGGTGCATTGGGCCACAAAGGTGCGCTCTGCAAAAGCGTGGATCAGCCGGTTCCGGCTGTGGGCCCGGGGCGTGGAGAAGGCAATTTCGTAACCTTCCTCGCTACAGTACAGAGTCTTCGCCTGCTGCGGATGATCCATGAGTCGATCGGCGGCAAAGACGATCACGCTTCCCTCCAGGGCGCTGCAGGCCTGCTGAGCGGCACGATCGGCGCCCGCCGCGCCGCCGGAGACCAGGCTCATGCCCTCCACGGCGCACAGAGCGCCCACCCGGCGGGCAAAGGCCTCGCCCATGGGCGAAAGCTTCCGGGATCCCACCAGGCCTACGCAGCGGCTTTGCAGCAGCGCCGCATCGCCCCGATAGAACAGCACCATGGGCGCGTGCTCCCGCAGTTTGGAAAGCAGCACCCGGGGATAGGCAGGATTCAGACGTGTCAGCACGCCGATGCCCAGCTGCCGCCCTTTGGCAAGATAGCGATCCAGCAGCTCTTCCCGATCCAGCAGGGCGCAGATGCGATCTGCCAGATCAGGGTCGATGCCATCTGCCATCAGGGCCTGGGGCGTGACCTCCCCTTCTGCGTCCGATTTTTCAAATAACGCCCGCTCCAGACGCATGAACTCCGCGCCTGAGAGTGGTTTCACCTCGCTCTGCCCCAAAGGGCAGCAAAGAAGCATCATGCCGCGCTCCAAGGCCGTCATCTTCTGCGCCGTCCCATCTGTGGGGTGCTCTTTCGCACCGGTGCGTCAGCCAGAACGCCGTCCTCGGTGATGACCATGGCGCGGACCGTAAAGTTGGAATACTTTGCAATTTCATCCAACTTGGCCTGCTCAGTAAAGTTACCGATGATGCTCCAGGCCGCGCCCTTCTTGCCGGCGCGGGCCGTGCGGCCGATGCGATGGATGTAATATTCGTTCTCCATGGGCACATCGAAATTAATGACCACTTCCACGTCATCCACGTCGATGCCGCGGGACGCCACATCCGTAGCCACCAGCACCTTGAGCTTTCCGTCACGGTAGCACTGCATGGTCTTTTCGCGCTTGGACTGCTGAATGTCACCGTGGATGCAGTCGGCGTCAATGCCCGCCCGGTGCAGATTGTCCGAAACGCTCTGGCAGGCGGACTTGGTGTTGCAGAAAATGATCACCCGCTCAAAGCCCTGGGTGTTCAGAAGCCAGTATACCGCGGCCTCCTTCTCCAAAGCAGGCACGCGCAGGGAGAACTGGTCGATGTCCGGGCGGGATTCCGCCACGGGCTGGACGGTGATCTCCACCTCGTCGCGCTGATACATCCAGGAAACGGTCATGACCTCCTGGGAGATAGTGGCGGAGAACAGGCCCATGCACTTTTTGTTCTTGATTTTATCCAGAATGCCGGTCACGTCCTTGAAGAAGCCCATATCCAGCATACGGTCGGCCTCGTCCAACACCACGGTGTGCACCTTATTCAGGCTCAGATGGCGATGGCGGTAGTGATCCATCAGGCGGCCGGGGGTGGCCACCACGATCTGGGGTTTCTTCTGCAGCTGACGGATCTGCGGATCCATCTTGGCGCCGCCGTAGACCACCGCCACCCGGATGCCCTGGGTGTGGGTCAGAAGGGAGCGCAGTTCATCGCAGATCTGGATGGCCAACTCCCGGGTGGGGGCCAGCACCAGGCCCTGCAGATCGTCAGAATTCTTGTCGATATGGGTAATCATGGGGATACCAAACGCGAACGTCTTGCCCGTGCCCGTGGGGGCCTTGGCGATGATGTCCCTGCCCTGCATCATGGGAGGAATGGCCTCCTCCTGCACGCGGGTGGGATATTCGTAGCCCTTGTCCTGCAGGGCCTTGAGTATGTCCTCCGGAATACCGAGGTCAGAAAAAGTGGTGATTTTTGTATCCATTGTGTTCCTCTTGTTCTCATAGTTCTACAAATTACAGTATACCACCAAGAAACTTACTCGGCAACCTTTTTTGGTGGACAAGCCCCGGGGAATTATGCTATAATTTTTTGGTATTATAGAAATTCAGGAGGTGTTTAAGGATGAGCAGAGCAGATGAGATTTTTATCGCCAACTGCCGCCAGATCCTTGACCACGGATATTGGGATACGGAACTGGAAGTACGCCCGAAGTGGGAGGACGGCACCCCGGCACACACCGTCAAGTCCTTCGGCATTGTCAACCGCTACAATCTGCAGGAGGAATTCCCCATTCTGACCATCCGGCGCACGTTCCTGCGTTCCTGCGTGGACGAACTGCTGTGGATCTGGCAGAAAAAGAGCAACAACATCCACGACCTTCACTCCCATGTGTGGGACGAGTGGGCCGATGAGAACGGCTCCATCGGCAAGGCCTACGGCTATCAGATGGGCATCAAGCACCAGTACCGCGAGGGCATGTTCGACCAGGTGGACAGAGTGCTCTTTGACCTGAAGCACAACCCCGCCAGCCGCCGGATCATGACCAACATCTATAACTTCCAGGATCTGCACGAGATGGCCCTATATCCCTGTGCCTACTCCATGACCTTCAATGTCTCCGGCAACACCCTCAACGCCATTCTGCACCAGAGATCCCAGGACATGCTGGCCGCCAACAACTGGAATGTGACCCAGTATGCCACCCTGGTACATATGTTTGCCCAGGTTTCCGGCCTGCAGGCAGGCGAATTGGTGCACGTCATTGCCGACGCGCACATCTACGATCGCCACATTCCCATTGTGGAGAAAATCCTCACCAATCCCCAGTACGCCGCACCGAAGTTCACCCTGGATCCTACCATCACGGATTTCTACGCCTTCGATCGCGGCTCTGTGAAGCTGGAAAACTATCAGTACACGGATCTTACCGAAGAGATCCCCATGGCGGTGTAAGGCATGAAATGCATTGTTAACGTAACGGAGGCCTGGGGCATCGGCCTGGGAAATGAACTGATCGTTTCCATCCGCGCTGATCTCAAGCGCTTCCGTGAATTGACCACGGGCAAGACCGTGGTGCTGGGCCGCAAGACCCTCGCCGGTTTCCCCGGCGGGCGGCCCTTGAAGAATCGCCGCAACATCGTCCTCACCCGGGACGAAGCCGCTCAGATCGAGGGCGCGGATATCGTCCACAATGAAACTGAGCTCTTCTCCCTGCTGAAGGAGCTTCCCACGGATGAGATTATGGTCATCGGCGGCGAGAGCGTCTATCGGATGCTGCTTCCCTACTGCGATGAGGTACTGCTGACCCGCACTTACGGCAGCTATGAGGCCGACCGCTTCTTCCCCAACCTGGATGAGCTGCCCGGCTGGTCCGTGACAGAGGAAGAACCTGTGCTGGAAGAAAACGGCGTAACGTTCCAATACCTCACCTATCGCAACAACGCACCCAAAGCCCTGGAGGCAGACGTATGAGAGGACTCGGCACCATTGTAAACACCCTGGCCGTTCTGCTGGGCGGCGCTTTCGGTCTTTGGTTCCGCCGCGGCATCAAAGAATCGCTGCAGGAATCCCTGCAAAAGGCCTGCGGCCTGGCAACGATCTTTATCGGCATCTCCGGCGCTATGGCTGAGATGCTTACCTACGCGGAAGGGAAATTCTCCACCAAGGGCACCCTGCTTCTGGTGTTCGCCCTGGTGATCGGTGCCCTCATCGGCGAGTGGATCGACATCGATCGCCGCTTGGATATCCTGGGCGAAAAGCTCAAGCAGCTGGCCCGCCGCGGCAACGACAGCAAGTTCGTCGACGGCTTTGTCTCCGCCACGCTGGTCATCTGCATTGGCGCCATGGCGGTGGTGGGTTCTCTGCAGGACGGCATCACCGGCGACCATGCCACACTGTTCGTCAAAGCCCTTTTAGACTTTGTAATCGTGATGGTCTTTGCCTCATCTCTGGGACTGGGCGCCCTGTTCTCCGCCATCCCCCTGGCAATCTACCAGGGCCTGATTACCCTCTTCGCGGTGCTCATCGCCCCGTACATGACCGACGCGATGATCTCCGGTTTAAGCTTTGTGGGCTCAGTGCTGATCTGCGGCGTGGGCATCAACCTGCTCTTTGGCAAGACGGTCAAGGTGGCAAATCTCCTGCCCGCCCTGCTGGTTCCCGTGGCTTATACCTTAGGACAGATGATTTTCTGAATAACAAAAGCGGTTGGCTTTCGCCAACCGCTTTCTCTCGTATGTGGGTTACTGTGCCTGTTCCTTCTTCAGCTCCGCACGCATGATGGGCAGCCACTCAAAGAATGCGTTGTACAGCGGCACAAACAGACAGATCGGAGAAAAAATCAGGCAGTTGATGAACTCTTTCTTTGCCTGCATATAGGTCTGACTATGCATCTTCATTTCCCTCCTTTTGCATGATGCATGGGCTTGCCGTTCCCGGCTATTTTTCTGCATCATTATAGTCACTGCCCACGCTAATTTGTCGCTAAGACAGACGCCTTCGTGCTAAGCTTTCGCAAAGGAAACGCGCATTTCTCTCTTCTCCTGTTTCTTTTTCTCCATTGGCGTCCGTTTCGTGTTATAATGGTTGGGACAACGCAGGCAGCCTGCAATCAGTAAGGAGTACCGTATGGACCGTTCCGCTTCCAATGCCCTTCGCTCGGTGATCAAAAACCTTCTGGTTTTTATCGGAATTTTCGCCCTGGCCACTTTGGTCTGCTGGGGCGTCTCCAAAATCTTCGACGACAACAACCCGTTCGCCACGCCGATGTTCATCCTGGCGGTGGCGCTGGTCAGCCGCTTCACTTCCGGCTATGGCTATGGCATCATTGCCTCTGTTTCCGGCGTTCTGTGTGTGAACTATCTGTTCACCTACCCATTTTTTGAGTTCAATCTCACCATCTCGGGCTATCCCCTTACTTTTGCTGTCATGCTATTGGTCTCGTTGCTCATCAGCACTCTGACCACCCAGATCAAAAAGCAGGAAAAGCTCCGTTTCGAGGCTGAAGCCGAAAAGATGCGCGCCAATCTGTTGCGTGCCGTTTCCCACGACATCCGCACGCCCCTGGCCAGCATTATGGGTTCCTCTTCTGCCCTGCTGGATAATCCCGACGTTCCTATCGAGGACCGCAACGAGCTTCTCAAGGAAATCAACAAGGATGCCCGCTGGCTGGTGCGCATGACGGAAAACATTCTCTCCGTCACCAAGTTTTCCGGCTCAGATGTGGCGCTGAAGAAAACCGAAGAAGTGGTGGAGGAAATCGTCAGCAGTGCCATCGTCAAATTTCGACGTAACTACCCGGAAATGCCCGTTTCCGTGCATCGGCCGGAGCAAATTCTGCTGGTCCCCATGGATGCCACCCTCATTGAGCAGGTGCTCATCAATCTATTCGAAAACGTCGTGATGCACGCCGAGACCGCCACCCGCATCACCCTGAGCATTCAGCCCCAATCCGACTGGGTAACCTTTGAGGTTTCCGACAATGGCGCAGGCATCCCCGCCGCCATGCTGCCGAAGATCTTCGAAGGCTACCACTCAATCAACAATCAAAACACCTCGGACAGCCGCCGTAACATGGGCATCGGCCTGTCCGTCTGCAATAGCATCATCCGCGCCCATGGTGGAACCATGCACGCTTACAACAACAGTGAGGGCGGCGCCAGCTTTTCCTTCTGGCTGCCCTATGAGGAGGACTCCAATGGCACAGCTTCGTGATAAAATTCTGATCGTAGAGGACGATACCGGTATTCTGAAATTCCTGAAAACCACCCTGACCGCCAACAACTATGATGTGGTGCTGACAGAAAACGGCAAGGACGCTCTGGCGATGATCTATTCCCACTGCCCAGACTGCATTCTTCTGGATCTGGGACTGCCGGATATGGACGGCAATACCATCATCGAATCCGTGCGCAGCTGGGCCAAGACGCCCATTATCGTCATCTCTGCTCGTTCCACCGAAACCGACAAGGCCACTGCCCTGGACCTGGGCGCGGACGACTACCTGACCAAGCCCTTCGGCACGCTGGAGCTGCTGGCCCGCATCCGCGCCGCACTGCGCCACACTCGTACCACAGCCGAAAATGACGAGATCGCCCTTAAGGGCATCTATCAGGTGGGAGATCTTCGCATTGATTACAACAAACACCGCGCCTTTCTGGGCGAGCAGGACGCAGGTCTGACCCCCAACGAATTCCGCATCGTAGCCCTTCTGGGCAAGCACGCCGGACAGGTGCTCACCTACAAGACCATCCTGCATGAACTCTGGGGCCCCTCGGCAAGCTCCGACAACAAAATCCTGCGGGTACATATGGCCAACATCCGCCGCAAGATCGAGCCGAACCCTGATGAGCCGTGTTACATTTTCACCGAAGTGGGCGTGGGTTACCGCATGGCCAGCAACGATTGATTTTTCATTCCTCCGCTTTCTGCGGAGGAATTTTTTTGTTATAATGGCACCAATAAAAGAACGCGTTCCCCTCGTCATAGAGAATGAAAGGAGGCAGGAACATGACACCAAAAGAATTGCGCGCACTTCTGAACCAAATTGCCTCCGGCGACCGAACGGCCTTTGAGGCGCTTTATCATGAGATGAACGTGCCGGTTTATACCGTTTTTGTGCGAATCACCCGGAACCGAAGCTTAAGCGAAGACCTACTGCAGGAGTTCTTCCTCAAGCTCTTCCGCACACCGCCGCTGGATGCCAAAAATCCCCGGGCCTATCTGTTCCAGATGGCCCACAACCTGGCCCTGGATGCCCTGCGCCGTGAGAAATCCGCAGAGGAACTGAACGATGCATTTGCGCCCTCATCGGCCGGGATCCCATACACGCAGTTGGAGCTGGAACTGGCCTTCTCTGCCCTGCCCCTGCCGGAGCGGCAGATCGCTGCCCTGCATCTGTACGCAGGCCTTAAATTCCGAGAAATTGCTGAGATCTGCGGCTGCCCTTTGGGCACTGTTCTCTGGCGTTACCGCAAGGCCATCGGCCAACTGCAGCAACACTTAAACGGAGGTACCGAATGAAAAAGGTATTTGCAATTTTATTTTCTCTGCTGCTGATGTCGCAGCTTGCCGTATTTGCCGGCGCGGACGCACAGTATTCCACAGCTGGGGATCTCTATCAGGCCTGGATGTCGGCCCAGCCGGACTGGCGGCAGAACCCCTATCCCGAATATGTCTGCGGCGTCTGGTCCACCGACGGCGGCTTAAACAATCTGACCATCGCCGTCACCAAGGACGAAGCCGGTGAGGCCGGCAAGGCCGAGATTCTGGAGCTGATTGAAAACGACGAGAGCGTCACCTTCACCTACCAGAGCTACTCCTACGCCGAGCTGCTCGCTGCCCGCCTGGAAATTGAGCGGCAATTGGGCAAGGACAACGGCATGCATTCCATTGGCATCTACGAGATGGAAAACCATATCGGCGTGGGCATTGATGAGACCCATCCCAAAGCCGAGGCCTTTATGCAAAAGCTTTTAAAAGAGTACGGTGATATGGTGCACATCGAAATCAGCACAGGCCCCATTAACACCCTGGAAGAAACGACATTGGTGGACATCGGCGGAACGGCGGAGCAAGGCCCCAGCCATCTTTGGATCCTGCTGCTGGCAGGTTCGATGGCCCTCTGCGTCGGCGGCTTCTTCCTGCTGCGCCAGCGCTCCCTGGCCGTACAAACTGCCAACGGCCCTGTGCAGACCGCGTCTTCCCTTTCCCGCAAGCAAGCCGAGCAGCTTGCACAGCAGTGTACTGCCGAACCGGGACAGGAAGTCCTCGAAGAAATCCTACGCAGGCTCCCATGACAAAAAACGCTCCGAACTGAACGTTCGGAGCGTTTTTTCTGCCTCTCATAGCTGTCAATCTGCGCGCATAGACTAAAAACGGTAGCACAGCTTAGGAGGTGCCTTTCACATGGAGGAGAACATCGAGAAACGAGTCTGTGATCTGGCTGTGTACATCATCGAGAACCGAACCACTGTCCGCGCCGCAGCCAAACACTTCGGCGTCAGTAAATCCACCGTACATAAGGATCTGTCCGAGCGGTTGGAACTTTGCAACCAGAATCTTTTCCGTGAGGTTCGGGAGATTATGGAGATCAACAAAGCGGAACGGCACATCCGCGGCGGGTTGGCAACCCGAAAAAAATACAAGGGGTAAAAAAAGGCCGACGGTTTTCACCGTCGGCCTTTTGCCGTTATCCGTATACGAAGACCAGGTACAGAAGCAGCAGGCAGATGCCCAAACAGCACATCAAAAGAGCAAAGGAGAGATTGCCTGTGATGCCCATGGTAGTACGCCGGAGCGTCTGGCGGGCACGCACATAGGTCTCGGTGCGCGGCTCGCGACCTTTGCCTCTCGGGAAGCAGCGATCCATCCAGACGCCCAGACGGTAGCTGAGGCTGTGATGCACAGGATCCGGGTCCGGCTCCTTGGCGGGCTTGAACACCGTTCCCCGCAGCAGGGCAACCACCGTATCCGGCAGGGCGCAGATGCCCCGGGCGGCAGCGCCGCTGAAAGCCAGAACGCCCTTACACACCGGCGTGAGGATCCTGTTCTCACCGAACAGAGCCATCACCCACCCCACAACGCCGGGCAGGACCTTCGTAAGCAGCGGTCTGTAGAGAAGATCCTCAAGATCCAGCTTCTGGGGCCAGCGGTTCAGATAAGAGCCGTCCTTTCCGCGCAGCCAGAGGCGGATGACGAGCAGATACACGACAGCACCAATGGCAATGGAGATGATCGCGCCCTTGAGATTCACGAAGCTGAAATAGTGCACCGCATGCGCAGGCAGGTGCGCCGCCAGGAAGCCGGAGGCGCCATCTGCCAGACGATCCATGGTGAGGCCCGGGGTCATGCCCAGCACGGGCAGCACGATGGCACTCAAGCCCAGGGCCACGCGGCTCAAGGGGCTAATATAGTTCTTCTTTGTATCGAACTCCGCCTGACGGGTGGGATGCTTTTCCACGAAGATGGAAATGTAAAGCTTGGTCATATACGCCAGGGTCAGGCCGCCGGAGAACAGGAACAGCCACTCCACCGCCGTCACCCAGCCGGCCGCATGGCCGTGGGCAGCCAGATGATGGGCAAATTCCACGATGCCCTCATGCAGCAGGGTCTTGCTGACATATCCATTCCACAGAGGGATACCGCCGATGCCCAACGCACCCATCAGGTAGCAGAAGTGCAGGAAGGGCTTCTTGCGGCCGAAGCCGCGGATGGCGTTCAGATCCAGCTGGTGCAGATTCATATACACCACGCCAGCCACCATGAACAGGCACAGCTTGATGAGGGAATGGTTCACCATGTGCAGTACCACGCCGCGGGCGGCCAGAGCATTCTCTTCGCCCAGCAGGCCCATCATGCCGATGCCCACGGCGATGAAGCCAATCTGGGACATGGAGGAGCAGGCCAGGGTGCGCTTTAAGTCCACGCTGAACACAGCCAGCACCGCACCCAGCACCATGGTCACCACGCCCAGGACCAGGATCAGCTTACCCCAGGCAGCGTCATAGCGGAACACGTTGCAGCTCACCGCCAGCAGGCCGTACACGCCGGACTTAGTCAGGATGCCCGACAGCAGCGCACTGGCCGGGGCCGGAGCCACGGGGTGGGCCTTGGGAAGCCAGATGTGCAGCGGGAACATGCCCGCCTTTGCGCCGAAGCCCACCAGCAGGCAGCAGGCAGCCACGTAGAGAACACTCTTGTCCTCGCAGAGCTGCGCCGCCGCATAGAGTTCGTCAATGGCCAAAGTACCCAGGTTCCTGTGCAGCAAGAACAGACCCATCAGGGCCACCAGGCCGCCGATGACCGCCACCGCCAGATAGGTGTTGGCCGCACGCATAGCGCCGGGAGTTTCCTCGTGGGCGACCCAGACGTAGGAGGTAAAGCTCATCATCTCAAAGAAGATGAAGGTGGTGTACAGGTCTGCCGACAAAAACACGCCCATGGTGGCGCCCAGGGTCAGAAGATTGAACAGGTAATAGCGATTGCGGTTGCGGTAGTGGGCAAAATACTCCTTGCTGAACAGCAGGGTCATGGCCCACATAAAGGCAGCAACCAGGCCGTAGATCCTGCGGAAGTCATCCAGCACCAGGCGGATACCCAGGGCGCAGAAGCCGTCCCAGCAGAAGCTGACTGTCTGGCCCAGGGTAGAGATTGCCAGGGTGAGCATCACCGCCAGCTCCAAAACACCGCAGGCCATGGCGAAAGCATCGCGCAGGGCTTTGCTCTTGCGGCCGATGAGGTAGCTCACCACCGCCGCGACGATGGGAAAGGCCACCAGGAAGAACAACATAAAGTTTCCTCTCATACTGTCCCTCCTCAATACAATCCCGCGGCGATGCGGGCGGTCAGATCGGCAAAGGGGCCGGCGAACACGCCCATCAACACCACGGCTGCAGCCAGAATGACCATGGGAACGAGCATCACGCGCTCGGCCTCATGGGCCGTGTGGGGCGCGGTCTCCTCTTCCCTGGCCGGGAAGAAGGAACGTACCATGGGGGTGAACATATACATCGCCGTCAAAAGCGCGGAGATGAGCAGCGCCGCCATGCCGGCATAGGCCACAGGGTTTTCACTCGCCGCCGCAGCGGACAAAAGGCCAAACTTACTCACAAAGCCATTCAGAGGCGGCACACCCGTCAGAGCCAGGGCCGAAACAGCGAAGGTAATAAAGGTCACGGGCATTTTCTTGGCCGCACCGGGCAGCTGCTGCACATAGAAAAGATGTCCATGTTGGGCGTTGCCCGCACAGAAAAAGGCCAGGATCTTGATCACCGCATGGAACAGCAGGTGCAGAAGCGCCGCCGCCATGCCCTCGGGGGTCATGATGGTCAGGCCAAAGATGATGTAAGACAGGTTGCTCACCGTGGAATAAGCCAGACGGCGCTTAAAATGCTGCTGCTTGAGGGCCATGGCAGAGCCGTACAGGATCGTCACCATGGCAAGGCCCATCACCACGTTCTGGGCCCAGGTTCCCCGCAGGAACTCCGTACCGTAGCAGTAATACGTCAGGCGAATCAGGGCAAAGGCACCGGCCTTGACCACCGCCACCGCGTGCAGCAGCGCCGTGACCGGCGTCGGCGCCACGGAGGCTGCAGGCAGCCAGGCATGCAGCGGGAAGATGGCAGCCTTGACGCCCAGGCCAAGGAACATCACGCAGTAAATGAACAGGAACAGATTTTTGTTCTGCACCATCACAGCCTGAAGATTGCCGCCCAGGACAAAGGTAAGATCCACGCCGCTGGCGTGCAGGAACATCAGACCAATGAATGCAAAGGCCGCACCGCCGATGGAGTAGAGCACATAGATCTGCGCCGCGCGCTGTGCCTCCTTGGTCATGGGATGGCTGACCAGGGCAATGGTGGAGAGGGTCAGCATCTCATAGAAGCAGTAGAGGGTCAGAAGATTGCCCGCCGCACAGATGCCCATGGTCACGCCGAAAGACATGATGAAGAAGGAGAAGAACAGGATTCTGTTGTTCTCATAGCGCATGTAGCCGATGGCGTACAGGGTGGTTAGGGGCCAAAGGGTTGCGCTCAGGCCTGCAAACAGGCGGCCCATGCCGTCAAAGCGCAAGGTCAGCGCCAGGGAATCCGTCAGCCGGAAGAGCTCCACCGTCTCATCGTTGCAGAACAGGATCATTGCCCAGACAATCAGAGCATTCACCGTGACCAACGCCACGGAAAAGGCGTTGCGGAATTTAAAGAACTGCTCATGGCGAATGTACATGAGCATGCCGCCGACAATGGGCAGAAAAATGGGAACTAAAAACCAAATTGGACTCATCTTTGCGCCCCCTCAAGCAAGGCTTGCGGCCAATTGCTGCAGCGCACCCAGCAGGCCGGACGGGAACATGCCCATAATGAGTGTCAGGGCAGCCAGCACAAGAAGCGGCACGAGGACACACTTGGAATCCTCCAGCTTGGTGACGGGATAGCTGTAGTCCTTGCCCGGGAAGAAACCGGCAATGACGATGGGCAGCAGATAACCCGCCGTCAGCAGGGCGGAGATCAGCAGCACCACAGGAGCCAGCCAGGTGATGATGCCTGTAGCCGAGGACAAAGAGGCCGTGGCCAGGTACCACTTGCTCACGAAGCCGCTGGCAGGGGGAATACCCACCAGACCCAGGGAGACCAGGGTGAAGCTCCACATGGTAACAGGCATCTGCTTACCGATGCCGCGCAGCTCATCCACGCGGGTATGGCCGGTGTAGAAGATGATGGCACCGGCAACCAGGAACAGAGCCGTCTTAATCACAGCGTGGAACACCACATGCAGCAGCGCACCCACCAGGCCCTGGGCCGTTAAAAGGAATACGCCCGTGAGCACATAGGAGATCTGGCTGATGGAAGAATACGCCAGGCGCTTTTTCAGTTCCTTCTCACGATAAGCCATCATGGAACCCATGAACACCGTCAGCAAGGCCAAGGCCAGCCATGCAAACTGCACCCAGCTGCCCCGCAGCAGGTCCGGGCCGACGATGAAATAGATGATACGGATGATGCCCAGCACGCCCGCCTTGGTGATCACAGCGGAGAGTACAGCGCTGGCCGGAGCCGGAGCCACCGGGTGCGCAGAGGGCAGCCAGCCGTGCAGCGGGTACAGACCTGCCTTGGCGCCAAAGCCCAGAACTGCAGCGAAAACCACCCACAAAAGCAGGGACTGATGCTCTGCAGCGGCAGCGCTCAGCACACCGCCGGGGGCGAAGTCCAGGGTCGCGGAAAAGCGGGAGAGGAACAAAATGCCCATCAGCGCCATAAAGGCGCCGGCCACGGAGTAGAACAGGTACTTCATGGCAGCCGCGATGGCTTCCTTCTTCAGGCTGTGCAGCACCAGCGGCAGGGCCGCCAGGGTCAGCACCTCATAGAGCACGTACATGCACACCAGATTGGCGGCGAAGTCCATGCCGATGAGCGCGCCCAGAGAGAGCAGGAAAAACGTGAAGAAGCGGTCTTCATCGCTTTCATGCTTCATGTATGTATGGCTGAACAGGCTCACCAACACCCAAAGAGAGGATGCCACCAGAGCAAAAATTTTGCTCAGGCCGTCCACCCGGAAGCTCAGGGCAATCTGGGGCGTGATCTGCCACAGGTTGACATAATTTTCAATTCCGCTACAGGCCAGATAAACAACGCCCGCCAGGGTCAGCACACTCGCTGCACAGACGTACAGGGTTCTTGCTCTGCGACGGGTGCCGAAGCGCAGCAGGGGCAGAATCGCGCCCGCTGCGAAGGGCAGAAAAATTGTAATCAGCAGGATGATTTTTTCCATTTTACATCCATCTCCTTAACTTAACAGCGCAAGACCGCGCTCGAGCAGGTTGATGACGGGCTGAGAATGCAGACCCAGGGCAAGGCTTAAAAAGCTGAACACCAATGCAACCACGGTGAAGGTCTTCTGTTCTTTCCAGTGGATCGTTCTGCCCATGGCGTCGTTATCCCGTACGGGAGTGTAGATCCGAATCACCGTGCGCAGGAAATACATGACATTCAGCACCGTACTGACGGCCAGGGCAATGAGGGTCGGCAGCATCTTGTTGCCTGCCGTCACGCCGGCTTCGGCGAACAGCACCTTGGAAACAAAACCGATCATAGAAGGGATACCCACCATGGACAGGGCGCCAAAGGTGAAAGCCACACCCGCCACACGGTTGCGGTGGCCGGAGCTCTGCAGGTCTGCAAAGAGCTTGGAGTTGTTCGATGCCTCGGTGAGTCTGGCGGCAGACAGGAACAAAGCCGGCTTGGTCAGCGCGTGGGTCAGAATGTGGAAAGCAGCCGCCGTCATGCCCGCCGTGGGCGAGATGCCGATACCCATGTAGATATAGCCGATCTGGGCCGCGGAGGAGAAAGCCACCATCTTGCGGATGTTATCCTGACGGATGGCGCTGACAGAGCCCGCGATCATGCCCGCCACGCCGAAGGCGAAGAGCACATTCTGGGCGCCGGAGGCGTAGAAGATCTCCGTACCCAGCACCTGATAGATGATCTTGATGAGCAGCACAATGTAGCCCTTGGAGATAATACCGGACAGAATACCCGCAGAACCGGGAAGGGCCGTGCCGTAGGTGTCCGCCATCCAGAAATGGAACGGGAAGAGTCCTGTCTTAATGCTCACGCCCACCACCATCAGAGAGATGGTCACCTTCATGGGCAGGCGATAGTCGCCGTGCTCCCAGAGGATCTGCATGGCCTGGCGGATGCTGGGCATCAGCAGATGGCCGGTGATGGCATAGAGCATCACAACGCCCAAAAGAAACAGGCCGGAGCCCATCAGGGAGAAGATCATATAGCGAGTGGCCGCCGTGATGGCTCGGCCGGAGCCGCGGATCAGCAGAATGCCGCAGGAGGCGATGGTGCAGATCTCAATAAAAACGTAGCCGGTGAAGATATCGTTGGTGTAGCTCAAGGCATACAACGAAGCCTGAATGAGCATCACCATGGTGTAATACAGGTGACGGCGGTCGGAGGCCGTCTTGCTCTCCAGCTCCAGATTACCGCCCAGCAGGCACAGCAGCAGCACCAGGCTGAACAGGCTGGCAAAGAGCGGCTCAAAGATGCCGAAGCGGATCTCATTGCCCCAGGGCGCCGGATGATGGCCCATCATAAAGGTCACGCTCTCGTTTGTGACAATGCCGCGCACCAGGGTGGCAACGCTCATAGCCAGGCCGCAGCCAATGAGGGTCGTTGCCAGGGCCCGGGCGCCGCGCTTGGGCAGCACCGAGCATACAACCGCGCCCATCAGAGACATGATGATGGAGAAACACGGGAAATTCACAATCAGTTCCATTATTGCTTCTCCTTCTGCGCGATCATGTAGATCTCATCCAGATTCAGCGTGCGGTAGCGCTGATACAGGCGCACGCACAGCGCCAGCATCAGAGCCGAAACACTCACCGAGACCACGATGCCCGTGAGCACCAGGCCGGAAGGGATCGGGTTGATGTACGCTTCCATACTGGTCACGCCATCGACAACGATGGGAGCCTCGCGACCCTCGATGTAACCCATGGAGGCCAGAAACAGATACGTTGCCGTATCCATGATATTCAGGCCGATGATCTTTTTAATCAGGTTGCGATGCAGCAGCAGCATAAACAGGCCGATGGCGAAGAGGATCATGGCGATGATCTCTTCCAAGTTAAAAGACAAATTGCCGCTCATCAGATACGCCCCCTTCTGAACAGGGAATAGATGCCGTACATGGTGCAGGAAACCACCAGGCCCACCGCGATGTTCAGCGGAAGGATCAAGCCCGCGGAGATGATATGGCCCGGGATGCCCAGAGGGATCCCATTCTCCAGATGGTGGGCGCCCATGTAGAAGCTGTAGCCCTTGGCGCAGCTGTAGAACAGCAGCGCACACAGGGAAATGATACGAAACACCTTGAAGCTGACCAGTTTTTCGGTCTTTTCAAAGCCGTAGGCGATGGAATGCAAAATCAGGCCCGCGCCAATGATGGCGCCGCCGGAGAAGCCGCCGCCCGGAGAAAGGTGACCGTTGAGGATCACGTAGATGCCGAACAGCATCACAAAGGGCAACAGGAAGCGAACGATTTGCACCACGATGACGTCGCGCGTCAGATCGCACAGGTCCTCTTCCCTTTTCTCCTCCCGGCGTTTGCGGCGGTCGGCAGATTCCATCAGAAGAAGCATAACCGCACACAGGCCCGTGAAGAGCACATGGGACTCGCCCAGGGTATCGAAGGCACGGTAATCCAGGATCATACCGGCTACGATATTCACCGCACCGGTCTCCTCCATACCCTTTTCAATGTAACGCTCGGAAACTTCGTTATTGACCGGAGCATCCACCTCGCCGTAACGGGGCAGATACGTCACCGTCAGGATCAGCACCAGGCTGAACACCGCGCACAGCAACACAGACAGCACGGGATAGATCCGGTTGAATGCATGCAGCTCCACCTCTGCCAGGTGGCTGTCGCCGCGCAGCTGGCGCTCTTTCACCGCCAGTTCTTCGGCGATGTGGTCCTGCACACCGTGCTCGTCCTTCATTTTGCCGATCTGATGCCAGATATCTTTTTCGCCGCGCAGCCAGCGGAAAAATCTGTTATTCTTCATCTTCTTCCTCCTCATCGATCAGATGGATCTTACGGAGTGTGACAAAGAACAGAATACTCGTCACACCGGCGCCGACGGCGGCCTCGGTAATGGCCAGGTCCGGAGATTGCAGAAGGACCCACAGAATGGACATAATCAGGCTGTAGGACATGAAGATGATCACAGTAACCAGGTAGCGGCGCGACAGAGCCGAGGCAATGGCGCAGACCACCAGGAAAATCAGCAGAATCGCACGAAAAATATCCATCTTACTGCTCCTCCCCTTCCTGATGTTCACGGCGATCCAGAGTCGCAGCGTGCTGGTCCATCTCTTCATCCGTCGACAGTTCCAGCTTGCAAAGAAGATGCGACGAGATGGGGCCGGCCATCCACATAAACACCACAACCAGAACCAGTTTCAGAGTTGCCAGGCGCAGACCCATGGCCACGATCAGCGCAGCCATGACCAGCATCAGCGCCAGAGTGTCGTTCAAGGACGCCGCGTGCATACGGTTGAGCACAAACCGGAAACGATACACGCCCAGGAAGGACACAAAACTGACGGCAAGACCCGCGATCAGCAGAACAACCGCAATTGAATAACGAATCCACTCGCCCATTACGCATCCTCCTTCTGTGCGTTGCGCTTCTTGCGCTCCAGATGCACGGTGATATAAATCTTGCTCAGCACCACCACAGCCAGGAAGCTGATCATACAGTAAATCAGGCACACATCCAGCAGCCAGTCCTGCTTGAGCACATCTGCGAGAATGGCAATGGCCATAATGGTCAGGGTGCCGGCCATGTTCGCGCCAATGATGCGGTCGGCAATGCGCGGGCCGCGGATGGCGCGGATGAGGGCCAGAAACATGCCAACAGAAAGCAGAACCAGGGCTGCGATTTCCAGAATACGATAGATTTCCAGCATACTCAGGCCTCCAATCTCTGCAAAAGGCGGGCAAAGGTGCTTGTCTCGATGCCATCGAGCATCTCACGGCTCAGGCAGTGCACGGTAAAGGTATTGCCGTCCACCGAGGCTGTCATGGTACCCGGAGTCAGGGTGATGGAATTGGCCATAATCATCTTGCAGAAGTCCGTTTTCAGGTCAATATCCACGTAAACCACCGTCTGTTCCACCTTGACGCGGCGGTCGAGAATGATCCGGGCCACTGTCTTGTTGGCCTTCAGAATCTCCCAAATGAGCACAAACACATAGGCAATCGCCAGGGGCACCTTGCTCCAGATTTTCAGTTCACCTTTGAAGCTGTAATCCGTCAGACGTGTCATAGCCAGTAAAACCAGCGCTACCAGCACGATGCCCAGGATCACGATTTCCAGCGTCACCTGCGCATTCAGGATCAGCCAGAGCGAAAACAACAGAACCGACATCTTTTCTCACTTCCAGTTTCTTTGCATTTCTGTAATGGATTTGTTCTTTTGCTTTCCCTCGCAAGGCTGTTTTTTGCAAGGGAAAACCAAAGAATATGGCCAAACACAACATTGAGGGTGCCCATACGGGCACCCTCAGTGTCTGTATTCCGTTAAGAATCGTTATGAATTACTTGTTGTCGACGGTAGCCATGTGCTCGATCAGGTCAACAACCTTGTTGGAGTAACCCCACTCGTTGTCGTACCAGGAAACGACCTTCACGAAGGTGTCGGTCAGAGCGATGCCGGCCTTGGCGTCGAAGATGGAGGTACGGGAGTCGGTGATGAAGTCGGAGGAGACAACGGCGTCCTCGGTGTAGCCCAGGATGCCCTTCAGCTCGCCTTCGGAAGCGGCCTTCATGGCAGCGCAGATCTCGTCGTACTTAGCGGGCTTGGCCAGGTTGACAGTCAGGTCAACAACGGAGACGTCCAGAGTGGGAACGCGCATGGCCATACCGGTCAGCTTGCCGTTCAGCTCGGGGATAACCTTGCCGACAGCCTTAGCAGCGCCAGTGGAGGAGGGGATGATGTTGCCAGCAGCAGCGCGGCCGCCTCTCCAGTCCTTCATGGAGGGGCCGTCAACGGTCTTCTGGGTGGCGGTGGTGGCATGGACAGTGGTCATCAGGCCATCAGCGATGCCCCAGTTGTCGTTCAGAACCTTGGCGACGGGAGCCAGGCAGTTGGTGGTGCAGGAAGCGTTGGAAACGAAGTTCATGTCGCTGGTGTAGGAAGTGTGGTTGACGCCCATAACGAACATGGGGGTGTCATCCTTGGAGGGAGCGGACATGACGACCTTCTTGGCGCCGGCGTCGATGTGGCCCTGAGCCTTTTCCTTGGTCAGGAACAGGCCGGTGGACTCGACAACGTACTCAACACCCAGCTTGCCCCAGGGCAGGTCGGCGGGGTTGCGCTCGCAGCAGACAGTGATTTCCTTGCCGTTGACGATCAGGGAGTGGTCAGTGTAGCTGACTTCGCCATCAAAGCGGCCATGGACGGTGTCATACTTCAGCATGTAAGCCATGTAATCGGGGGTGATCAGGTCGTTGATGCCGACGACTTCGACATTCTTGTGGTCCAGGCTGGCACGGAAGACGAGTCTGCCGATGCGGCCGAAACCGTTGATAGCAATTTTGATAGACATAACAATTTCCTCCATTCAATTTCCGCCTTGGGCGATTCGCCCGCAGCATACATCTTTTTGAGTCGAATTGATTATATAGCATCTTTTCGTCCCTTGCAAGATGTAATTTTCATAAAAGTCGCTGATTTTGCGGCAGTTATTCGGTCATTTTGGAATATGCATACAACGCTGTCGCACAATGCCCGTAATTTATGAGTATTTATCCATTTTATTCCTTATAAATAGGGAAAATAATCCGTAACCAATGGCAGTTCCGGGTATGTTCAGAAGAAAGTCATCCACATCGCAGCTGCCCAACAGCGTAACAAGCTGCAGCACCTCAATGCAAAGTAAAATCAGCAGTACCCAAAGCAAGTGTTTCCAGTATGTTCTGCAAGATTTTGCCACCAACGGCAGGAAGAATCCCAGGGGCACAAACATCACCACATTGCCCGCCAGATTGATCATCGCATGGCTCCGCAAATGGGTCTGTCCGGACAAGAGCACCCGCATGTATTCCCCAATGGTCCGGAAAGGCACCAGATTCAGGTTCTCCATCAATCGCTGAGAATAATTTTCTGAGCCGCCGAGGTTCCAGCGCTGGCCAAAGAGCAGCCAGAGCATCAGGGCGATATAGGCGCCGAACGCACTCCAAATAAGAATCTTTGCTCTCTTACTCACAGCAACGCCTCCTTCTTTATTCATTATACCCTCTCCCCTGCCCCTGTGCAAGCGGCAGCGCATGGCAAAAAAACAGCCGCACCCGAAGGTACGGCTGTTTCTTTAGAAAGCAGAATTAGAAC
The DNA here is from genome assembly GCA_015067925.1 of Oscillospiraceae bacterium. Taxonomy (GTDB): domain Bacteria; phylum Bacillota; class Clostridia; order Oscillospirales; family Oscillospiraceae; genus SIG488. Next base: position 37,866 of record SVLN01000005.1, read on the forward strand.
AGGCTGACACCGGTCTCCTTGTCGAACAGGTGCATCAGCTTCGGACGGAAGGTGAAGTTGATGGGAGTCGACTGGTTGGAAACGAATTCACGGTCCAGGTCAGCGGTCGGGACAACGATGATGATGTCCTGGCCCTTGACGTCGGCGTGCAGGTGCAGCTCGGAGCCCATCATTTCGGCGACTTCGACAGTGGCAGCAACGCCGTCGTCAGCCAGAGTGATGTGCACGGGACGGATGCCCAGGGTAACTTCCTGAGTACCGGCATTCTGAGCCTTCAGAGTTTCGACCTGATCTGCCTCGAGAGCGATCTTGTGACCATACAGGTCAACATAGTAGGAGCCGCCCTCGGCAACCAGCTTGGCGTCGTTGAAGAAGTTCATCTGCGGAGTGCCGATGAAGCCAGCGACGAACAGGTTGGCGGGATGATCGAAAACTTCCTGCGGGGTGCCGATCTGCTGAATGAAGCCGTCCTTCATGATGACGATACGATCGCCCAGGGTCATAGCCTCGACCTGGTCATGGGTAACGTAGATGAAGGTGGTGTCGATGCGCTTGCGGAGCTTGATGATCTCAGCACGCATCTGGTTACGCAGCTTGGCGTCCAGGTTGGACAGCGGTTCGTCCATCAGGAAGACCGCCGGGTCACGAACGATAGCGCGGCCGATGGCAACACGCTGACGCTGACCGCCGGACAGAGCCTTCGGCTTTCTGTCGAGGTAAGTAGTGATGTCCAGGATCTCAGCGGCCTCACGGACCTTCTGATCGATAACATCCTTCGGAGTCTTACGGAGCTTCAGAGCGAACGCCATGTTGTCGTACACGGACATGTGCGGATACAGAGCGTAGTTCTGGAAGACCATGGCGATGTCGCGGTCCTTAGGAGCAACTTCGTTCACCAGGCGGTCGCCGATATACAGCTCGCCATCGGAGATGTCTTCCAGGCCAGCGATCATACGCAGGGTGGTGGACTTACCGCAGCCGGACGGACCGACCAGAACGATAAATTCCTTATCGGCGATATCCAGGTTGAACTCCTGAACAGCGACGACTTCCTTGTCATAGACCTTCTTCAAGTTTTTCAAAGTAAGACTTGCCATCTTTACTTGGCTTTAGCTGCCCTGCCTCCGCAGAAACAGCCTCACGGCACAGCGCATTGTCCATGCCGCATTGTGACAGGTCTCCACACTGCCACACCGCAAGCCACGCGGTATTTCCTCCTTTTTTTCAGCCGGTACTGCCTAAACAGTGGAGTAGGACAATACCAACCGGAATTACCTGTATTTTACCATGCTTTTTTTCGTATCTCAAGCACTATTTGCCGTCAAAAAACGCCCCGGCCAGAAATCGGCATTTTCGACAAAATTGGCACCCTGTTTTTGTGCAAAGTCACGAAAACAGAGTGCCGATTTTGCTTGCTTATTCCTTGGAACGGATGTACGCATCCATGGCTTTGGCAGCAGTTTTTCCTGCGCCCATGGCCAGAATGACCGTGGCGGCACCGGTGACGGCGTCACCGCCGGCAAACACACCTTCCCGGGAGGTCTGACCGTTTTCGTCAGCCACAATACAGCCGCGGCGGTTGGTCTCAAGGCCTTCGGTGGTGGAGCGAATCAGAGGATTCGGCGAGGTGCCGATGGACATGATCACGCAATCCACTGGGATCTCATACTCGCTGCCGGGCACTTCCTTGGGGCTTCTGCGGCCGGATTCGTCCGGCTCGCCCAGCTCCATGCGAATTACGCGGATGGCGCGCACCTGTCGGTTCTCGTCACCCAGGATCTCCACGGGATTATTCAGGAGTTTAAACTCGATGCCCTCTTCTTTGGCATGGTGCACTTCTTCTGCGCGGGCGGGAAGTTCTTCCTCGCTGCGGCGGTAGACGATGTATACATGCTCGGCACCCAGTCGCTTGGCGCAGCGGGCTGCATCCATGGCCACATTGCCGCCGCCCACGACGGCCACAGCAGAGTTCTTCTTGATGGGCGTGGAGGAATCCGGCCTGTAGGCCTTCATCAGGTTGGTGCGGGTCAAAAACTCGTTGGCAGAATACACGCCATTGAGGCTTTCGCCCGGAATCTGCATAAACTTCGGCAGGCCGGCACCAGAGCCAACGAACACGGCCTCAAAGCCTTCTTCGTCGAACAGCTCATCAATGGTGACAGACTTTCCGATGACCACATTGGTCTCGATCTTTACGCCCATGGCCTTCAGGCCGTCGATCTCCCGCCGGACAATGGCCTTGGGCAGGCGGAACTCAGGAATGCCGTAGACCAGCACACCGCCCGCCAGATGCAGAGCCTCGAACACGGTGACATCGTAGCCCAGCTTGGCCAGGTCGCCCGCGCAAGTCAGGCCGGCAGGGCCGGCGCCGATGACGGCCACTTTATGGCCGTTGCATTCGGGCTTTTCCGGGGCAGTAACGGAATTGTTCATATGATAGTCAGCGGCAAAGCGCTCCAGGCGGCCGATGGCCACTGCCTCACCCTTGACGGCGCGGACGCACTTACTCTCGCACTGGCTCTCCTGGGGACAGACGCGGCCGCAGACTGCAGGCAAGGAAGATGCCTGGGCAATGACGCTGTAGGCGCCCTCAAAGTCGCCTTCTTTGATCTTTGCAATGAACTCGGGAATGCCGATCTGCACAGGGCAGCCGGATACGCAGGGGGCGTTCTTGCAGTGCAGGCAGCGCGCGGCCTCATCCATGGCCAGCGCCTCTGTGTAACCCAGGGCCACCTCATCAAAATTATGGGCACGAATCTCCGGTGCCTGTTCGGGCATGGGATTCTTGTTCAGGGACATGTTCGCCATTACTTTGCCACCTCCTGAGAAAGCAGGTTGCAGGTTTCTTCATAAGCGTGGCGCTCGAAGTCGCGGTACATGGCACCGCGGCTGATGGCCTCGTCAAAGTCCACCAGATGACCGTCAAACTCGGGGCCGTCCACGCAGGCAAACTTGGTTTCGCCTCCCACAGTCAGGCGGCAGCCACCGCACATGCCGGTACCGTCGATCATGATGGGGTTCATGCTGACCACGGTGGGGATGCCACACTCCTTGGTGAGCTGGCAGACGAACTTCATCATCATCACGGGGCCGATGGCAATCACGCGGTCGTACTTCTCGCCCGCTTCGATTTGCTCTTTCAGAATATCCGTCACCAGAGCCTTGCGCACATAGGAGCCGTCATCGGTGCCGATGAACAGGCGTGTGCTGGCTGCGCGGAATTCGTCCTCCAGGATCACAAGATCCCGATTGCGGAAGCCCACGATCAGATCCACCTCACAGCCGATCTCGTGCAGCTTCTTGGCGATGGGATAGGCAATGGCGGTGCCCACGCCGCCGCCCACCACGCAGACCTTCTTGAGGCCTTCCGTTTCCGTGGCGCGGCCCAGAGGGCCCACAAAATCCTGCAGACAATCCCCCACCCGCAGCTGATCGAGCTTCTTGGTGGTGGCGCCCACAATCTGATAAATTACAGTAATGGTACCCGCTTCGCGGTCATAGTCGGCAACGGTCAAAGGGATCCGCTCACCGTCTTCGTCCACGCGCAGGATGATAAACTGGCCGGGTTCGGCCTTTTTGGCAACGTAAGGAGCCTTCACCGTAATCATGGTCACGGTTTCGTTGAGCTCCCTTCTGGCAACGATTTCGTACATTTCGTCGCACCTCCCAATCTCCGCAGCGACGTGCGGATATGATTAAAGGTATTATAGCGCGCGAAAGAAAAAAAAGATAGATGTCGTTTCGCACAATCTTTTCTATATAAGGCTGAAAAACCCGAACCTGTAGCGGTTCGGGTTTTTGAAAGGAATCCAGATTCCGGCAGATGTCGTTGTGTTCCCGCAGTACGCGGTCGCAGACCACTTCGCTCGTTACACCGCTTCTGGGCTTGCGAAAGAGCACCGGCAGATTCGCTTGCCGGTGCTCTTGCGTTTATTCGTTGGTTTCGGGGTTTTCGGGTTCGACGGGCTCAGCGTCCACGATCTCGATTTCGATCTCGGGCAGGGCCTCTTCGTCGGCAAAATCTTCTTCGGTCACAACATCCTCGTCCTGGACGGGAGCCTTCAGATCCTCGATCTGGGCCTTGAGTACCTCGATCTGCTGCTTGGAAGCAGTAATCTTTTCGCACCAAGGCAGATACTGCTCTGCATTCGGATCTTCACCAGCTGTAAAATCTGCATAATAGAGCTTGCCCAGCTCCAGCTGTGCCTTCTTGATCTTATCTTCTTCGGCCAGGATGGAAGCCTTCGCCTTGGCGATGGCGGCAACCTCATTTGCCTTCTTGGCGGCAGCCTGTGCCACGTCGCCGGCCTTGGCCATAAATGCGCTGAACTTTTCATTCAATGCCATAATACACGCAACCTTTCTGCAATGGATTTCTGAACCTATTGTAGCAGATTATGAGGAAAAGTGTACCCCAATTTTACCCAAAAATGTAAATTCTTTGTGAAGCTTAGAACAGACCCGTGATACGGCCCTCGTCATCCACATCGATACCCTCGGCAGCGGGAACCTTCGGAAGGCCCGGCATGGTCATAATCTCACCCGTCTGCACCACAACGAAGCCGGCGCCGGCGGAAACCTTTGCCTTGCTGACGGTGATGCGGAAACCGGTGGGACGGCCCAGCTTCTTGGGGTCGTCGGACAGGGAGTACTGGGTCTTGGCCATGCACACGGGCAGGCCGCCGAAGCCCAGCTTCTCCAGGCGATCGAGTTCCTTGGCGGCAGCGGCGGTGAAGTCCACACCGTCAGCGCCGTAGACGCGCTGAGACAGCATCTCGATCTTCTCGCGCAGGGGCAGATCCAGAGGATAGGAGAAGGCGAACTTGTTCTTGCGGCGGAAGAGCTTCATGACCTCCTGCGCCAGCTCCAGGCCGCCTTCGCCACCCTTGGCCCAGACCTCAGACAGAGCCACATTCACGCCGTACTTGGCACAGGCCGCTCGGATCATTTCCAGCTCGGCATCAGTGTCCTGGGTGAAGCGGTTGATGGCAACCACGGCGGGTAGGCCGTAGACCTTGGTGATATTCTCCACGTGCTTGAGAAGGTTCGGCAGACCCTTTTCCAGAGCCTCCAGGTTCTCAACGCCCAGCTCGGCCTTAGGAACGCCGCCATTGTACTTCAGGGCGCGCACAGTGGCCACGATGACCACGGCATCGGGGGTCAGACCGGCGTAGCGGCACTTGATGTCCAGGAACTTCTCAGCGCCCAGGTCGGCACCAAAACCGGCCTCGGTAACGCAGTAGTCGGCCAGCTGCATGGCCATCTTGGTGGCAACCACGCTGTTGCAGCCGTGGGCGATGTTGGCGAACGGACCACCGTGGATGATGGCCGGGGTGTGCTCCAGGGTCTGCACCAGGTTGGGCTTCATGGCATCCTTCAGAAGGGCGGTCATGGCGCCGGCAGCCTTCAGGTCACCCGCGGTGACGGGCTCTTCGGTGTAGGTGTAGCCGACGATGATGCGGCTCAAACGGGCCTTCAGGTCGGCCAGATCTTCAGCCAGACACAGGGTGGCCATGATCTCGGAAGCAACGGTAATGTCGTAGCCGTCCTCGCGGGGCACGCCGTTGACGCGGCCGCCCAGACCGTCGGTGACGAAACGCAGCTGACGATCATTCATATCCACGCAGCGGCGCCAGGTGATGCGGCGGGGGTCGATGTTCAGGGCGTTACCCTGATAAATGTGGTTATCCAGCATGGCGGCCAGCAGGTTGTTGGCAGCGCCGATGGCGTGGAAGTCACCGGTGAAATGCAGGTTGATATCCTCCATGGGAACCACCTGGGCATAGCCGCCGCCGGCGGCGCCGCCCTTGACTCCGAACACAGGGCCCAGAGAGGGCTCACGCAGGGCCAGGCAGGTCTTCTTGCCCATCCGGTGCAGGGCATCGGCCAGGCCGACGCTGGTGGTGGTCTTACCCTCACCGGCAGGGGTGGGGTTGATGGCGGTGACCAGAATCAGCTTGCCCGGCTTGCGCTCGGGCAGCTCGGAGGGAACGATCTTTGCCTTGTAGTTGCCGTACTGCTCCAGGGCAGTGGCGGGAATACCAAGATTTTTCGCAATCTTGGAAATGGGGAGCATCTGTGCGCTCTGGGCAATTTCAATATCAGTTTTCATAAATACCAATCTCCTAATTCTTCAGTTGATAGGCTTGTGCATAAAACAATAGCCGACAGCCCGGACAAATTCTGCCCAGACGGTCGGCACTTCACACCATACTCCACGTGGTCAATTCCACTTACCGTCAGTCGCATGGCTGGATTAAATGTACCATATCGCGCGCGGCATTGTCAAGTATCGTCCCCTCTTTTGGTGCAAACTTTCCGATTGAAAAGACCCCATTTTCTTGTTATAATGGCCAAAAACGATGGACAGAGCGGAGGAAAAATCATGCTGGAAAAAATGGGCGCATTTTTTGATGCGCGGCTGGACGGATACGAAGACCATCAACTCTGCAACATTGACTCCGCCCGGGTGTTTTATCCCTTCACGGCAAGTCTCCTCCCCACCGCGCCAGGTGCAGAAATCCTGGACTTGGGCTGCGGCACCGGTCTGGAACTGAACGAGTACTTCCCGCTCAATCCCAGCGCCGGAATCACCGGCATTGATCTGGCTCCCGGTATGCTGGCAGAATTGAAGCGCAAGTTCCCGGACATGAATCTTAAGCTGATTGAGGGCAGCTATTTTGACCTTCCCTTTGGGGAAGCCTGCTTTGATGCCGCTGTTTCGGTGGAATCTCTGCATCACTTCACGCAGGAAGAAAAGGTTCCCCTGTACCGCAAACTCTGCACCGCGCTGAAAGAGGATGGCTATTTCATCCTGACGGACTATTTCTCTCTGTCTGATGAAGAGGAGACCATGCACCGCATGGAACTGCTGCGGCTCAAGGCGGAAGAAGGCCTTTCCGACGATGAATTTTATCATTATGACACCCCGTTGACCGTTGAACACGAGATCGAGGCGCTTGCAAAAGGCGGCTTCTCCCATGTGGAGATTCTGGGCAGTTGGGCACAAACCTATACCCTCAAAGCGACAAAATAAGGGAGCAGCGGATCTGCTCCCTTTTCATTTTACTTTTTTGCCGCAGCCTGGGCAGCGGTGAGGGTGTTCTCCAGCAGCATCACGCGGGTCATGGGGCCCACGCCGCCGGGAACCGGGGTGATGTAGGAGGCGATGTCCTTCACCTCGTCGAAGCACACGTCGCCGCAGAGCTTGCCCGCGTCATTGCGGTTCATGGCCACGTCGATGACCACCGCGCCGGGCTTGACCATATCGGCGGTAATCAGCTCGCGCTTGCCCACGGCGGAAACCAGAATGTCCGCCTGGCGGGTCATCTCGGCCAGATTGGGCGTGCGGGAGTGGCAAATCGTCACGGTGCCGTTGCGGTGCAGCAGCAGCATCGCCATGGGCTTGCCCACAATATTGCTGCGACCCACGACCACGCAGTGCTTGCCGGCGGGATCGATGTTGTAAGCATCCAGCAGCTTCATGACGCCTGCGGGCGTGCAGGGCAGGAACTGATAGTCGCCCTGCATGATTTTACCCACGTTGTAGCTGTGGAAGGCGTCCACGTCCTTGTCCGGGCGGATGGAGCCGATGACCAGATCCTCAGACAGATGCTTGGGCAGCGGCAGCTGCACCAGAATGCCATGGATGGCCGGGTTCTCGTTCAGAACGCCGATCAGATCCAGCAGCTCCTGCTGGGAAATGTTCTCAGGCAGCTTGTATTCTTCGGAATAGATACCGCACTCGGCGCAGTCCTTTTCCTTGTTGGTCACATAGACGCGGGAGGCGGGGTTATCGCCCACCAGGATCACCGCCAGGCCAGGGTTGATGCCCTGCTCCTTCAGCGCGGCAACTTTTTCGCGGATCTCGGCCTTGCACTGGGCGGCAACGGCCTTGCCATCAATCAGATTCATGGTTTTCTTCCTCCTTATTGGTCTTCTGCTCAGCCGAATAGACCTGCAGGTTTTCTCTTTTCGGTTTCTTCACGGTATGGACGTAGACCAGCAGCCCCACCGCCGCCAGGCACGAGACGATCGCCAGGAGCTGACTGACGCGGATGCCGGTGGAGAACAGATACAGGCTGTCGGTGCGAAGGCCCTCGATCCAGGCGCGGCCCAGACCGTACCAGGCGACATAGAGGGTGAACACCTCGCCGTCATATCTGCGGTGCTTGGAATAACCGTGCAGAATCATAAAGCCCAGGAGATTCCAGGCAGATTCATAAAAGAACGTGGGGTGGAAATAGCTGTACTCCCCCATCCAGTTGGCCAGGCCCATGCGCAGGACGGAGTCCGTCACGGCGCCGTAGGCCTCCTGATTGACGAAGTTGCCCCAGCGGCCGATGCACTGGCCGATCAGCAGGCCAAGACCGCCGATGTCCACAAAGGGGCCAATGCGCTGTTTTGTCACCTTGCAGTAGATCACCACCGCCAGTACCGCGCCGATCACAGCGCCGTAGATGGCGATGCCGCCCTCCCAGATATAAAGGCAGCGGATGGGATCATCCCTGAACAGTTCCCAATAGAAAATGCAATAATAGGCCCGGGCACAGACGATGGCCGCAGGCACGGCGCAGAAGAGCATATCCAGAATCTTTTCCGATTCAATGCCAAACTTCGGCGCGCGCAGATAGCCGTAGGTCGCCGCCAGGGTGAAGCCCAGGGCGATGATCACGCCGTACCAGTAGATGGGCTTTCCAAACACGGAAAAGGCCACGGGGTCAATGTCAATGCTCAATCCCAGGCCGGGAAAGGTAATGGCGGAGAGGATCATGCCTGCACCTCCTTCTCAAGGGGATAGATGATGGCGATGGCCGCGCGCTCGCGCTGCACGGTATCGGCCAGGAATGCGAGTACCTGCTGCTCATCCACGGAGTCAAAGACCTCCGGAAATCGGTAGTACTCGGTTTTTTCAAAGAAATAGCCACACAGGCGAAATGCCACGCCCTCGAAGCTGTCCAGGGAGCGGATGCGGCTGCCGATGGCGGCGCGCTTGAGCCTGCGGAAGAGTTCCGGATCGATGCCTTCCCGCTGCAGACGCTGCACTTCGGAAAGCAGACGCTCCAGCACGGCGTCGGGATCGTCCGAATCGCCGCCGCAGGCCAGCATGGCCACGTTCTTGGTCTGCTCGTAATAGCCACCGAAGCTGGAATCGATCAGGCCCTCTTCATACATACTCTCGTACAGGCTGGAAGACTCGCCTAGCAGCACCTCCAGGGCCAAATCCGCCACGATCTCCTGCCGCAGCACCTCGTCACCCAGCTCCGGTGCCGGGCAGCGGAAGCCGATCTGGAAGGTGGGCATGGAGATCTCCATGCGTCGGCTCACCCGGTGGCAGGGCGGAATCAAGCTCTCCTCCGGGCCGTAATCGCCCACGGCGGGGGCCGGAGCGGTCTCGGGCAGGAGCTTTTCTACCTGCTGCACCACAGCCTCGGCGTCCACATCGCCCACCACGCAGAGAATCATGTTGGAAGGCACATAGAACGCGTTGTAACAATCATACAGGGTTTCTTCCGTGATTTCACCAATCGACTCCACCGTACCGGCAATGCCCGTGCGGATGGGGTGGGTCGCATACATGGCAGTGAGCAGATCCTCCACCACCACGGAGCCGGGGCTGTCCTCATACATCTTGATCTCCTGGGCGATGATCCCCCGCTCCTTTTCCACACTCTCTGGGGTGAAATGAGGCGTGGTGACCATCGTGACCAGAGTTTCCAGGTTCTCTTCAAAACAGTCCGTGCAATCCACGTAATAGGCCGTGACTGCCTGACTGGTAAAGGCGTTGTCGCTGCCGCCGTAGGCCGCAAAGCGGCTCATGGCGTTGCCCTCGGGCAGGTCGAACATCTTGTGCTCCAGGTAATGGGCCACGCCCGCGGGCGTGGTGTATTGCACGCCGTCCTTGGTGAAAGTTGTGTCAATGGAACCGAAATTCACCGCCAGAATGGCGTATTTTTTCGCAAAGCCGGGTCGTTTGACCACCCGGATGGTCAGGCCATTGGGCAGAACCTGCTGCTCATAGGCCTCCTGAATACGGGGAAACTCATGCTTTGTCATGCCTGCACCCCCTTGAGGAAATACACCGTGTCCAGGCTGATTTTCTGCGCCGCCTGCACCACCTGCTGCTTCGTTACCTGCAGCAGTGCCTCGCGCAGGGCCTGGATGCTGCCGTCAAGGCCGCTGACGGCCTGGCCGATGTAAAAATCATCCAGACTGCCGGGGGCGTCCATCTGCATGCGCAGCAGCGAATCCAGATGGCGGCGGGCAGATTCCAGCTCCTCATCGGAGATTTCTCCCGCACGGCAAGCATCTAATTGACGCAGGATCTCGTCCCGGGCCACTTCAAATTTATTCGACTCAATACCGGAGGAGACGATCATCAAGCCCTTGAACTTCTCCAGCGCAGAGTTGGCGTAATAGCACAGAGACTGCTTTTCCCGCACATTCACAAAGAGCTTGCTGGTAACGCCGGAACCGAACACGGCGTTGAGCAGCACCAAGGCGGGATAGTCCTCATCCGCGCAGGTGCAGCCGGTGCGGAAGCCTATGCTGAGCTTGCCTTGGGTGACAGGCATCTGCTCCATCACTTCTTTCGGCTCTCCGGCCGTGCGGACCACATTCGTGCCGGTTTGGACCAGTTCCCCGCGTGGAAGGTCGGCCAACACTTCACGGAACAGGGGCACCACGGTCTCGGCGCTCTCGCGTCCCATATAGAACAGCTCAATACGGGAAGTGGCAAGCACCTTCCGCCAGTGCCCGGTGAGGATCTCGGGCGTGATGGCACGCACCTCATCCACTTCGCCAATGCGGCTGATGCCGTAGGCTTCGCCTGCGCACATGGAAGAGAGCAGCCGCTTCTGGGCATAGGCTCTCTTTTCATTGATATTCGCCTCAATGGCGTTGATGAGATTGTTTTTCTCCGACTGCACATAGTCTTCGCGCAGCAGGCTGTTCTCCAGGCACGGGTCCAGCAGCACCCGGCCCATGAAATCCACCACGGGCGCGAGGATCTTCTCCTGTCCGGGCACCAGGTGTTCAGACAAGAAGTCGGCATAGAAACCCAGGGTCTGCACTTCGCCTTTCTTGCGCACCAAGGAGCCGGCGCTGGCGCCGTAGAGATCGTCCAGATGGGCAGAGATCGCCTGCATATTCGGTTCTTTGCGGGTGCCGCGCAGCAGCACGTTGGGCAGCAGCGCGTTCATAGCCGCCTCTTCCCGGCACAGCGGCCGTACCAGATTGATGCTGAAGCACCCGGTTTTAAACTGATTGGTCTGCACGTGCGTGAGACTCACGCCGGGCAGGATCTGAATTCCACGTTCCATGTGCATTCTCCTTTGTAATAGGGAATTATACATCATTTTCACCATGATGGCAAATATTACTTGTCTTTCCGGCAAGATTCGGATAAACTAAGTCTTGATAACAAAGGAGGCGAGGCCATGCAGTGGCTGGAACTGACCATTCAAACCACCAACGTCGGAATCGAGCTGATCGGAAGCCGTCTGACCGCCCTTGGTTTTGACAGCTTTATTATTGACGACGAAGCGGACTTCAGACAGTTTCTGGAGGAAAACCGCAAATATTGGGATTACGTGGACGAGCAGCTGGACGAGGCCATGCGCGGCCTGTGTCAGATCCGGCTCTACCTGGAAGACGGTCCCGACGCGCCCGGGAGCGTAAAGACCCTGCGCGCGGAGCTCGATGCGCTGGCAGAGGCCTTCCCCATGATGGGAACGCCCGTGCTGCGCATCGACAATCAGCGGGACGAGGACTGGGAGAACAACTGGAAACAGTACTATTCTCCCCTGCCCATCGGCGAAAAGCTCCTGGTGGTTCCCCAGTGGCTGAGCCCGGAGAATCCCGAGGGCCGCATCCCCGTTATCCTGGATCCCGGTCTGACCTTTGGTACCGGCGCTCACGCCTCCACCCGTATGTGCATGCAGGCCCTGGAAAAGGCCATCGTCGGCGGAGAAATGGTGGTGGACCTGGGTTCCGGCAGCGGCATTCTCTCCATCGCCGCTCTGCGTCTGGGTGCCAAGCACGCCGTGGGCGTGGACATTGACGAAAAGGCCGAGGACGTGGCCCGCGAGAACGCCGCCTACAACGATCTGCACGCAGACCGTTTCACCGCCATGACCGGCAACGTACTCGAAGACGAAGGCCCCATCGCGGCGCTGTGCCCCGATGGCTATGATGTGGTGCTGGCCAACATTGTGGCCGACGTCATCATTCCTCTGGCTCCCCATGTGGGCGCTCTGGGCAAGAAGGGCGGCACGTTTATCTGCTCCGGCATTCTCTCCTCCCGTCTTGCTGAAGTGGAAGCTGCGCTTGCCGAGGCCGGTCTGACCATCACCGATCGCTACCGCTCCGATGACGACTGGTGCTGCCTGAGAGCCGATATTTAACCATCAAAGGAGGCGACGTGTTTGCCATTCTTTTCCTTTCGCAACCGCAATTTTTTGCGCCGCCTGGGCCTTTTCTTTCTGATTTTGCTTCTGGTGCTGGCGCTGACGGCGGTGGGCGTGTTCATTTACCTGCAGCGTTTTCTGGTTTACGGCAAGGATGGCGTGTATCTGGACTTTTCCCGTCCGCCCATTGCCGAACAGCAGCCTCAACAGCAGCCCAACATCTCCTTCCCTAACACCCAGATCGTGCAGCCGGATCCGGAGGAACTGCCCAAGGACGTTTCCACCACAGTGCTTTCCGGCTACGTGGTACCCCACGATGTGCTGCAGCAGCCCCAAGTTCTGCTGGATGCCTGCCGCGCCATGAATGAACCTTGCACGCTGTTGTTCGATTTGAAGGATGGCGTGGGTAACTTCTTCTATAACAGCGCCGTGGACGGCCAGGGCGAGGACAGCCGGGATCTGCTCTCGGATGTGCTTGCAGAGCTGCAGAGTGAAGGCTTCCACCTGATTGCCCGGATCAGCGCTCTGCGGGATCGCTCCTACGGCCTTTCGAATCCGCCCTGCGGCCTGCCTTTGGCCTCGGGCGTTCTGTGGATGGACGAAGGCGGCTGCTACTGGCTGGATCCCGCCAACGACAAGGTGCAGGTCCGCCTGGTTCGTATCTGCGCCGAGCTCTTTGAGTTGGGATTCGCCGAAGTGGTGCTGAACAACTTCTACTTCCCCGAATCCAACAAGATCGTCTATAAATCCGAAGAGGCACCGGAGGACATTCTCTCCACCACCGCCCAGCGCATCCGCGACGCATTGGAGGGCAAAGGTCTGGTGAGTATCCAACTACAGGAAGAGCAGCCGGCCATGGATCCCGGCAGTGGACGGCTCTATTGCAGCACGGAAGAGGTTCTGCATGCCCAGATGCTGCTCACGGAAACCTCCCTCCTGGTGGAGGACCCCGCCTCCCAATTGGTGTTTCTCACAGATTCCCGCGATACCCGCTTCGACGGCTACAGCTTGCTGCGCAGCTGGGATGAATAAGCATGAAAAAAAGAGCCTCCCATCGGGAGGCTCTTTTTTATTGGGTTTATTCTTCCTCTGCTTCCGCCGGAGCAGGAACAACCTTGCGCACCTGAACGAAGCGCTTCCAATTGCCCTTCCACAGATAGAGCATGTACAGCACGCTCACCACGAAGAAGAAGCCGTTGCTGGCCCAAATCAGGCCCTGCCAATGGCCGGTACGAACCGCGAAGAAGTAGCACATTGCCACGCGGGCTGCGATGCCGATGAAGGAGATGTACATGATCGGCTTGGTGGCGGATGCGCCCTGCAGCACGCCGCCCAGGGAGACCTGCAGCGCGTGGAAGGCATAGAACAATGCCGCCAGACGGATGGCCTCCGCCGCCATGACAATAACAGGCTCTTCACTGACGAAGATGCGGCACAAATGCTCTGCAAAGATAATGCACACCACAGAGACCACCAGGCTCAGGCCGATGATCACAGCAGAAATCTTCTTGATGCCCTCGTTGCAGCGCTTGTCCTCACGGGCGCCCATATTCTGACCGACGAACATGGTCAGGGCGGTACCGAAGGCGTTGACCGCCTGCAGAGCAAACTGGTCGACCTTCTGCATAATGGAGTTGGCGGCCACCAAAACTTCGCCGAAGCTGTTGGAGAAGGTCTGGATGATCATGGTACCGATGGAGGTAACCAGACGGTTGAGGGTGCTGGGGATCGCAATGCGCAGAATCATCTTGAGAATGTCAAAGTCAATGCGGAAGGTCTTGCGGGTAACTCTGACACCGTACTTGCCGCTGAACATACGGAAAATCACGCAGATGCCGCTGATCATCTGGGAAATGACGGTTGCCAGGGCAACGCCGGCCACATCCCATTGCAGGCCCACCACGAACACCAGGTCAAGGATCGTGTTCAGAATGGCACAAAGCATCAATGCGTAGGTCGGCCACTTGGAGTCGCCCAGACCGCGCAGCATGTTGGAACCCATGAAATAATACAGCTGGCCAATATAGCCGCAGGCAGTGATGCGCAGATATCTGATCGCCATATTGAGAATTGCATCCGGCGTATTCATTAGCACCAATAGAGGCTTTGCGATCAATTGACCGATTATTATCATACTGCCGCCCACCAGGAAGCCGCCCATGTAGGCGGTAATTACAGCGGCCGACAGGCGTTCTTCCTGTTTTGCGCCGAACATCTGCGCAGTGATAACACCGCAGGATGCACCAAAACCGGCAAAGACCGCCATACATACCATGGAAATGGAGAAGCAGCAGCCCACCGCCGCCAGGGCGTTGGCGCCGACAAACTGGCCCACCACGATGGTATCCACCACGTTATACATGGCATTGAAGATGTTGCCCAGCATGGCCGGAATGGCGAACATAACCACCGGTTTAATAATTGGGCCCTTTGTAAAATCCGTTTGCTTCGCTCTTCCGCGAAGACTTCCTGCAGCCATTGCGCAGTCCTCCTATCTTTTTCATCTACATTCTTTAGTATACACGCTCAACGATTTTTTTCAATATCGGATCAGTAGAATTTCACAACTGATTTTTGTACATTTTGCATATTGACTTTTGGAGAACACAAAATAACCCGTTCAGGCAAAAAGCCCAAACGGGTTATGATCGTTATTCCTCAGTGGGGGCGGGAGCGCCGGGACCGGGTCTGCCGGGGCCTCTGCCAACCTGGACGAACTGTCTCCAGTTGCCCTTCCAGACATACAACGCAGTCAGGATCGCCATCAGAGCAAAATAGCCGTTGGTCGCCCAGAACAGGCCCTGCCAGGCACCGGTGCGCACCGCAAAGAGGTAGCACATCAGAACGCGGGCTGCGATACCGATGAAGGAGAAATACATGATGGGCTTCGTGGCGCCGGCGCCCTGCAGCACACTGGACAAGGCCATCTGCAGCGCGTGGGCCACATAGAACAGGGCAGCCAGGCGCACGGCCTCAATGCCCATGGCAATGACTTCTTCTTCGGAAACGAAGATGCGGCACAGGGGGCCTGCCAGCACAAAGCAGACGCCGGTACTCAGAAGGCCAACCACCAGAATCACCAGGGTGATCTTCCTCATGCCTTCGTTGCTGCGTTTATGCAGACCGGCACCCAGGTTCTGGCCCACAAACATGGTAAGGGCCGTACCCATGGCCATCATGGGCATCAGGGCAAACTGGTCGATCTTTTGGGCGATGGAGTTGGTGGCGACCAGGGTCTCGCCAAAGCCGTTGGCGAAGGACTGGATAATAACGGTACCGATGGAGGTAACCATCATATTCAGAGCGCCGGGGATGCCAATGCGAAGGATCATCTTCAGAATACCGGTGTCGATTTTGAAGGTCTTGCGTTCAAACTTCACGCCGTAGCCGCCGGTATAGACACGGATCAGAACGGCAACGCCGCTGACGGTCTGGGCAATGACGGTGGCCAGCGCAACACCGGCGCAATCCCAATGCAGGACCACCACAAACACCAGGTCCAGAATAATGTTCAGCGCAGAGCACAGCACAACGGCGTAGGTGGGCCACTTGGAGTCGCCCAGGCCGCGCAGCATATTGGAACCCATGAAATAATACAGCTGGCCGGTGCAGCCCAGCAGGAAGATGCGCAGATACTGCGTTGCCATTCCCATAATGGAATCCGGGGTGTTCATAAGTTTCAGCAGCGGAACGGCGATGATCTCACCGATGATAATCATGGTCGTACCGACAATAAAGCCGCCGATGTAAGCGGTGTTGACTGTAGCAGTCAGGCGGTCATTCTGCTTGGCGCCGAACATCTGGGCCGTGAGAATACCGGAACCCATACCGAAACCGGCGAAAACCGCCACGCAGACCATGGAAACCGCGAAGCAGCAACCAACTGCCGCCAGGGCATTGGCGCCGACGAACTGGCCCACCACGATGGTATCCACGACGTTATAAAGGGCACTGAAAATATTGCCCAGAAGGGTCGGAAGTGCAAACAGCAGCACAGGTTTGATAATTCCGCCCTGGGTAAAGTCCGTGCTCTTCGCTTTGAGCCGGATTCCTTTTGCAGCCATAAAAAAGCCTCCTTAAACTCTATACCGCTCCATCTCGCCGATGGAGCATGTTTATTATACACCTGCAGTTCTATTATTTCAAGTGCAAATTAATTACATGCTCATCATTCATCCAAGGGTAGAACTCCCCTGCCCATTTGGGCAAGGGAGTGTGATTGCAATTAGGCTTCAAGACCCTCTTCCGGAGCCTTGCTGACCTGAACAAATTTCTTCCAGTTGCCCTTCCAGGTGTACAGGGCATAGACAATGCTCATGACCACGTAGAACGCGTTGGTGGCCCAGAACAGGCCCTGCCATGCACCGGTGCGCACCGCAAAGAAATAGCACAAGACCACACGCAGCACGATGCCGATGGCGGAAATAACCATCAGTGGACGGGTCGCACCCGCGCCCTCGATGGTGTAGGAGAAGCTCATGTGCAGAGAACTGAAGATGTAGAAGAATGCAATAATCTGAATCGCTTCCACGCCCACCGCGATGACGTCCGCCTCGGATACAAAGGCCCGGCAGAACAGTTCGGCACAGAAGAAGCACACCACAGCAACAACAGCACCGCAGATTGCAATGAGTCCGGTCATGCTCTTCATGCCCTTGTTGCAGCGCGCTTCCTCTCCGGCGCCCAGGTTCTGGCCGACGAACATGGTCAGGGCCTCGCAGATTGCAAAGATGGGCATCAGGGCAAAGTTTTCCACCTTGCCAACGATGGAGTTGGCCGCAACAACCACTTCGCCGAAGCCATTGGAGTAGGCCTGAATAATCAGGGTACCGACGGAAGTGATGAGCATATTCAATGCACCCGGGATACCGATGCGCAGAATCATCTTCAGGATCATGGGGTCAATGCGGAAGTTCTGCTTGGTGACCTTGATACCGTAGCCGCCGGTGTACACGCGGATCAGAACCGCGATGCCGCTGATGGTCTGGGCCAGAACAGTGGCCAGGGCAACACCGGCGCAGCCCATGGGGATCACGATGACAAACAGCAGGTCCAGAATGATATTCAGTACCGCGCAGATAATCAGCGCATAGGTGGGCCACTTGCTGTCACCCAGGCCGCGCAGGATGGACGAACCCATGTAGTAGTACAGCTGAGAGGTGCAGCCCAGCAGGAAAATCCGCAGATAGTCCGTGGCCATCTCCATAATGGCTTCCGGGGTGTTCATCAGCTTCAGCAGCGGCACAGCGATGATTTCACCGACGATAATCATAATGCCGCCAATGATGAAACCGCCGATATAAGCAGTGTTGACGGTAGCTGTCAGCTGATCCATACGCTTGGCGCCAAACATCTGGGCCGTAAGAACGCCGGAACCGATGCCAAAGCCTGCAAACACAGAAATACAAATCATGGAAACAGCAAAGCAGCAGCCAACGGCCGCCAGAGCATTGGCGCCCACAAACTGGCCGACCACAATGGAGTCCACCAGATTATACATGGCATTAAAGATGTTGCCCAAAAGAACAGGAAGGGCAAACAGCAGCAGGGGTTTTACGATCGGACCACTGGTAAAGTCCGTCACCTTTGCCTTCTTTTCCTTTTTCACAGAAGCCAATGGAATCTCCTTCTTTCACAAAAAAATAGCAACAGAACGCCCACTACAAACGTACGGCGCATTCCGCTGCATTCATTAGACACATATTACCACATTACATTGAAACGTGCAATCGTCAAAGTGCTAATTTTTTGCTCAGTTCTCAGTTTTCCCTCTGCAAAATAACCAAAATCCGCAGATTGCGCGCAATCTGCGGATTTTTTCCATTTATTAGACCTTACTCTGCCTTTTTGCGTCTGTACTTGGGGTTTCTACCCAGAATGAACAGATACACAAGCGCCAGGGCGCACATGCAGGCGCCCACGCGCAGACAAACCTGGTAGCTGAAGCTCGCCTGGCCTTCGCGCACAAACCAGGTGGCGATCTGACCGAACAGCACACCACCGATGGCGCTGCCCAGGTCACCGCCCATCAGGTTGGTGGAGTTGGCTGCGCCCTTTCGCTCGGGCGGAGCGGAAACAAATGCCGCCGCCTGCAACACAGGTACGCTGCCGCCAAAGCCAAAGGAACCAATCAGCGCCGCGATCAGGCTCATAACCCAACCTGTGGAGATGGAAATCAGGAACAGATACAAGCCCAAGCAAACCAGGAACAGCAGTTCCGCCGGTACCAGGCCGTAGCGGTCAAACAGCTTGCCGCCCACCGGCCGCGCCACAAACAGCATCAGGCCCCATACCATAAAGAACACGCCGATCGTGCCAATGGGGTTTCCCTCACCGGTCTTGGCATTGAAATACACCACCAGAAACACGGCCGAGGCAGAATACGCCAAATTGAAGATCAGATTCAGAACAGCCACCGGGATCGCTTCCACGGCAACCAAGCCACGAAGAATCTGGCCCACAGACTTCTTTTCCGTGCTCATCTTTCGCTTCACGTTCGGGACAAACATGCTCAGGGTCAGCGCGATGATCATGCTGGCCAAAGAAGCCGCAAACAGCACACCTGCGCCAAAGCTATAGAGCCATGCACCGATCATGGAAGAGAATGTAATCGCCACAGCAAGGCCCATGCCGAACATACTGATTCCCTGTCCCATTTTCTCCTCGGGCAACATGGAGCCTGCGATGGTCATCGTAACGACTGCAGAAATACCATAGAACGCGCCGTTGAGCAGACGCACAAACATCAGCAACGGATAACTCTTGGCCAGGAAATACAGGATCATGGTGATCACCATGCCCACATAGCTCAGGGTCATGATCAGCTTGTTGTTGATGGTATCCACCAGACGACCGGCAACCGGCCGCATCACCAGCGAGGCAATGGACAGGACACTTGCCAATGCCGTAGCCTGTGCGGTGGCAATGCCGATATCCATGGCGTATTGGGTCATCATAGTGCGCAGCATCTGGAAGCACAGCGTGTCAAAGAAGTTGATGATCATCAGCAGCACAAAGGGCACTGACCAGATAGATGCGGAATTCTTTTCTTTCAATCTGGGCATAAGTTGTCCTCCTAAAATAATCAATGCAAACCAGCAGGCTTGAACCCGCTCAATATACCAGAAATTCCCATTTCTGTCAACTTTTTGCCACAAAAAGGCCGGGACGCGTTTGCGTCCCGGCTCTAAGAAAATCAATCGTTGGTGTAGTTGTCGAAATAACCCTGGATATAGACAATGGGGGTTCCCTTGTCGCCGGAGCCGGAGGTCAGATCGCACAGAGAGCCGATCAGGTCGGTCAGGCGGCGGGGTGTGGTGCCCTGGGCAGCCATATTTCCCACCAGGCTGCTGCCGTCTTTCTGCTGGATGGCGCCCTTGATGGCGTTGCGCAGCTCTTCGCCGGAGAGGTTGGCAAAGTCGTTGTCCGCCAAATACTTCAGCTTCAGCTCGTTGGGAGTACCTTCCAGGCCGGCGGTGTAAGCCGGGGAAACCACGGGGTCAGCCAGCTCCCAGATCTTGCCAATGGGATCTTTGAATGCACCGTCACCGTAGACCATGACTTCAACGTGCTTACCGGTGGCCTTCAAAAGGCGATCCTGGATATCCTCCACCAGATCCTGGCAGGCTCTGGGGAAGAGCTTGACGGTATCTTCCGTGGACTTGTTGGAACCCAGCAGGCCGTAGTTTTCGTTGTAGCCGCTGCCATTCACCGGAGCGGTCATGATCTCGTCCAGGCCGAACACACGCTCGGCGCCGGCAGCCTTCAGAAGGCGCTTGGAGCGGGCGCGGGTGTGGATATCGCAGGTCAGAACGTTCTTGGTATAGTCGAGGATCGCAGTGGCACGGTTGGCGAAGATGATTTCCACCTCAGCTCCGCACTCGCGGATCAGATCGCCGTAGTACTGCACGTAGTCCACGCCTGTGAAGGGATGCACGGTGTAGCCGAACAGCTCGCGATACTTCTCCAGGGAGAGAACATCCTGGTAGGGATCCACGCCCTTTTCGTCCAGCATGTCCAGATCCACCAGGTGGTTGCCCACCTCGTCAGACGGGTAGCTGAGCATCAGAACGACCTTCTTTGCGCCCTTGGCGATGCCGCGCAGGCAAATGGCAAAGCGGTTGCGGCTCAGGATGGGGAAAATGACGCCGATGGTCTCACCGCCCAGCTTGGCACGAACATCTTCGGCAATGGCATCCACAGAGGCATAGTTGCCCTGGGCACGGGCCACGATGGCCTCGGTCATTGCCACAACGTCACGATCACGAGGAGTCAGGCCATCAACTTTCACAGCCTCAAGAATGGAATCGGTCACGATCTGTGCCAGGTCGTCACCGCTGCGGATGATGGGAGCACGAACACCCATAGAAACAGTACCTAACATCCGACTCATGCAACAACACTCCTACTCACTTTCAGATTTACGAAATCTCTCTCGCATTTTCTTTATTATACACCGTTCTTCGCCGCTTGTTAAGCGCAAATCACGACATAATTTGCAGCCTCAAGAAAAAAACTTGCAACAAAATTCACAAAGCCCTTTTCCTGCAGCCTGTTCACACAAAAAACGGAGAGTCCATATTGGACTCTCCGTATGGTCGGAGTGTCGGGATTCGAACCCGAGGCCTCTTGGTCCCGAACCAAGCGCGATACCAAACTTCGCCACACCCCGAACAAGCTTTCTTATTATAGGGGGTACGCCCTGGTTTGTCAAGAGGAAACTGCCAGTTTTTCGCCATTTGCGGCCGTATATTGCCATGCTTGACCACATATTCTGTACCAGGCAGGTGAATGAAATGAAACATAATTCTTCCATCAAGCGCAGGCACACACCACCGGTCACGCAGGCTCCTCCGGGCAGCAATCGACTGACGATCTGCCTGCTTCTCTGTGCCCTTACCCTGGCCTGTAAATTCTATTATCCCCAGGGCATCACGGCGCTGCAGGACCTGCTCCTGGGTGCTGAGGGCAGCCGCATTCAGGGCGCCGTTCAGGCCCTCTCTGAGGCTTTGGAGGACGGAGATGGCCTTCCCGGTGCAGCTGAGGCATTCTGGCAGGGCATGCAGACCGATGCCCCAGCCTGAGATTTCCCCCTGGCTGGTGGCCGGGCTGTGCATCCTCTATTACATGGCTCCGGCCACGCTGCTGCCTTTGATCCTCGCCTGCGCCGTCCATGAGGCGGCGCATCTTCTTTGCGCGCGGCTGTTTGGCCTGCGTGTGCAACGGTTCGAGCTGACGCTTCTGGGTGCGCGGCTACAGGCAGAGTCTTCCACTGACCGGGCACTGCTCATCTGCACCCTGGCAGGGCCTGCCGCCAGTCTGGCTCTGGGCGCCATCCTGCCCGTCTGGCCGCAATTGGGCCTTGTGAGTCTGATGCTCGGCATCTTCAATCTGCTCCCCTTCCGTGCCCTGGACGGTGGGCAGATCCTCCTGCTGCTCTGCCGCAGCGAGACTGCTTTTCATAGAACCCAATCCTTTTTTCTCATTCTGCTCACCCTCGGTGCTCTGGCTCTGGCAGCGCTTGGATTTGGTCTCTGGCCCATTCTCACCGTCTGTGCCCTGATTTTGCGGGCGGGTCTGGAAACAGCGGTTGCAAAACGGGCGGAAAACGGCTAAAATGGGTTCAGAATACATTGAAGGAATGAGCCCATGAATACACAAATGCAGCGTCTTCTGCCCCAGGTGCAAAAGCCCGCCCGCTACGTCGGCGGCGAGTACCGGCAGATCGTAAAAGATAAAAACGAAGTGGATGTGCGCGTGGCCTTCTGCTTCCCCGACACCTACGAGATTGGCATGTCCAACATCGGCATGCGCATCCTCTACGGCGTGATGAATGAAATGCCCCGCGTCTGGTGCGAGCGCGTCTTTGCACCCTGGGGCGACATGGAAGAAAAAATGCGCGAGCTGGATCTTCCTCTCTGGGCCCTGGAGAGCCAGGACCCTGTGAAGGACTTCGATCTGATCGCCTTCTCTGTCGGCTACGAGATGAGCTATACCAACATTCTCAACATGCTGCGCCTGTCCGGCATCCCCATGCTTTCAGAGGATCGTAAGGATCTGAAGAACCTGGTCTTTGCCGGTGGTACCTGTATGTATAACCCCGAACCCCTGGCCCCGTTTCTGGACTTCTGCTCCCTGGGCGAGGGCGAGGAGCTGACGGTGGAAATTGTAGAGCTCTATCGCAAGGCCAAGGCCGAAGGCTGGGACAAACCCCACTTCCTGCAGGAAGTGGCCAAAATCCCCGGCGTGTATGTGCCCAGCCTGTATGAACACGTCTACGCCCCCGACGGCACCATCGAGCGCATCGTGCCTCAGCCCGGCGCGCCGAAGGTGGTCACCAAACGCATCGTGCAGAATCTGGACAAGGCGTACTATCCCACCAAAGGCATCGTGCCCTCCACCGAGATCGTGCACGACCGCATGAATCTGGAAATTTTCCGAGGCTGCATCCGCGGCTGCCGCTTCTGCCAGGCCGGCTACTGCTATCGCCCCGTGCGCTCCAAGAGTCCCGAAGTGCTCATTCAGCAGGCCAAGGAGATGACCGAGGACTCCGGCATGAGCGAGATCACCCTCTCTAGCCTCTCCACCTCGGACTACAAACGCCTGCCGGAGCTTGCTGACGGCCTTTTGGATTACTGCACGCCCCGCAGCATAAACCTGTCGCTGCCCAGTCTGCGTGCAGACAACTTCTCGGACGAACTGATGCAGAAGGTGCAGAAGGTACGCAAAAGCGGCCTGACCTTCGCCCCCGAGGCTGGTACTCAGCGTCTGCGCGACGCCATCAACAAAAACGTCACCGAGGAGGAGATCCTCACCTCCTGCGCCACCGCCTTTGCCGGCGGCTGGTCCAGCGTGAAGCTCTACTTCATGCTGGGTCTGCCCACCGAAACGGACGAGGACGTGCTGGCCATCGCGGAACTGGTGCACAAAATCTTCCTGTGCTGGCGCGAGAACACGGAAAACCGCTCCCGCGGCGTGCGTATCCACGTCTCCACCGCCTTCTTTGTACCTAAGCCCTTTACGCCCTTCCAGTGGGAAGCTCAGATCGACCCTAAAGAGTATGAGCGCCGTGTGCAGCTGCTGCGGGAGGCCTTCCGCCGCAACCGCAGCGTGGTGTACAACTACCACGCCCCTGACCTGAGCCGTCTGGAGGCCGTGCTCACCCGCGGCGACCGCCGCATCGCCCCCGTTCTGCGTAGAGCCGTGGAGCTGGGCGTCAAGCTGGACGGCTGGGATGAGTATTTTGACTACAGCAAGTGGCTGCAGGCCTTTGAGGACTGCGGCGTGGATCTGGACTTCTACGCCATGCGCGAGCGCAGCATCGACGAGGTGCTCCCCTGGGACTGCATTAGTGTCGGTGTGGACAAGGGCTACCTGGCCTCCGAGCGAGAGCAGGCTTACCGCTCCACCATCACCCCCGACTGCCGCACCGCCTGCACCGGCTGCGGTGCCAACGCACTATATACGGAGGGCCCCTGCGATGACTAAGTTTCTTTTTGTAAAAGAAGGCAGCGCCGTCTGGATCTCCCATCTGGATATGATGCGCATGTTCCAGCGAGCCTTCAACCGCGCCGGCATCCCCATCGCCATGACCGGCGGCTACAACCCCCACGCTTTTGTCTCCATCGCCCTACCCCTGAGTGTGGGCATGCAGAGCCAGTGCGAAATTCTCGAGTGTAAGCTGGCGGACGATTCCATCACCCCCGCCGAAGCCGCTGAACGGCTGAATCACGCGGGCTTCCCCGAGGGCATCCGGATCCTGGAAGGCTACGAATCCGACCGCAAGCTCAGAGAGCTCAAGCGCCTGCATGTGCGCCTCAGCCTGGAATACGACGCCGGCATCCCCGCCGGTGCGCCCGAGCGCATTGTTTCCCTGCTCACCGGCGAGAGTGTGGTTGTGGAAAAGCGCAGCAAAAAGGGCGGCATGGTCGAAACGGAAATCCGCCCGCTGATCCTGGAGCTTCACGTGGCGGACCAGACGCAGAATCTTCTGGTTCTGGAGGCCACCATCTGCGTGGGTGAGCCGAACCTGAACCCGGAACTGCTGCTTCGGGCCATCGAGCGATACCTGCCCGAGGATGTCCCGGATTTCTCCCAGATCCGCCGTCTGGAGGTCATGGACGAACAAGGAAATCTCTTCCGATAAGCACAGAAAAAGAACCGGCGCAAATTTGCGCCGGTTCTGAAAAAAGTGCTTGCATTCTCTGACAGGATGTGCTATCATATCTGAGCAGCAAAACAGAAAATCCGGGTGTGGCGAAGTTTGGTATCGCGCTTGACTGGGGGTCAAGAGGCCGTGGGTTCAAGTCCCGCCACTCGGACCA
>SVLN01000006.1 GCA_015067925.1 Oscillospiraceae bacterium
GGTGTGAAGCTGCTCCCAAAAGAGCGCAACGTCGTTTTCCGCGATCGCTTCACGGATGGTGATTTGGTTTTCCATTTTGTTTCCTCCAAAATTTTATTCGGAGGGTTAGGAAGCGTGAACCCTCCATACACGACTCATTTTCATAAAAACCACCCTTTCTGTTTTGTGTTTGTAGTATTTTATCACATAGCAGTAATCTACACAAGAACACTCCCGGGAGATAATCCTGCCGGGAGTGCAACTGTTTTATGGAGCCCGACCTTATGAGGTGGGAGTTTTATGCTTAAGTTAAGTAGAAGCGCGCACGATCAGTTCTGTGCTCAGCACCACCCGGCGGGTGGGGGCAGAGGGGTTTTCGATGCGCTCAAGAAGAAGCTCGCAGGCCTGCTGACCCATCAGGTAGCTGGGCTGGCTGACGGTGGTCAGAGCGGGGGTGACCATGATGGAAGATGCGGTGTTGTCGAAGCCGACCACGGCCACATCCTCCGGTACCCGGAGACCAAGATTACTGGCAGCCTTCAGGGCAGCGGCGGCAAAGATATCGGATACGCAGAACAGCGCGTCCGGGCGCTCTTTCATGGAAAGCACGCCCGTAATGTACGGAAGGGCCATATCAAAGCTCAATTCCGGCAGGTGGGTGACCCAACCTTCGTTGACGGTGAGACCGGCTTCCTCCATGGCGGAGCGGTAGCCGCGCTCGCGGTGCTTGGCGTAGTTGTTGTGCAGGGGAGAGTTGATGAGGCCAATGCGGGTGTGGCCGGTTTTGACCAGATGCTTGACGGCGTTCACGCCGGCGGCGTAGTCGTCAATACCCACGAAAGAGATGGAGTCGTCCCGGCAGTGCTCGGAGCACATGACCACGGGATAGCGGATGGAAAGGTCCTCCAGCAGTTCCGGGGAGGCCACATTGTGGATCAGAATGATCCCGGAGAAGCGGTTGTTCTTTAAAAACAGCTCATAATCCTGGATGGAGTTGTAGTAATTGCGGCTCTGGAAGCAGAACACATGGTAGTTGTGCTGATAGGCGATGTCCTGGATGCCCATCATGACCTCGGTCATGAATGGATTATTGATCTGCGGCGTGCAGACCAAGATGGAGTTGTTGCCCAAAGAGGGCGAGTCCATGGTCTTGGACTGGAACTCCAGGGCCTTCATGGCGTCGAGAACCCGCTGGCGGGTCTCGGGATTGACGTTGCTGCTGCGGTTGAGGATACGGGAGACCGTGGCGATGGAGACATTTGCCGCATCGGCGATCTGCTGAATGGTAACTTTCTTGGAAATTGCCATGTTTTCATCATCCTGTGCTCTTGCATGTAATATTTACATTATACCATGGAAATGAAAAAAAGAAAGAGGATTTTACATTGTGGAGATTTTTTGGAAAAATGCGGGAAAACTTACGCAAAAGATTCAAAAGAAAATACATTACAACGCATGTGAAAAGTGTAAGAATTTACAGCGATTATGTAAATTTGTAAAGTTTTGCCCGTGCTATTGACATCGATTTGGGCAAAGTGTATACTTGATATGTAAAATTTACGAAAGAAAATCAGAAAATTACAAAAAAGGAGAGGCGAATTATGAAAAGACTACAGGTCGGCGTGATCGGCATCGGCTTCATCGGCAGGCAGCAGCTCGAGGCAATCCAGCGCATTGCTTACGCTGAGGTTGTGGCCATTGCGGATCAGAATTTCGAGGCGGCCCGGGAACTGGCGGCTCAGTTCGGCATCCCCGCCTGCTATCGCACCGGCGAAGAGCTCATCGCCGATCCGAATGTGGAAGTGGTGCACAACTGTACCCCCAATGCCCTGCATTACAGCCTCAACAAGCTGGCGATCCTTTCCGGCAAACATGTCTATTCCGAAAAACCCCTGGCCATCCGGGGCGAGCACGCTGCGGAGCTGGTCACCCTGGCCCGGGAGCACGACGTGGCCAACGGTGTGAACTTCAATTACCGGCAGAACATCGCCCTTCTGGAGATGCGCGAGCGGGTGCGCACCGGCGCAGCGGGAAGAGTGTTCCACGTCTATGGCCAGTACCTGCAGGATTGGCTGGCCAGCGAGAACAACTACGACTGGCGTGTCGACCCCGAGATGGGCGGCCCCTCCCGTGCCCTGGCGGATATCGGCTCCCACTGCTTCGATTCCGCCCAGTTCGTCATGGGCCAGCGCATCAAGCGGGTCTATGCCCGGCTGATCACGGCCTACGATACGCGCATCAAATCCGGAAGCCAGGAGACCTTCGCTCTGGGCAGCGCTGAGGGTGAGCGCGTGCGTGTCACCAATGAGGACGCCGGTTTTGTCCTGGCGGAGTTCGAGGACGGGACCCCTGCCAGTTTCTTCATTTCTCAGGTCTGCAACGGCAGAAAGAACGACCAGCGCATCCAAATCTCCGCCCAGGAATATTGTATGGAGTGGTGCCAGGAGCGCGCCGGGGAGATCCAGATCGGCTACCAGAACCGGGGCAACGAGGTGGTGCTCACCGGAACCAACGGCATGATCTCCGACTATGCCCGGGGCCGTGCCAGCCTGCCCAGCGGCCACGCCGAAGGCTGGGCGTATCCGCACAAATACGCCATCTCCTGCTTCTATGATTCCATCCGCGACGGCTCCTATCGGCAGAACAATCTGGTCTACACCAAATTCTTTGACGGCGGCCAGATCATGAAGATCGTGGACGCGTGCCTGCTCTCCCAGCAGGAAAACCGCTGGGTGGAGATTGACCTGTCCGAACCGTAAAGACAATCAAACAGTTACAGGCACAGCAGAACTGCTGTGCCTGTCCTATTGATGAGGCATGTAAACTTATGTTGCGCAATTGTAAAGCGAATGTGGTGGCGCTTACCGGTGCTGTTTGCTACAATGAGGGGACAGAAATCAAAGGAGGGTTTTCCGTGAATTTGCCGGAGAAGATCGTAAAACTCAGAAAGGCACAAGGGTGGTCCCAGGAGGAGCTGGCGGAAAAACTGAATGTATCCCGGCAGGCAATCAGTCGCTGGAAAACGGAACTGCGCTGCCCGATGCACAAAATGTCTTGCAGATCAGCAAGCTGTTCCGTGTTACAACGGATTATTTGCTGAACGACGATTACGAAAGCGACGGCGATATTCCTGCTGTCCGAAGAGCGGAAGAAGAAACGAGGGTTCTGTTTTCTAAAAAGAAGCACCTGCACCTGGTTGCCGCAATTTGTTTTGCGATTGCGGTGGTTTGCTGGCTGATGAGCGTGGTAAATAGTGAAAGCAAGATTCAGCTTGGCATTTCCTGTTTTACGCTGGCCCTTTGTGCGGCAAATGCGGTGGCACAGTTTATTCTGTATTTCAAGAAACGGTAAATCGGATACCATTCTATATAAGAAACGCCACAGCAATAGACATTGCTGTGGCGTAAAGTATTCTGGGAAGTGTTACAGACCTAGCTCTACCATTTCGTTTGCGATAATCTCTTCCGTTGCTGCCATGGCCTGCAGGGTGCGCTCTAAGAGTACATCCAGCTCCCAGCCCAGGCGCTCCGCACCCTCGCGGATCACATCGCGGCTGCAGCCGGCGGCAAATTTCTTGTCCTTGAATTTCTTCTTCAGGCTGCTCAGTTCCATGTCCGTACAGCTCTTCGAGGGACGCATGCGGGCGGCGGCGCCGATGAGGCCCGTCAGCTCGTCCGCGGCGAAGAGCACCTTTTCCATCTCGTGCTCCGGTGCCACGTCGCAGCAGATGCCGTAGCCGTGGGCGCAGACGGCGTGGACGAAGTCCTCGCCCGCGCCGATTTCGGCCAGGAGCTCCGGCGCCTTTTTGCAGTGCTCCTCGGGCCAGCCCTCGAAGTCCACGTCGTGCAGAAGGCCCACCAGCGCCCAGAAATCGGCGTCCTCGGTGTAGCCGAGGGTCTCGGCAAAGTGGCGCATGACCGCCTCCACCGTCAGCGCGTGCTGCAGGTGGAAGGCCTCTTCATTGTATTTGCGCAGCAGGCCCATGGCCTGCTCGCGGGTAAAACTCACTTGCATGGTAAAAACCTTCTTTTAATCAATGTAGGTGACGCAATCTTCGTTTCTGGGCTTGAGCTCGGGATCCTCAGCAGGGTGGCCCAGGGTCAGGGCGTACTGGAACTCGTAGCCTTCGGGGATGCCTGCCTCGCGCTGCAGCTCGGGGTTGTTGGCGAAGGCAACCCGGGGGCTGGCCAGATAGCAGCAGCCGATACCCAGAGCGCTGGCGGCCAGGCACATATTCTCCGCAGCGTTGGCGCAATCGCCGGCGGCCCAGGGGGAGTCGACCTTGCCGGAGATGAGAATGGCCATCACGCCGCCGCGGAAGTAGTCGCCCATGGTGGAGCCTTCAATGATCTTGTCCATCATCCGACGGCTTTTCAGCACGGTGAAGTGCCACGGCTGGGAGTTGAGGGCGCTGGGTGCGCGGATGCCGCACTGGAGAATGGTGTCTACCACTTCGGGGGCGATGGGCTCGTCCGTAAAGGCGCGGATGCACTTGCGGTTCAGAATTGCGGAAATGACTTCGTTCATAAAAACAGCTCCTTTGGGTTTTCTTCTATTATACTGCCGTTTCGGGGCGCTTGTAAAGAAAAATACGCAGGAATGTTGCACGAGAACGTTTCTTGCGGTATGATGAGTTTATAAGGATATTTGTGAAAGGGGAGCACAGAAGTGAAACGAAAAATGATTCTGCTGGGCCTTGCGCTGGTGCTGTTAACAGGCGCGATTCTGTTTGGCAGTTTGGTTTATATGACGAACATGGTGCTCCCCAAGGGAAGCGCAGAGGAATTCGCGGCGGTGAAAGGCTGGGATAACTCGATTCTCTATCGGGAAGAGGAAAAGAGCCGCAATGGCGGCGATGTCTATCAGGCCGGTGAATTCTTGAAAACGGTGTTTGCCAACGATTCCTTGCGTCAGAAGATTGGCGGCATGCAGTGGGTGGAGAATGATTTTGACCATTATGCGCTTTTCTATGTAACGGAGCCTTCTCAAGAACTGCGGAAGCAGCTTCAGGAGGATCCCGCGTGCAAACATATGGAAGTAGTGCTCTCGAAGTGTGATTATTCGCTGCTGGAACTGGCGGAGGCAGAAAAGAAATTTGTGGCCTATTTGTCAACAGCACCCGAATCAATACAAAACTCCGTACAATTTTATATGGTGATGCCCCATCAGAACCGCGTTGCGGTGTATGTAAAGGATTGGAGCATTACGGACCAACTGCGCCTTGCGCAGGCTCTGGGTGCAGACTGCCCCAAGTTCTACCTGGTCGAAGGAGATTTGCTGGAAACCACGAAGAACATTACCATCGGGGACGTGAAGGCGTGGCGTATAAGAGAGCAGGAACTCCGGGAACAGATGGAAGCGAACGGACAGATCGTAAGGGTTGATCCGCAGCTGCATGATGCATTGTTACGCCTGCAGACCCATCAGCAGGAGCTGTATAAAAACGTGCGGCTGATTTATCCGGAAGACGATTGGCGAATGACGATCCTTGGCGCCGTCAGAACCCCGGCGCTTTCCCAATATGGCTACACACAGATTATTTCCAAAATCTGTCAAACCGTAGCTGGAGATTACCTTTATGAGGTGTGGGAGCCGAAATATGAATATCTGATTCGAGCGGTATTCGGCCTGGTGGAAAATGAGTTTTCTGTCTTCATTTCATACGGCTGGAATTTGGATGATTATTGCATTCCCTAAAAGGAGATGCGTATGAAGCGAAAAGTGATTCTGCTGGGCCTTGCGCTGGTGCTGTTAACAGGCAGATTTCAAGTATCCCATCGTGGTGGTACACAGTTATTGAAAAACAACGGAAGAATTGCGCAAAAGTCGCGATTCTTCCGTTTTTCTCATTGACTTTCCTCTCCTTTTATGGCAAAGTGAAGGGTAAAGGATGTGATAGCATGAGCTTTTGTCCCAAGTGCAGAACCCAATGGGATGATGAAAAAAAGACCTGCCCCGATTGCGGCAGCATGCTCTGGGGTGTGATCTCCTCGGATGATGCGGAAGAGGAAGTGCGTGTTCCGGCGCCTGAGCTGCAGGACAACCCCTATGCACCGGTGTTCCTCACCCAGAGCACCGACGAGCGGGAACTGGCACTGATTGAAAAATTGCTGCAGGCCGAGAAGATCCCGTTTTATACCCGTGACCTGGAGTCCGGCGAGTACATGCGCATTTATATGGGTTTTTCCGTCTATGGCAAGCAGATCTATGTGCGCGCCAGGGATCACCGCGCCTGCGTACAGATGCTCTCCCGCCTGATGGGCGAGTACGGCGATGAAGAGATGGAAGCAGCGTACGATGAATACATGCAGTCCGTGGACGAGGAGGAAATCCCCCAGGCCGATGCTGAGCAGGAAGGCGGCAATCACCGTATGCTCGGCGGTTTCTTTGTGTTCTTTGCGGTTTTGATTGCGGCGCTGTTTATCATCATGCGCCTGGTGAAATAATCGATGCTGAATCAGGAAACTGTTCGCGCCCACCTGGGCGCGCATGAATGGCGGGATCTTGTGCAGGTGCTTCCCCTGGTGGATTCCACCAACACCCAATGCAAGGCACTGGCGGCCCAGGGTGCCCCGGAGGGAACGGTGATGATCGCCGATGCCCAGTCGGGCGGCAGAGGCCGTTTAGGACGCAGCTTTTCTTCCCCGGCAGGGCAGGGGATCTACCTCTCCGTGATCCTGCGGCCCGAGTGCCCGCCCACTGATTTGACCCACCTGACGGCGGTGGCCGCTGTGGCAGTGTGCGACGCGGTGGAAAAGGCTTGCGGTCTGCGTCCGAAGATCAAATGGACCAACGACCTGGTGGTGGAGAAGAAAAAACTCTGCGGTATTTTAACGGAGCTTTCCATCCGCCCGGATGGCATCACGGATTACGCCGTGGTGGGCATCGGCCTCAACTGCGCCCAGACGCCCGAGGATTTCCCCGAAGAGATCCGCGACATCGCAACGTCTCTGCGCCTGTGCACGGGCGCGCCGGTGGATCGGGCCAAATTGGCATCGCACGTGGTGGCGGAGCTTGCCACTATGCGCAGGAACCTCTTTTCCGACCGGGAGCAGACCCTGAAGCGCTACGCCGAGGACTGCATCACCATCGGCCAGCGGGTGAGAATCGTCCGCGCGGACGAAGAGCGCTTCGCCCTGGCCACGGGAATTGACTCCGACGCCTGCCTGCAGGTGCAATATGATGACGGCACCGAGGGCATCATAGCCACAGGCGAAGTTTCCGTACGCGGCATGTACGGGTATTTGTAATGTCAAAAAATTTTTTTGAAAAATAAAAAATCGTGGGAACTATTTTGTTTGCCCTGCGTCCAAAGCAGCGTATCTTCCCCAAAAACGAAAGGAGAACCCCAAACAATGAAGAAGATTCTTGCACTGATCCTGGCTCTGGTCATGGTCGCCTCTCTGGCCGCCTGCGCCAAGGATACCCCCAACACCGACACCAACACCAACACCAACACCGGCAATGTCGATACCAATACCGGCAACACCGATGAGAATACCGGTTCCGAAAACGACACCACCGAGCCCGAGACTCCCGCTGAGGACGAAACTCCTTCTGAGCCCGAGACTCCCGCTGAGGACGAGACTCCTTCTGAACCCGAGGACAACACCGAGTCTAACGAAGGTGGTCATAAGCTGGATACCACTGCCGAGCTGAGCGTCATTCTGCAGGGCCTGTACGAAGGCTACAATGAAGAACTGCCCATGCTGGGCGAGATGCCCCTGGAGGATCCCGAGACCTTCCAGTGGATGACCTTTGCCCAGTACGTTGAAGGCGCCGAGGGTATGGTTTCCGAGCCCATGATGGGTTCCATTGCCCATTCCTTCGTTCTGGTCAGACTGCCCGAGGGCACCGACGCCGCTGCGTTCGCCGCCGAGATGGAAGCCAACTGCGATCCCAGAAAGTGGATCTGCGTCGAGGCCGAAAAGGTCGCTTCCGCTTCCTATGAGAACCTGGCTCTGCTGTGCATGAGCAACGAGGTCCTGGTGGACATCGCCATCGCCAACTTCAACTCCATGTTCAACTAATCACTGCGAACATAAGCCGCTGCGGAAAACGCGAAAGCTGCCCCGCAGCGGCTTTTTTCTTTGAAGAGAGGGTTAAGCAATGCTGTTTTCCAGTATCACATTTTTATATGCCTTCCTGCCCATCGTGATGGTCGTGTACCTGATCTGCCCGAAGAAATACAGAAATGTCGTGCTGCTTCTGGCCAGCCTGTTTTTCTATTTCTCCGGCGAGCCGATTTACACGGTGCTGCTGATTTTTTCATCTCTGTCGGACTGGCTGCACTCGCTGTATATCGAGTCCCATCGCGGCACCAAGGGTGCAAAAGTTGCGCTGATTTCCAGTATCTGCATCAATCTGGGCCTTCTGGGTTTCTTTAAGTATGCGGACTTCTTCCTGCAGATTATCGGCGGCCTGACGGGTCTGGAGATCCCCCTTCTGAACCTGCGCCTGCCCATCGGCATTTCCTTCTATACCTTCCAGACCATGAGCTACACCATCGATGTGTATCTGGGCAATGCCAAGGCCGAGAAGAATCTGGCCACCCTGGCCACCTTCGTGTGTCTGTTCCCCCAGCTGATCGCCGGCCCCATCGTCCGCTACACGGACGTGGCGGCAGAGCTCTCCGAGCGTGACACCCGGGCAGAAGATCTGGGCATCGGCATCCGCCGCTTTTCCGCGGGCCTGGCCAAGAAGGTGCTCATCGCCAACCTGGCAGGCGAGCTGTGCGCCATCTTCCGCGCCTCGGATGAGAAGAGCGTACTGTTTTACTGGATCTATGCCGTGGCCTACACCCTGCAGATCTATTTCGACTTCTCCGGCTATTCGGATATGGCCATCGGCCTGGGCCGCATGTTCGGCTTCCACTTCCCGGAGAACTTCAACTATCCGTATATCTCCCGCACCGTCACCGAATTCTGGCGCCGCTGGCACATGACCCTGGGAAGCTTCTTCCGGGATTATGTGTATATCCCCCTGGGCGGCAACCGCACCACCAAGATCAAGTGGCTGCGCAACATTCTGGTCGTATGGCTGCTCACCGGCCTGTGGCACGGCGCGGCATGGAACTTCGTCCTCTGGGGCGGCATGTTCGGCGTGCTGCTGCTGGCGGAAAAGCTTCTCTGGGGCAAGGCCATGGAGAAAAGCCGC
Source organism: Oscillospiraceae bacterium (assembly GCA_015067925.1). Taxonomy (GTDB): domain Bacteria; phylum Bacillota; class Clostridia; order Oscillospirales; family Oscillospiraceae; genus SIG488. Next base: position 9,136 of record SVLN01000006.1, read on the forward strand.
GTATTCAGCCATTTTTATGTGATGTTCCTGGTTGTTATCAGCTTTGTCATCTTCAACGCCAACGGCATTTCCGGTGCCTGGAGCGATCTGAAGGGCATGTTCGGTTTCGGCGGCGTGCCGCTGGTGACGAAGGAGAGCATCTACTACCTCAAGAGCTACGCGGTGCTGCTGATCGTGGCGGCCTTCGGTTCACTGCCCTTTGTGAAGATGGGCTATGAGAAGGTCAAGAACAGCCGCGTGATGCTGGTGCTGGAGCCCGTGGGCGTTGCCCTGGCCCTCATCGCCACCACCGCCTGCCTGGTGGACGGTTCCTTCAATCCGTTCCTGTATTTCCGCTTCTAAGGAGGTGCGTTTAATGGAAAAGAAAAAATCCTATCCGATCATTGCGGTCTTTGCCCTTTTGATCTTCGGCCTGGCCATTGCGCACCTGCTGATTCCCGATGCGGAACTCAGCAAGGAAGAACGCCGCAAGCTGGCCCAGATGCCTGAAGTGAGTCTCTCCGAGATCTTCAAGGCGGAATTCTCCGGCAAGGTGGAGACGTATCTTCTGGATCAGTTCCCTCTGCGCCAGCAGTTCCGCACCATTCAGGCCCTGCTGCGCTACGATGTGCTGTTCCAGAAGGACAACAACGATGTGTATCTCGTGGACGATCAGGTACTCAAAATGGAGTACCCCCTGAAAGAGGACCAGGTCAGCTATGCAGCCAATAAGATTGCAAAGCTGTATGAAGATCACATGAAGGGCATGAATGTCTATTGCGCCATCGTGCCCGACAAGAACTACTTTGCCGCCGAGGAAAACGGCTATCTGGCCCTGGATTACGACAGAATGCTTGAGATCCTTCTTAAGAAACTGCCCGAGGGAGTAGAGTATGTGGATCTGTTTGACACCCTGAGTCTGCAGGACTACTACTTTACCGATACTCATTGGCGCCAGGAGGCGATCTTCCCCGTGGTACAGGCTCTGGCTGAAGCCATGGGCGTAGCCGATGTGCTTACGCCCGAGAGTGCCTACACCGCCGAGACCATTGAGGACTTCTACGGCGTGTACTACTCTCAGGGTGCGGTGCCCGTTGCCCCGGATACACTCACCTATCTCAAGAGTGAGTACACGGAATCCGCCGTGGTGACCGGCCCGGAGCTGAAGGGTGAGAGCACGGTTTATGTGCCCGAGCTGTTTGATGGCATGGACGGCTACGATGTGTACCTCTCCGGCGCCCAGGCGATTCTGGAAATTGAGGTTCCCAACGCAAAGACTGACCGGGAACTCATCATCTTCCGCGATTCCTACGGTTCTTCCATCGCGCCGCTGCTGACCGGTGCTTACAGCAAGATCACTCTGGTGGATCTGCGCTATATTTCCAGCCAGTTTCTGACCCAGTTTGTGAGCTTTGAGAATCAGGACGTGCTGTTTCTGTACAGTACCTCCATCCTCAACTCCGGCATGCTGCTGAAGTAAACAAAAAAAGAGCGCTGCACCGAATGGTGCAGCGCTTTTCTTGTACATAGAATTAATACAGGTTCTTGACGACGTTCTCGCCTTCGCCGGACAGACGGGCCATCATCTCGTGATGACGACGAACTTCCTTGACGGAATCGGGCAGGCCTGCAAGACCCTGGTCCTGCTGATGGCGCTGGCCTTCGTACTCGGAGTTGATGTAGCCGTCGAAGCCGCACTCGTTCAGGACGCGAATGGGATTGGCATAGTCGAAAGCAGCATCTTCGTAATGGCCGGGCTCGCCGGGGATCTCGGTCATTTCGTTGAACTTGCCGTGGAAGGAGAGGATGTAGGGGATGATGTCTCTCAGGTCATCAGCTTCGGCAGCCTGACGCATATTGCCGACCAGACCACGCAGGCCGAAAGCAGCGGCCATGCCGTCCAGGTTGAAGTGCTCTCTGTACTTGGCAACCAGCTCTTCGTACTCGTACTTGGGAGCATTCTCTTCGACCCATGCCAGAACGGCGGGATCGGTGTGACGACGGGTGTGCTCCACGGAAACGCGGCTCTGAGTGTGCTGGAAGATACCAAAGTCGGGAACCAGGCCGACCATGTTGGTGCCCTTCTTGTCAACATACTCCAGAAGCTCAGTGACCATGATGCCGCCTTCGCGGTTGGGATCACGCTTGATGGGGTACGGAGCATGGATTTCCTTACCGAGGCGGACGTTGTACTTGACAGCGGTGTCAAGAGCTCTGTCCAGAACTTCCATCGGAATCATGCACAGGCAGCGGATGTTCTCAAAGCCCATAGCGGCAGCCAGCTTGATGTCCAGCTTCAGCAGCTCAGCGGCTTCGGCATAATTCATGACATGGTCTCTAAAGCGCATGGTGTCCAGGTACACGTCCATGGTGACAGCCTTCATGCCATAGCGGGCCATGGTGTTGTTCCAGTCATAGATGAACTCTTCCTTGGGGAAGGGGTACTGGGGGATGACGGACTCGTTGATGATCTCGATGCCGTCGGTGTTCAGGTTTTCACGGACCTCACGGATCTGGGCCTTCCAGTCCATCTGGCCGAAGAACTGTTCCTGCTGATAGGAATAAAGCGAAACGCCTCTCTTAATTGCCATTGTTCGTGTCCTCCTTACTTAACTTCCAGGTCGTAGTAGCAGATGTTACGGGTCTTGCCGGAACCTGCACCCATGCCGGGGACGGGGGGATTGTCGATCCAGTCCTGGTCATGTGCGCCGTAGCCGTACTGAGCCAGAACGGACTGCTGCAGGCCGATGTGATGCACGCCGGCGCTCAGGCCGCCATCAACATAAACCCAGACGATGCCATAATCGTCATAATCCCAGTGCTCCCAGGTAGCCTTCTTGATTTCCTCGAAATCACGGGGGGCCTTGCCGTTGATCTCAAACTTCTGCACTTCGCGGGGATAGACGGTGCCGTCCACCTCGATGTAATAGCCATTGTGCAGGCTCAGGAATGCGCCGCGGTAGTCAGCGATATGAACCGCAAACTTAAAGCCGGCAACCTTACCGTTCTCAGTGAAGTTTTCCAGAGAACCTTCTTTGATCAGAAAAGAATCAAACATGTTACTCCTCCTTAATTCGTTAGCATTGTGACGATTTGCCACAATTACAATATAGCATGATTGGTTGAGCATTACAAGCGTAATAATCGCCAAAGTGTAGCAGGTAAAACTAGGCACTTTTCACAAAAGACCGCCGCGTAAAAAAAGAATTTGAGAAAAAGAGGGCTGATTCTGAAAAAAATTCGAAAAAATGCGCAGAATAATGCTTGTCAGTTTTAGAAAAAGGGTGTATAATATCGGGTACGTGTGCAAAAAACCGGGAGACCGGTGGAATGAATCATAACGAATCTGGATGCAAGAAGGCTAGGGTGTTAACGGTATTATGGCAAGTGCAAAGAACCAGACTACGCATAAATCTCCGGAAGAACAGATGGCGCAGATGACGGCGCTGGTGGCGCGCCTGAAAAAGGCGGGCAGCATTTCCGCATCGGATCTTCTGACCGAACTGGAGAAGATGGATCTGACCGTGGAGCAGATCGAGCAGTTCTACGAACAGTGCGACAACCTGGGAATTCAGATCGTCTCCGCTGAACTGGAGCTGGACATTGATGATGCCGCCGATGTGGACATCAAGGATCTCGAGGAAGAGGAAGAACTGGTTGACCCGGTGGAGCTGGCGGCAGAATACAATCTGGATGATCCGGTGCGTATGTACCTTAAGGAGATCGGCCAGGTACGCCTGCTGACCGCAGAGGAAGAAATTGAACTGGCCAAGCGCGTGGCCGAGGGCGACAAGAAGGCAAAGGATAAGCTCACCGAGGCAAACCTGCGTCTGGTGGTTTCCATCGCCAAGAAGTATTCCGGCCGCGGCCTGCACATCCTGGATCTGATCCAGGAGGGCAACACCGGTCTGATCCGCGCTGTCGATAAGTTCGACTATACAAAGGGAAACAAATTCTCTACATATGCCACCTGGTGGATCCGTCAGGCCATTACCCGTGCCATCGCCGATCAGGCGAGAACGATCCGCGTGCCGGTGCATATGGTGGAGGTCATCAATAAGGCCGCCCGCTGCAACCGCAAGCTGGTGCAGGAGCTGGGCCGCGAGCCGACCTTGGAAGAGATCGCCGCCGAACTGAACCTTCCCATCGAGAAGATCATCGAGGCCAATCGCACCGCTTCCGATACCCTCTCCCTGGACACCCCCGTGGGTGATGAAGAGGATACCACCATCGGCTCCTTCGTCGAGGACGACAACACGCCCGGTCCGGCGGATGCCACCAGCAACACTCTGCTGGCTGAGGCCCTGGGCGAGATCCTCGACACCCTCACCGAGCGTGAGGCAGACGTGCTGCGCATGCGTTTCGGCATGTATGACGGCCGCACCCACACCCTGGAGGAAGTGGGCCAGATCTTCGGCGTGACCCGTGAGCGCATCCGCCAGATTGAGAACAAGGCCATCCGCAAGCTGCGTCATCCCTCCAGAGCAAAGAAAATCAAAGATTTCTACTGCTAAAATGTCACAACCCGCCCTGCCGTCCGGCAGGGCGGGTTTTTTATCCGAATGTTTCCCGGTAACGCTGCCGACACTGGGCAATGACCCTTTCTGCCTCAGCGCGGGGGCGCACCTCATCCACCACGGTCTGTTTGCCCTCCAGGGCTTTGTAGACGGTAAAAAAGTGCTGCATCTCGTCCATCACGTGGGGCGGCAGCTCGCTCAGGTCCTGATAAAAGCAGTAGTTGGGGTCAAATTCCGGTACGGCGATGATTTTCTCGTCAGCGTGTCCGTTGTCCTGCATGGCAATGAGGCCCAGAGGATGGCAGCGCACCAGCGACAGGGGCAGCAGCGGCTCCGCACACAGCACCAGCACGTCCAGTGGATCACCGTCGTCGCCCAGGGTGCGGGGCAGAAAGCCGTAATTGGCCGGGTAGTGGGTGGCAGTGTGCAGGATCCGATCCAGAATGATGAGGCCGGAATCCTTGTCCAGCTCATATTTGTTGCGGCTGCCCGCGGGAATTTCAATCACGGCCACGAAATCATCGGGCCGGACACGCTCCGGGGTGATGGTGTGCCAGGCAGAATGAACATGATACATAAAAAACACCCTCCTGCAAACATTGTTCGCAGGAGGGTGAAAACTATGCGCTTAAAGTCTCAACACGCAGGTGGCGACACCGAAATACACCAGAAGGGACAGGGCGTCCACGATGGTGGTGATGAAGGGACTGGCCATCACAGCAGGATCCAGGCCGACCTTTTTGGCCGCCAGGGGCAGAATACCGCCGATGATCTTGGCGGCCACCACGGTCAGAAGCAGGGTGATGCTGACCGTCAGGGTCACACCAATGGTGATGTCGCTGTTACCCAGAAGCAGCTTGTCCACCAGCAGGATTTTTACAAAGCCCACCACGCCCAGTGCCAGGCCGCAGAGCAGGGAAATGCGGATCTCCTTCCAGAGAATCGCGCCCACATCGCGGAAATCCAGTTCGCCCAGGCTCAGACCGCGGATGACCGTGACCGAGGACTGGGAGGCGGAGTTACCGCCGGTGCCCATCAGCATGGGGATGAAGGCAACCAGGGCCGCCTGAGCCGCCAGGGCGGATTCAAAGCCTGTGATGATCATGCCCGTGAAGGTGGCGGAGACCATCAGGATCAGAAGCCAGGGAACACGCTGCAGAAACAGGTGCAGCACGTCCGAGTGCAGATACGTCTTATCCGTGGGGGTCATAGCGGCCATGATCTGCATATCCTCGGTGGCCTCTTCTTCCATGACGTCCATGGCGTCGTCGAAGGTTACGATACCCACCATGCGGTGTTCCTGGTCCACCACGGGCAGGGCGGTATAATTGTAGCGGGAGAACTGCAGGGCAACCTCTTCCTGGTCGGTGAGGGTGCTGACGCTGTTGATGTTCTCGTCCATGATTTGCTCGATGGTTGCCTCGTCGTCCGAGAGCAGCAGCCTGCGGATGGAAACAACGCCGATGAGCTTGCGGTCAGGGGAGAGCACGTAGCAGCTGTTGATGGTTTCTTTATCGGGGCCGACTTTGCGGATGTAGCCGATCGCCTGTTGTACCGTGACGCTGGGCCGCAGGGCCACGTATTCCGTCGTCATAATCGAGCCTGCGGAATCTTCCGGGAAGCGTAACAGCTCGTTGATGCTGCGGCGCATTTCGGGATCGGCCATCTCCAGAATGCGACGTACCACGTTGGCGGGCATTTCTTCAATGATGTCCACGGCGTCGTCCACGTACAATTCGCCCACGATTTGTTTTAGCTCGCGGTCCGAGAAGGTGCGGATCAGCGCCTCCTGGGTGTCCTGTTGCATTTCGACAAAGGTTTCCGCCGCCAGTTCCTTGGGCAAAAGCCGGAACAGCAGGGGCAGATCCTCTTCCTGCAGGCGCTCAAAAATAGCGGCGATATCCGCAGCGTGTATGGTGGTCAGGATATCGCGAAGGGTGACATATTTTTTGCTTTCTGCCAGAGCCCGGAGGGTCGTCTCCAGGATGGCGATGTTGTTGGTTTCCGTCATCGTCTTTCCTCCTAATCATGTAATGTGTTGCCATTAGGAAGCAGCGTGAACGGTAAGTCGATGCAAGGTTAGAGGTTCAGAACGCGGAAGCTCTGTCCTCTTGCGTTGTGACAGCGTCGGCCTACCTCTGCCGCGCCGGTACTTCCTGCGTCCATGTGTTTCACCTCATGTTTCTACATTGAATTTGACGTTCGTCTTTGTCATTTTATGCCCCGAAAAACCGTTTGTCAATCAAAAAAGCCTAGGAAAAAGAGAAAGAGCATGCTACAATGGGAGAAATTGGAGGGATACCCCTATGACGGAAAAATTGTTTTATGAAAATGCGTATCTGAAGACCATGACGGCACAGGTGCTCGCCTGTGAGCCGGCGGAAAACGGCTTCTGGGTGAAGCTGGATCGCACGGCCTTTTACCCCGAAGGAGGCGGCCAGCCGGGCGATACCGGAACCCTAAACGGCGTGCGGGTGCTCGATACCCAGGAGCGGGAGGACGAGATCCTGCACCTGTGTGAAAGCGCTCTGGAAGTAGGCGCGCAGGTGCAGGGAACCATCGATTGGGCTCGCCGCTTTACCTTTATGCAGCAGCACTCCGGCGAGCACATCCTCTCCGGCCTCATCAACGCAGCTTTCGGCTACCATAACGTGGGCTTCCACATGGGCGCGGACAGCGTGACGGTGGACGTTTCGGGCCTCATGACGGCGGAACAGGCGGCGCAGATCGAGCGTAAGGCCAACGAACTGGTCTGGCAGAATGTGGCGGTTCGTGAAATGTATCCATCAGAGGAGCAGCTGCAGACCATCGATTTCCGCAGCAAGAAGGAACTGCACGGTTGGGTGCGCCTGGTGGAAATTCCCGGGGCGGATCTGTGTGCCTGCTGCGGCATGCATGTGGCCCACACGGGCGAGATCGGCATGATTAAGATCCTTTCGGTGCAGAAATTCCACGAAGGCGTGCGTTTGGAGATGCTCTGCGGCGAAAAGGCGTATGATTATGTAAACCTACATGTGGCGCAGAACAGAAAGGTGGGCGCTCTGGTCAGCGCTCCGGCGGACGGAACCGCGGAGCATGTGCAGCGGCTTTTGGAGGAAAAGGCGGCGCTGCAGTATCGCCTGACGGGTCTGCAGAACGAGTGGATCCGGATGCTGGCCCAGCAGGCGGCGGCACAGGAGCTGCCGGTGGCCTTCACCCAGGACCTGGATTCCGAGGGTGTGCGCAAGCTTTGCACTGCCATGATGGAGCATACCCAGGGCGTCTGTGCGGCCTTTACCGGCAGCAATGAGGCGGGGTATCAGTACGCGGTGGCGCGCCTTCAGCCGGAGGAAGTGAAGCAAATGAATGCTGCCCTTTCCGGCCGTGGCGGCGGCAAGCCCGGCTTTGCCCAGGGCAGCCTGAAGGCGAGTGAAGCGATCATCCGTGCCTGGTTTGAAGCACGAGAAAAAGAGCGCAAAATCTGAAAAATATTCTTGACAAATTCCTTTCGGCGTGATATAAATATCTAGCTGTCAGGAAATGCTGCTATAGCTCAGCAGGTAGAGCGCATCCTTGGTAAGGATGAGGTCCCCAGTTCGAATCTGGGTAGCAGCTCCAAAAAAGAGTCATTCCAATGGAATGGCTCTTCTTCTTTTTTTGTACCAAAAACTGGGGACCTCATCCGAAAATATAATCGTGAGGTCGCTAGGGCTCCCGCAAAACAAGTTTTGCGGGAGAACGGTCACCCAGTTCGAATCTGGGTAGCAGCTCCGCGTCGAAGCAAGCATTGATTATTTTTGCTCTGATTCGAAGAATCAGAGCAAAGGAATCATGCTGCTTCTCCTTTCCAAATCTCAATCGCTGCGCTGGATTGTGATTTGGGGCCAGATATGTCATTCCAATGGAATGGCTCTTCTTCTTTTTTGTACCAAAAAACTGGGGACCTCATCCGAAAAAATAATCGTGAGGTCGCTAGGGCTCCCGCAAAACAAGTTTTGCGGGAGAACGGTCACCCAGTTCGAATCTGGGTAGCAGCTCCGCGTCGAAGCAAGCATTGATTATTTTTGCTCTGATTCGAAGAATCAGAGCAAAGGAATCATGCTGCTTCTCCTTTCCAAATCACAATCGCTGCGCTGGATTGTGATTTGGGGCCGGGTGTCATTCCAATGGAATGGCTCTTCTTTATATAATAATTGCCGTGCAAGATGTGCTGTGGTGCCTGCTGCGTTATCTTTTTTTACATGGACAAGACGGCTCCTGCTCGCACTTGAAAACCAAGCGTTTTCAAGGGTTCTTTCTTTTTTGAAGGAAAAAAACAAAGGCATCTTGATTAACCAATTGTACTACGCTATAATCAAATCGTAACAAGTTGTATTTTTGGCTACAACGGAAGGCAAGTTCTGTTGTAGCTACACTTATCTTACCCGCCGAGATGCTTGCAGCGCGGCTGCAAGCGGGCTCCATATAGAGAGCAACTTTCTAGTATCAAAAAGGGATGATTCCAATGAAAAACAAGTTGAAGCGAGTTTTATCGTTTGTATTATGTCTGGTGATGGTGTTTTCACTGTTTCCGCAAATTACGCCCCAGGTGCGTGCCGCCGACTTTGCAGCCGGCAGCGGCGTGGATCCCATTGACGGAAATGGCTACCCGACCAGCTGTAAAGGTCCGGTAGTTTTGGCGCTGTGCTTTATGGGTGATACTTTCCCCGGTGAGCCCAGTGAGCACTCGGTCGGAGACTATCTGAGATACGGCCTGTCTTTTACCCGGGCGAATGATTATTTCGACGCTTCGGAAGTGCTGCAGAATGTGATTGATGCCGATGGCAATGTAGCCGACGGCTACGTCATGGGTAAATATACGAGCGGATGGAACACTGCAAATTCCGTCACCGGTATCTTTGATCCCAATGGTCTGGATGATGAGTACTTCACCGCGAAGTTCAATGCTGCCCTGGCAGAGCATGAGCAGGATATGATTTCCGATGTCATTGCAGCCAAGCAAAGCAACAATCAGACGGTCGGCAGCACCAACCCGGCAGACTATGAAATCGTCTGGTATATCATTAAGTATCAGTACAACAAGAGTTGGTTCAGCACAACAGGTGAGTGGCACGTCAACGGCCTGATTCGCGAAAAGGACAAGTATTCCGTTGTCTATGATGCCAACGGCGCCACGGTCGGTTCGCCTCCCGACGGCGTGATTGACATGTCCTACCAGGACGCCAAGCATTACACGGTGCAAACCAACAACAGAGGCCTATCCCGCGGCAATGCGTATAACTTTATCGGCTGGAACACCATGCCTGATGGTTCCGGCGTGTTCTTCTCTCCCGGACAGGCAGACGTGGACCTGACCGCCATCGGCCTCAACCCCATCACGCTGTATGCCCAGTGGGCGGAAAAAGAAAAGTGGAGCGTGAACTGGCTCAACTACGACGGCAATCCTGTGCATGTGGATATCGACCTCTCCGAAGGCAGCAGCGTCACCTATGACGGTGCCACGCCCACGCGAGCACCCGATGCAAACTATGTGTACATCTTTGAAGGCTGGGCCGAAACCCAGAACGGAACCAACCTCGGCACAGCGCCCACCATTACGGTGCCGAACAATAATAAGAATATGTATGCCCTCTACCGTGCGGAGGATCGAACCTACACCGTAACATGGGTCAACCACACGGTGATCGAGACAGACAGCAACATCTCCAAGGGCGGCAGCGCCAGATACGACGGCGCCACGCCCACCCGCAGCACGACGGAAACCGAAGGTTACCTCTTCGCCGGCTAGTCCACCCAGGAGAATGGTTCGGTTCAGTACGGCCTGCGGGATCCCGTTCCCGTCAACAGCGATCTGACGCTCTATGCCCAGTTCACCCTGGTGCCCATGCGTACCGTGACCTGGTATTCTGAGGATGGCAGCGTTGTTCTGGCAACGCAGAGAGTACTGGAGGGCAGCCAGGTCAGCTATCCTGCTGGCGCTCCCACCCAGGCTGGCCACAGCTTTGTCGGTTGGGCGACTTCCGCCAACGGCGCGGCAGTCTATGCCTCAGGCGCACCCATCACCGTCAGCGGCAACATGGATCTGTACGCCGACTTTACAGCCACCCTGCATACGGTCAGATGGGAAAACTGGGACAGCAGCCTGCTGGAACTCGACACCAATGTTCCCTACGGCAGCACGCCGGAATACAATGGTGTTCTTCCCGCCAGAGCCGACGATGTGGACAAGACCTATACCTTTATCGGCTGGACTCCGGCGGTGCATGCCGTTACCGGCGATATTACCTATACCGCCACTTATACCAATGCACCCCGTGCCTATACGGTCACCTGGAACAACTATGACAACACGCTTTTAAAGAGCGAGTCCGTCCATTACGGCGTGACGCCCAATTATTCCGGCGCTACTCCCGAGCGTGCCGAAACGAGCACCCATACCTTCACCTTCATCGGTTGGACGCCCGCAGTTTCTCCTGTGAGCGGCAATGTGACTTACACCGCAACCTATCATGAGGTAGAAAAACTCTTTGAGGCAACGGTCTATGTGTGGGAAGATCCCGAGATCGATACGGCCACCGGCGCTGTCACCTCGGGAGCTCATGCGGACCTGGATGCGTTGACTGCTTACAATATGTTGTATCTGCGCGATGTGGAGGATCACGCCAAGATTTATCCGCTCACCAGAAGTGCCGAGGGCACCTACACCGCAAACCTGGCCCACGGCTCTTACGATGTGGTGGTCAAAAATGGCGAAAACTATGACCGCATCATCGAAGAGCGTATCGTGCTGCCCCTGGACACCGCCTCCAGCGACCCGGACAGCACGACGGCGGATATCATCTTCTACTCCGTCACCTATGATTTCGCCGGCGGTAGCGTCGGTGGTCAGGGCAGCGTGGTGGAGTACTACCGGCGCGGCAGCAACGTAACCGTTTCGAATTACGTGCCGATGAATTCGCTGCACCGCTTCGACAACTGGCAGCTGGACGGCGGCAGCGATACGTATCTGAGCGGCCAGCGCATCACGGTCCTGGGCGGCGGTATCATCAAGCCCCATGTCCTCACCGCCAAGTGGACCCGTTCCAACGACAATGTGGTCATCAACCTGACCATTCATCACCATGCGGACCCCGCCCTCTCCGGTGCCGAGGGCATGAACCCCCATCCCGGCAGCGTGCCCATTGATCTGCACCTGACCCGCCGTCCGGAAGGCGGCGGCGACTACTGGGAAGAGGGCAAGCGGTATTTGAATGGCAGCAACTGGGTTACTGCGGAAAATACCGTGAACAAAACCGACGCAGAGAGTGGCGGTGGCTATGCAACCAGCACAACCACCCTGTCCTTTGAGGCCGATGTGACCGGTTTTGGAAACCTTCCCTACGATTGGGATTACTCTGCCAACATCCTGCTCAATGACTACTTCCTGGTGGAACGCACGGTTACTGAAACAGAAAGCGCCAACGGCGACACGACCTATACGGTGGATGCCGTTCTGCAGTATCGTCCCGACCTGTTCAATCTGAATTATAAGGTGGTTATCGACAGTAGCGTGCCGGAGGAACTGATTCCCGACTCTGTTGACCTGAAGATCCTGTCTTATAAGAACGGAGCCTGGTCTCCCATCAGCCGCCACCAGAACTCCTCGGTGGACCTTCGCTTTGAGGATGCTCACGCAGGTGATTTTATCAGCGGCAGCTATCCGGTGCCGCTCCAGGACCAGCTGAATAACGACTTCTACTACCGCGCAGCGGTGGTCGGCTTCACCGCGCCCGACGGCACGGAGCTTTCCGCCTCCGGCGGCCTTGTGAATTACAGCTCCGATCCGACCGGCGCTTCCGAAACCTATCAGTACGCCCTCGGCGCGTACACTGCAGTTGTCACCGTGACGTCGGACAAGACCGCTCTCGGTGCTGCGGGCGTTTACGGTGATGGCAACAGCCAGGCAGCCGGCACTAAAATCCTGGTGACGGTGTACGCCAACCCCCATACCGTCACCTTTGACCCCAACGGCGGCAAGCTGAACGGCGATACCGCCAACCTGGTTTTGAAGAACCAGTTCCGGATTCCCGTTCTGGGCAATTACATTCCCACCCGTGAGGGCGGCTATGTCTTTGACGGCTGGCAGCGCAACGGCGGCGCGGCCGTAACGGGAGTTCCCATCACAGAGGATGTAACCCTGACTGCAACTTGGAAAGCGCCTCTGACCGTCTCCGGCGAAGTGCGCATCTCCACCACCGACAGCAATGGAGATACTCTGCGCGCCGATGGCCTGCCGAAAACGCTGACCGTCACCCTGGAACGCACGACGTCCAGCGGCGATAAGATCATCGTGCAGTCCAAGACCTATACCCTCACCGCGAGCGATTACGCCGGCGGACTCGGTGTGGTTCCCTATGCCTTTGACCCGGTGGCCCAGGATGGCAGCAGCTACGAGGTCCATGTCAATGTGACCAACTACAACACGGCGTTCCTGAATGAGCCGGGCAGCAATACTGCTACCACCCTGAATCATGCGGAAAGTTACACAGGCTCCCGCAGCGCCATCGATTCCGACGGAAATCACAACGCGCTGGTTTATGCTTTCCTGATTTTCAACCCCCAGGAATTCAACCTGACCTGGAAGGTGGACGCCAGCGGCATCGGCGCGGCCTTCCGCCCCGACAGCCTGGATATCGTCATTCGCTGCGCCAGCGAGAATGATACCTCCGTTCCCTTCGATGAATGGGAACCCATCATTCAGCATTACAGCGGCGGTGTGTACCATCCCACGAGAACCTATCTGGAGAGTAGCGGAACTGCCACCGGCTTCTATCCCGTCTGGACGGTGGACCCCGAGGGCTATGCCTTTGACTACGCCCTCAAGGTCCACCATTGGATCAAAGCGACTACGCCGCATGAAGTAACCGCCGATACGCCCTTTACCGTGACCTATAACCCCGCGGTGGCGTGGTTTAACGGCACAAAGCAGGTTACCGCCAATCCTGCCCAGGATGATCTGCTCATCACCCTGAGCCCCAAAGACTATACCATTACTTATGTGCTCAATGCCGGCGCAGATCCTGTCCAGGGTCTGATCGGCGAACCGACCCACCACACCTGGAGCCATGAAACCACCGGCATTCCCGAAACCCTGAACCGAGACGGTTATGACTTCCTCGGCTGGACCTGTAACGTGCCCGGCGCTTATGCTGATGGCAAAATCAGGGCCGATGTTGCACAGAATGTTACTCTCACCGCCCAGTGGCGCAAGCAGAAGGTTGTTACCTTCCGCGTGGTCAACGGCACCTGGGAGGATGACACGATTGCTGAGATCGGCCGCAACGTCAGCCTGGATGCCCATGGAAACGGCAGCATGGTGATTCCCACCGGTATGAAGGCCGCTTACGGCTATGCAGGCGGCAGCTGGAGCGACCCGGCTCTGGCCGGCGGAACCCTCACCGTCTCCGGTGACAGCCCGGCTACCTATGTTTATACCTTTGAGCGCCAGTACCACACTGTCAGCTACGACACGGACGGCAAAAACGGCCCGGACGATTCCGACAGCGTGGCCCACGGCGACTATGTGCGCGTAGATCCGGCAGGCGGCGTATGGAAGGAAAGCGCATCCTGGCAGGATCTTCGGATCGAAGAAGCCCAGACCCTGGCGGCGCCCACCCGCGTCGGCTATCTGTTTGCCGGCTGGCAGCGCCATTATCTGGAGGATACGACCAGCCATCCCAGCAGCACCGTGACCCACCGCTATGTGGCCCAGTGGCTGCATGACGAAAATGATGATGGCATTGCGGATATTCTGCAGAAGAAGATCATTTTCAAGATCGAAAATGGTACCTGGGATGGCACGAATGCCGACCCGATCGTGGAGTTTGTTACCCTGGATGGCAGCGGAAAGGCCGATATCACCTCTGTGATTCCCACCGGCATGCATCCCAAGGCCGGCTTCCTGGCCATGGACGCCTTCTGGAGTCCTACCATGCCCGCGGGCAACATCGTCACAGGCAACGGTGAAGTTACCTTTACCTATCACCACTATACCACGGTCACTTATTCCGATTACACCCAGAACGGCGCACAGGAGCAGTTTCTGATCCTGCCCGGCAGCTACATCGCTGTTGACCCTGCCGGCGGAACCTGGGATGGCAACACAAGCCTCACCGTTCTGCAGATCAACGGCCCGGACGTGCTGGAAGATGCGGTTTACACCAACCATGACTTCCTGGGTTGGGAGCTGAGCCTGCCCGAGGGCCAGTCCGAATATGTTTTCACCGCCAAGTGGAAGAAGGACAGCTACACCATTCTTTGGAAGAATGAAGGCGGCGCGCTCCTGGAAACGGATGAAAACGTAGAACTGGGCCTTATGCCGGAGTACAACGGTGTAACGCCCACCAAGGCTTCCTCCGCGGAATTTGACTACACCTTCAAGGGCTGGACGCCCACAGTCATCGCAGCCGAGGCCAACGCCACATACACAGCGGAATATACCGCTGTGCGCAGAAGCTATACCGTCACCTGGAAGAACTGGGACGGCAGCGTTCTGGACACCGACACGGTGGAATACGGGCAAATGCCCGCGTTTGCCGGCGTCCCGTCGCGCCCGGCTTCCAAGGAACATACCTATGCCTTCGATGGCTGGGATCAAACACTGGCTGCCGTTACGGCGGATGTGACCTACACGGCAACCTACAGCGAAACCACGAATCAGTACACCATTACCTGGCTGGATGAGGACGGAACGCAGCTTCAAAGCGGCCTGGTGAACTACGGATCCATGCCCGCACCGCCCGCGGATCCCACCAAGGCTGCAACCGCCCAGCATACCTACACCTTCTCCGGCTGGAGTCCGGTGGTGGCGGCCGTCACCGGCAATGCGGTGTACCGCGCAACGTATTCTTCCAATGTGAACAAGTACACGGTTACCTGGTATGAAGAAGACGGCGTGAGCGTGATCGAAACCGCAGAGGTTGAGTATGGCAAGGTTCCTGCGGCTCCCGTACCGCCTGTCAAGGCCAATACGGCGCAGTATACCTTCCTCTTCTCCGGATGGAAAAATGGCGAGACCACTTATATTCCCGCCTCCATTCCTGCCGTTACCGGCAATGTGAGCTACATCGCCCAGTATGCCCAGACCACGAACAAGTACACGGTTACCTGGAAGGATTACAACGGAACGGAGTTGGAAAAGGATACGCAGGTGGAGTACGGTACCACGCCGGCCTTCGGCGCGACCCACAAGCTGACCACCGAGGACGCCAACAGCGATTACACATTCCTGGGCTGGTATCTGTCCACCGATGGAGAAAAGAATGTTGTCAACCTGGCAGAGCAGACCGTCACCGGCAACGTGACCTACATCGCCAAGTATCAGATCACCTCCAAGGCCCGCACGGTTACCGTCCATGTTTGGGTCAACGCTACCGACTCCGATGGAACGGGCGGCACGCCCAGCACCATCGAAACGGTGACCAACGCAGAGCGCAGCAATGTGTACCTGGTGCCTGAGGCTTCTGTCAGTGATCCTGCCAGCTACATTCAGGCCGGCTGGGACGATACCGCCAAGGCATACACGGCATCGCTGATGCCCGGCAACTACCTGCTCTATGCAGGCAACACCGCTGCAACTGCGGTGCTCGAAGCCAATCAGCTGGTCGGCATTGTCAACACCAATGAGACGGTCAATATCCTCTACAACAGCGTGACCTACGATGCAGGCTCCGGCAGCTTTGCCGGTGGTCAGAAAACCATCACCGAGTACTATAAGTCCAGCTACGGCCCGGTATATGTCAGCAAGACGGTTCCCTCCCTGAGCGGCAAGGTCTTTACCCATTGGCATGATGCGCTGGATACGGTTTACAACGCATCCACAAATGCTGTTCTGGTGGAACTGACCGACAAGATTACAGCGGGATATACCCTTACTGCCCACTGGTCCGATGCCACCGACGTTCAGGTCGTTGTCAACATCGATACCAAGGATGCAAACGGTCAGGATGACACCAGCTTTTCCGGCAAGACGCTGAGTCTGCAGCTAGCGGGCAAAGCCGGCACCAGCGGCAGCAGCGTCCCGTATTCTGCCATCTACGGCACCAACATCACCAGCCAGTACACTACCAGCGACAGCGCCTGGAGCGTCAGCGGCGTTGTGTACACCTTCACCAAGACCTATGCCAACCAGCGCGGCGACTACGTCTATCAGGCCACGGCGCAGATGGCAAACTATGCCCTCAAAAGCATCTCCGTCAGCGGCAACACGGTCACGATCGATCTGAAATATGATCCTGCGGGCTTTGATCTGCAGTTCAAGGTCGTGGTCGACAGCAGCGTGCCGGACGAACTGGTTCCCCGGGCTGTCGACGTGCAGATCGTGTTCTTCGATCGCGAGACTGGTACCTGGAAGATGCTCTCCAACACCCAGAACAAGGCGCTGGAAGTTGCGCTGACAAAAGACGGCACAGGGAAGTGGAGCGGCACCGGCACCTACCACGTCTGGAGCGAGTACACCAGCGGCTCCTATACGGGCCAGCTCTACCTCTACCGCATTGCGATAACCGACTTTGATTTGGGCACAAGCCGCGGTAGTCTGGCTGCAACCAACGCAACCGGCTCGGATGCTTTCAAGGTCTATTCTTCCGTTGCCGGCAACTATCACCCCGCCGGCGCTTATACGGCGGACGTGACCGTGATTGACCTCGGCTGCAGCAATGGTGAGGCGGGCGGCCTGCTGGGCTCCCATGATTCCAGCGGCACCCAGCACGGCACCATTACCGCCACCATCAAGATGAACGGCTACACCGTGGTGCAGCATTACAACGACGGCTCCACTGCGGACAAGACCACCGAAAAGGTGTTCCTCACCCCCGTGCTGGACAAGCCCACCTACACCGGCCACAGCTTTGCAGGCTGGTGGACGAAGGATGGCACCGGCGGCGATTGGGGAGAGCAGATTACTGCGGCCGGCGTTGCCATCAAGAATCTGGTTTCCGGAGGCACTACGCTGAACCTGTACGCCAGATGGAATCAGGACCTGACGGTAACCGGCACGGTTACGGTGTCCAACAAGTATGAGGGCAGCCTGCTCTATGACCATGACCGGCCCGACAGCGTTCAGGTGGAACTGCGCAATACGCAGACCAATGCGCTGGTCGCGTCTGCCAAGGTGGACCTGACGGATGACAGCTCTGATGACTTCCGCTCCGGAACCTATACCTTCACCAATGTGCCGGATAATGGCGTATCCTACTACATTTCCGTGGTAGCGCCGAACTATGACGTGCGCTTCCGCAATGAGACGGTTGCCGCCGGTGCCGACTACAGCAGCACGCTGTATGCGGTGGTGGACATAAACGGCGACGACCAGGCCGTCGTGGATGTCCACATGGCGTTTGCACCCCATAACTTCAGCTTGGAGTATACGGTGGATGCAACCAATATCGGCACGAACTTCCGCCCCTCCGAGGCCGGCGTTGTGGTTCTTTCCGGTTCCTCGAACACGGATCCCCAGAGCTGGGACATCATTGCCCAGCAGCTGGAAGGCGGAACTGTAAACGCCCACACCGTTGCAATTGACGCCGCCACGGGCAAGCCCGTCGCATCCGCCCACGGCGGAGCCACCGGTATCTGGCATCACTATCCGGTCTGGCGCCGCAGCCCCTTCGGCGATCTGTACGAGTATGCCATTCAGCTGTGGACCCTTAAGATCAATGGCGTGACCTATGGCCGAAGCGATATGGCGTCCGCGCCCTTCACGGTGATCTATGCCCCGGCCCTGGCCTGGTATGATTCCGCGACTGGGAAGCAGACCGCTCCTCCGGTCGCCCTCAGTTCCGGTATTACCCTGACCCATCCGGATTCCGGCAATCCCCACGGCCTGGTGGCCTATATTGTACCCAAATCCTACACCGTTACCTATGAGCTGGGCCGCATCGGTACCGTCAGCGGCGCTTCTTCCGTGGACGGAAACACTGCCCGCGGCAGCTTCCTTTGGAGCCATGGCCTGGCAGAACTACCCGTAGCTGTGCCCACCGTCGCCACCGGCATTACCTTCGGCGGCTGGTGGACCAAGGACGGTACGGGCGGCGATTGGGGAACCAAGGTTACTTCCATCAGTGCTGACACCAAGGAAAACAAAACCTTCTACGCAAGATGGAATTACACGGTCACCTGGAATGCGGACAACGGCAGCGCATCCACGAGCGAAAGCGTACTGGAAGGCGTTGTGCCCACGGCTCCCGCGGATCCCACCAAGGCAGCTGACGCCCGCTACAGCTACACCTTCACCGGTTGGTCTCCCACCATTGCGGCGGTTAATGGTAATGTGACCTATACGGCGCAGTACGCCGCCAACACCAACAGCTACACCGTTACCTGGAAGAATGGCGACACGGTGCTGGACACCAATACGGTTGACTACGGCACAATGCCCGCCTATACCGGTGCGGTACCCACCAAGGCCTCCACCGCCCAGTACAGCTACACCTTCTCCGGCTGGACACCGGTTCTGGCGACGGTGACGGGCGATGTGACCTACAACGCTACCTTTACGCAGACGGAGCGCAGCTACACCGTCACCTGGAAAAACCATGACGGAAGCACCCTGGACGTGGATGCGAACGTTGGCTATGGCGTAATGCCTCATTATGACGGCGCAACGCCGGTCAAGGAAGGCAACGCCCAGTACAGCTACACGTTTACCGGTTGGTCACCCGCTGTTGTGGGTGTGACCGGCGATGCGGCGTATACGGCTCAGTTTGAAGAGCACGTGAACAAATACACCGTTATCTGGAAAAACTGGGACGGCACCGTGCTGGAGACGGACGATCTCGTTCCTTACGGCGAGATGGCCTCTTATGACGATGCAACGCCTGCGCGTCCGGCGACGGAACAGTATCTGTACACCTTCATCGGCTGGGATGCCGAGCCCTCTGCTGTGACCGGAAATGTGACCTACACGGCCCAATTCTTCCGTGCCACGCAGACCTATGAGGTAATCTGGAAAAATGCCGACGGCACGACCCTGGAAACGGATTCCTCCGTGCCCTTCGGTGCTGTACCCAAGTATGACGGCGCTGAGCCCACCCAGGCTGCAGACGCCCAGTATACCTACACCTTCGACAAGTGGTCGCCCACGGTCAGCGCTGTGACCGGAAACATCACTTATACGGCCCAGTACAGCACCACCGTGAACAAGTACATGGTGACCTGGAAGAATGACAACGGCGACGTTCTGAAGTCCGAGGTGCTGGCCTATGGTGCAATGCCGACCTTTGACGGCACGCCCGCCAAGGCGGCTACGGCCCAGTATACCTACACCTTCGCTGGCTGGGACAACACGCCTGCCGCCGTGACCGGTGATGCGACCTACACAGCCACCTATACCAGTCAGGTAAACAACTACACGATCAAGTGGATCGACTGGGACGGCACCGTTCTGAAGGAAGAAACGCTGCCCTACGGCACCATGCCCGTTGCCCCGGCGAATCCCACCCGTCCGGAACACGATGGCTACACCTTCGACTTCCTCCAGTGGGACGAAGTAATTACCATCGTGACCCGCGATGTGACCTATCAGGCGCTGTATACCAGTAACGCCCCGGCTTACCAAATTGTCTGGGTGGATGAGAACGGCAATCAGCTGCACGAAGAGACCCATTATCTCGACGATACGCCCATCTATCCGGACAGCGATCCTGTCAAGGCGGATACGGTGCAGTACACCTACGCCTTTGCTGGCTGGAAGGTGATGGGTGGCGGCGATACGCTGTATTCGTCCAATGCGCTGCCTGCGGTGACCGGTTCTGTGACCTATCAGGCACAGTTCAGCAGCGCGCTCAGAACCTATCCTGTAACCTGGCGCAACGAAAACGGCACCACGCTGATGACGGAGCAGGTGGCCTACGGCACCGTACCGTCCTATTCCGGCGCAACGCCCACCAAGGACGAAACGGACGAGTTCACCTTCAGCTTCAGCGGCTGGGATACCGAGCCCGTGGCCGTGACCGGTGCGGCAACCTATACCGCGACCTATACCGGCGCCAAGAGAAGCTACACCGTCACATGGCAGAACGAAAACGGCACGGAGCTGGCTGTGGATACGGTGGAATACGGACAGATGCCCGTCTACACCGGCGCAACGCCCACGAAGGCGGGCACCGGCCACTACTCCTACGTCCACAGCGGCTGGACGCCTGAACTGCATCCTGTCACCAGAGATGTTACCTACAAGGCGACCTACACCATGAAGCACAACCGTTACACCGTCACATGGAAGGATGAGGATGGCACGGTTCTGCGCACGGATCTGCTGGATTACGGCGAGCTTCCCGCGTACGGTACGGATCCTGTCAAGACCGGTGACGCCCAGTATAGCTACACCTTCGTTGCCTGGACGCCTTCCATCGCAGCAGTGACAAGGGATATTACCTACACTGCAACGTATTCAACGCAGCTCAACCGTTACACCGTCACCTGGAAGAACGACAACGGCGCTGTTCTGGCAACGGAAGAGGTGGAGTACGGCACTGTGCCCACTTATACCGGTACGCCTGCCAAGCAGGCCACCGCTCAGTATTCTTACACCTTCAAAGGCTGGGACAACACTCCCGTTGCCGTGACCGGTGATGTGACCTACACCGCCACGTATTCCGAAACCCTGAACAGGTACACCGTTACCTGGGTCAACTGGGATGGCACGGTTCTGGAAACGGATACGGATGTTCCTTACGGAACTACCCCGACCTACGACGGTGCAGATCCCACCCGCCCGGATACGGCAGAGCACAAGTTCACCTGGAATCTGTGGGACAAGGTTGTATCGAGTGTCACCGGCGATGTCACCTATCAGGCAATCTTTGTGGATCGAGCCAACACCTATACCATCGTCTGGAAGAACCACGATGGCACCGTGCTGGAGACGGACAAGGATGTTCCTTACGGTGCGATGCCCAGCTATGACGGCGCAACGCCCGTCAAGGAAGGCGACGCGCAGCACAGCTACACCCACAGCGGCTGGACGCCTGAGGTGAAGGTTGTCTCTGCAGATGCGGAGTATACCGCCACCTTCGAGCAGGCTGGCAACAGCTACACGGTCACCTACACGGATGGTGTAGACGGAAGCGAGATCTTTGCAGATCAGAGCTACACCGTGGCCTACGGCACGAAGACCCCGGCCTTTGACGGCACGCCCGTCCGTGCGGGTTACACCTTCAACGGTTGGAATCCGGCAGCCAGCGAGACGGTGACCAAGAACGTGATTTACACTGCCCAGTGGACGGCCGAGGCGCCCACAATCCCGATTGAGCCGCCGGTTACTGCCACAGGCTCTGCAAAGCTTGTGAAGGTGGATGCCGATGATCAAAGCACGCGTCTGAAGAATGTTGTGTTTGAGCTCTATCGCTCCTCCGGTGTGTCTCTGGGAAGCTACATCACCAACGTAAATGGTGAGATTACCGCTTCTGCTCTGGTGCCGGGCGACTACTACTGGGTGGAGACCCGTCCGGCGGAAGGCTATGTGCTCGACAGTACGAAGCACCGCTTTACCGTCGTGGACGGACAGACGGCAGCAATCACCGTGACCAACAAACACAGTAGCGTTCCGGCTGTCTTTAGCGGCGACCACTACGCATACATCGTGGGCTACTCCGACGGTACGGTTCGTCCTGAGGCATACATCACCCGAGCGGAAGTGGCGACCATCTTCTTCCGCCTGCTGGATGAGCAGACCCGGGATCAGTACTACACCAAGGAAAACAGCTTCTCTGACGTAGAGCGCGGCATGTGGTTCAACACGGCAGTTTCCACCATGGCGTCGATGGGCATCATCAGCGGCTATCCCGATGGAACCTTCCACCCGAACGCAAATATCACCCGCGCGGAGTTTGCGGCAATCGCAGCCCGATTTGATTCCAATGGCAACACCACCGGCGTATCCTTCCTGGATATTTACGACCATTGGGCAAAGAAGGAGATCAACATTGCGGCAAACAACGGTTGGATCCTCGGCTACGAGGATGGCACCTTCAAGCCGAACCAGAGAATCACCCGTGCGGAGGCCATGGCCATGGTCAACCGTGTGCTGCAGAGAATTCCTGAGAACAAGGAAGATCTTTTGAATTCGATGGTGAAGTGGTCTGACAATGCCGACACCAGAAAGTGGTATTATCTGACCGTTCAGGAAGCAACCAACAGCCACGACTACGGCCGCAAGCACAATGGCTACGAATATTGGATCGCCATCAGAGAAGTTCCGGATTGGACCAAGCTGGAACGCTGAGCGCGAACGGAAAAGCCCTACCAAATGCAAAAAGGACGGCAAGCAACTGCTTGCCGTCCTTTTTGCTGATGAAAGAAACCAGCCCCGCCGGATAACCCGGCGGGGCTGGTTGCTTAGTAGAGCGTGTTCATGACATCTGCCGTGTTCAAATACACGTAACCCTCGTTTCCGGTTCCGTGCTGATAGAACTTGTAGGTGATGCCGGCGATTTCTTCCAAAACCAGGAGGGGAACCGTGAAGCTTGCTTCGGTGTCCTCCGGTGTGATTTTGGTTTGCAGGAAGAACTGCTCACCGGGCGGTTCAAAGGCAGTTAGATCAAAGTTTTCCGTTGTGGTGAAAGAGAGGGTAAAGGTGACGGTCTCGTCCTGGTTTTTCACTGCAGTGACGCCGTTTACCAAAAAACCATGGGATTTCTCTCCCGTGTGGTTGTTCTGGTAGGTCGGGATCACCGCAAGATCCACCGGCGTGTCGTAGGGCGCTGGCGGGGTGTCCTGCGGCAACGCAGCCTGCAGCCATGCAAAGTCCTCCGGGGTGATGTAGAGGCGGCACCGTTCCGAGATGAGGTCCACGTTCGGCGCGTTCTGAGCGTAGATGCCCAGAGACTCCAGAGGAAGCAGGACATCCGACGGCAGAGAAAAGGTGTAAGAATGCCATTCCACCGGCAGCGCGTCGTGAATCATGCGGGACCAGCCGGAGTTTCTGTCGACTTCCGCCGCGGAAAGATGCGTGGTTTCGGTGGCGGTGTAATAGACCGTAAAAACAACCTCGCCGTCGGCCTGCAGACAGACGGTCAGGTCGTGGAACGTGACGCTGGGCGAATCGGGATTGGAGTATTGTTCGTAATAGTTCAGCGGAACAAGCGTACCCTTTGGGAACGGCAGGCTGCGATCCGCCTCCGGTGCACCGGAAACCACTGGTTCGGGCTCAGGCTCGGGTTCTGGATCCGGCTCAGGTTCTGGTTCGGGTTCCGGCTCAGGCGCGGGTTCCGGTTCAGGGTCCGGCTCAGGCGCGGGTTCCGGTTCGGGTTCCGGCTCAGGCGCGGGTTCCGGTTCGGGTTCCGGTTCGGGCTCAGGTTCAGGTTCGGGTTCCGGCTCGTGCTCGGATGCCGGTTCCAGTTCAGTATCGGAAATCGAATTGACGGGCGGGATTTGCAGCGTTTCCTCGCCGGGTGTCTGCGGCTCATGGGGGAGAGCAAAAATCAACGCAAGCACCGCAGCCGAGGCAATCAGAGCCGGGGTGAGCCATAGTTTGATCGGTGCAAAGCGTAGGGCAGCCATCAAATGCCGGGCGTTTTTGAAGCGGTCATCGGGGTTCATCATCGTGCAGCGCTGAATGATCCTGCGCATGCTGCCCTTGGCCAGGCGGCCTGCGGAGGGATGCTGACCCGTTAGAATTACATTAAGCATGACCCCCAGGGCGTAAATATCTGTGCGCATGTCCGATTGGGCGATGCCGAACTGCTCCGGAGCAGCGTAACCCACAGTGCCGAGCACCTGGGTGTCGGTGGAAGTGCCCGGCTCATAGAGGCGGGCGGCATCGAAATCCACCAGCACGGCGCTGCCGTTGCGCAGAATCACATTATCCGGCTTGATGTCGCGGTGGACGATGCCCTGTTCATGGAGCACAGTCAAGGCGCGGCAGAGCTGGATTGCCAGATGCCGAGTCTGACGGACGGTGAGACTGCCTTGTTCCAAACGGGTTGCCAGATGCTCACCGTCAATATATTCTTCCAGCACCTGGGTGCGGTTATCGTGTTCACTGATCGCTAAGATTTTTGGGAGATGCTCGCATCGTGTGTTCAGCAGTTTACGATAGGCGGAACTGTCGCCGTCATATTCGCGCAGAACATAGGGTGTGTCGTCTCCCGGCAGATGCACAAGGGCCACAGAGCCCCTGGGACTTTGCTTCAGAAAACGGACATGGGTCAGCTGTTCCGGGATCTGTATCACGGCGAGACCTCCCTTCGAAAAAATGCTATGCTCCCAGCATATTGTAATTCTGAGAGTTTGCGGTTAAAATGATTATAGTAAGAAACACAGGGAAAGTAAAGGGAGTTTTTGCGTGAAAAAGAACAGAGAAACCGATGACCTGCAGATGGAACTGATGGAAACAACGGATCTGAATAAGTTTATCAAGAAAAATCAGGACAAGTTTTACAGTGATAATATCGCAGAGCTTCTGAATGAGCTGTACATCAAGCGCGATATTTCCAAAGCTGCGTTGGCGAAGAAGTCTTGCATCAGCGAGGTATATCTGCATCAGGTCTTTGCCGGCCAGCGCAATCCGTCCCGCAATCGCCTGCTGTGCATCTGCTTTGGCTTGGAAGCATCGATGGACGAAACGCAGAATCTGCTCAAGCACTGCGGCTACGGCCAGCTTTATTCGCGCAAGAAGCGCGACGCGGTGATCATCTACGGACTGCTTCACAATATGAGTTTGCCTGAAGTGAACGAAAAGCTCGCTTCTGAGGGAGAAGAACTGCTATACTGAACTGCAAACAGATCCGCCTTTTGGGAGGATCTGTTTTTGTTGTATTGGTGCAGAAAGTATGGTATCTTAGAGATAATCCAGAATCAGCAGGCGGAAAAGGAAAAAGAGAATCGTCTGTGCCTTGTTGGCACTTGTTCTGATGATTCCTGCGCAGATTTTTGCATCTTCCTCCATCGCCAAATAAACGAAGAGCCACTCGAACGAGTGGCTCTTTTTATCCGCGATACGGCAGGCTCTTGCCCGGGGAGGGCAGGCCCGTTGCCCATTCGCCGAGTCGGTTGGCCCAGTTTTCGGGATAAATGCTGAAGTAAGAGATCCTGCGCTCTCTGCGCAAGTTGCGCAGACGCGGCACATTGGCCCACAGGAAGGACGGCAGTCCCACCAGGGGCAGGAACAGCGGACCAAGAATGAGTGACTGCACGCTGTGGCCGAATTCGTGCACCAGCACGCCCCGGGAGGCATCCTCTCCGGAAACGATCGTGCCGTCGCGCACATAGCTGCCCGAGGCTTCCGACAGGAAGATGAAAAGGCCTAAGGACATGCTGCCGCGGATGCTCCAGCGGGTCACAATGGCGCCGCGAAAGACCTCGTGCTTGCGCGCCCTGCGGCGGTAATGCAGAAACAAAAGAAACCCAACGATGCTTTGGGGAAGACCCCAAAGGATCTGAAGAAGGGTAAAGAAAAACCTGCCCATTGGGGCACCTGCTTTCTAAAAGAGTGGAAAACGCGCACGGACGTTACGCCCGTGCGCGCATGGATCAGAAGAGCTTTTTCAGACCTTCCAGGGCGTCCTTGGCCTTGTCCAGGCTGATTTTGCCCTTGACACCGTCGACGATCTTTTCCATGATGTCGTCCGGCAGGTCGATGCCAAGAATGTCTTCGACAGCGCCGATGGGATCGGTCTTGAACTTAGCCATCAGAGCCTTATCACTGGTAACTTTCTCTACAACTTCAGAGATTTTTTCCTTGATATCCATGGGGATTATTCCTCAACCACGTCAGAGTCGGCGTTGTTCTTGACGCTCTCGATGCCGTTTTCGCAGCTGGCCAGAGCCTTATAGCCCTCGCTGACGGCGATGATCTGGCCGTTGGTGGCCTTCAGACGGAAGCGGTACTCGCCGGCCTTGTCCTGATAGATCTCGAACTTGGGATGCTTCTGCTCGGCATAGCCTTCGACGGTCTGGTTCTCAACGTTGGCCACGGGGGCGTTCTTCTTGACGCTCTCCACGCCGTTCTTGCAGGCGTCCAGGGAGGAGTAAACTTCAGAAGTGGCGATGACTTCGCCGTTGCCGGCCTTCAGATCGAACTTGACACCGGTGTTGGTGGTACGAATAACAAACTTGCCCATAATTATGACCTCCAGAATTTTGTTTGATTGATACAACAATGATACGATACCGAGCGGTAAAAATCAAGCGGGAGGGTGAAGAATGTTCGCAAAATACAAAGATTTCGATGGACGTTGGAGCGGATCTGTGCTATAATCCCCGTGGGTTTTGCCCGAGATTTTCCAAAAAGGGGAGATGGCTATGTACACCGTAGCTGACCTGTTTGATTTGACTCATACCCTGGCCGCGCCCCTGCTGCAGCCGCTTTCGGAGCCCTGGCTGGCGCTGCAGAAAATCGGTGAATTCCTGCGCGCCCTGGGCCCGACCCTTTCCAAAGATGAATACGACAATCCCGCCCCGGAGGTTTGGATCGCCAAATCCGCCACCGTGGCGGCATCCGCTTCCATCACGGGTCCCTGCATCATCTGTCCCGGCGCGGAGATCCGTCATTGCGCCTTTATCCGCGGCAACGCCCTGGTGGGCGAGGGCGCGGTGGTCGGCAACTCGGTGGAGCTGAAGAATGTCATCCTGTTCGATAAGGTCCAGACGCCCCACTACAATTACGTGGGTGACTCCATCCTGGGCTACCGGGCTCACATGGGCGCGGGCAGCATCACCTCCAACGTCAAGAGCGACAAGACCCTGGTCACTGTCCGTGACGGCGAGAGCAGAGTGGAAACGGGCCTGAAGAAATTCGGCGCCATGCTGGGCGACGGGGTAGAGATCGGCTGCAACAGCGTCCTCAATCCCGGCACCATCATCGGCCGCGAAAGCCGCGTGTATCCCCTCTCTTCCGTGCGCGGATGTATCCCTGCCGGCTGCATCTATAAGAATGCCGGGGAGATTGCAAAGGTGGAATAAAAGCAAAGCCACACCGCATGAGTGGTGCGTACAAAACGGTTAACAGGCTCAGCGGTTTCGCTGTGCCTGTTTTTGATATGTGTTTCTTTCACTGAATGTGCCGATGGTTTGCACCGTCCCAAAGCCTCCCTTGTGCAAAGGGAGGTGGCACGGCGCAAGCCGTGACGGAGGGATTGTGTAGTAGGCACTTGCTCTATTGTAAGTAAGTGTTCGGCAGATTCGAACTGCGGTAACAATCCCTCAGTCAGCCTGTTCGGCTGACAGCTCCCTTTGCACAAGGGAGCCTTGGGCGCTCCCGCGCCAGTTGGAAAACATGAGAAGGAGCGAAGCGTTGTGAATTATGTTTGGTGTGATTACAATCCCAATACTATGGGTTTTGTTGAAAACTGGCTGGATGAAAGCGCAGTAAAATCCACAGGATTAGACGAGGGCTTTCGGACGTTTTATGAATATTGGGTGAGCGAGGACGGATTTGACATTGGAAAGAATTTCTGGTGCAAAGTTGCTTTCGAAAACGACAAGCCTTTTGCTGTGATTGCCTTTTGTCTGCATGAAAGCAAAACAATCATCATGGAAATGCTGATTGCTCCTAGTGAACGTAATCAAGGCAAAGGTTCAAAAATTCTAAAAGAGTTTATTCACAGTGAAGAAATAATTGGTTTTGCAATAGAAAAATGTGAAGCTGTCATATATCCAAGCAACATGGCATCAAAAAAAGCGTTTGAAAATGCTGGATT
The DNA here is from genome assembly GCA_015067925.1 of Oscillospiraceae bacterium. Classification (GTDB taxonomy): domain Bacteria; phylum Bacillota; class Clostridia; order Oscillospirales; family Oscillospiraceae; genus SIG488. Next base: position 37,289 of record SVLN01000006.1, read on the forward strand.
TATATATTGCAACGACCATAAGGATGAAAATGGAGATAGTATGCTCTATATTTACAAGGCGAAGCCCTTAACTGCAATCTAATTGCCTGATTCCAACATAAAAGCCGAGCTACACATTGCAGCTCGGCTTTTTGCCTTCTTATAAAATCACCCTCCACGCCTCAATCAGCCGTTCCGGCCTCCATTGCGCATTGGCCGGACTGGTGGAGGGGAGGCAGATGGCTTCGATGCCGGTTTCGCGCTGCAGATGCTTGACATAGAGCTTGTGGGCGGTTTTGCCGTTGCAGAAGATGCGCGTGATGGGTGCGGCGGAGAGGATGGGCGTCAGGTCATTGGCCACCACATCTCGGATGGAGGCGTCGTCGCTGCCGGTGATGGTGCACGAGCCGATCACATCCCACAGGGCCAGGTCGTGCTGTAGGATCAGCGCCCGCTTTTCTTCGATGGTAGCGGGGACCGATGCCTCCAGCACAGCAGAGAGCACCCGCCAGAAGCGATTCTGGGGATGGTGATAGAAAAACTCGCCCTCCCGGGACTTCACGGAAGGGAAGGAGCCCAGGATCAGCGTATGGGAGCGCTCTGAAAACAGGGGCGCAATGGGGTGAACGATGGACGGCATAGGGATTCCTCCAAAAAACATCTTGAAGCGGAAACAAAAGCATGGTATGATTGGAAAAAGAAACGAATACTCCACAGGAGGCAGAACATATGGAACATTTTGTTATTACCATCTCCCGCGGCTACGGCTCCGGCGGCAAGCAGATCGGCATCATGCTGGCCAAGGAACTGGGCGTTGAGTACTACGACCAGGACATCACCCGCTTCGCATCCGAGGACAGCGGCATCAACGAGGCCCTGTTCGCCCAGAGCGATGAGAAGGTCAAGGGCGGCGCTGCCTTGATGGCAGGCCTGTCCGGCGGCGCGTATGACCACAAGGTCATCTCCCCCAACAAGAAGGGCTTCGTATCCGACAGTAACCTGTTCAACTACCAGGCCAAGACCATCAAAGAGCTGGCCCGGAAGGAATCCTGCGTCATCATCGGCCGTGCTGCGGACTATGTCCTTGCCGGCGAGCCCGACGTGATCCGCGTGAATATCCAGGCCAAGTTTGAAGACTGCGTCAAGACCGTTATGGTCCGCAGCTGCATCAGCCAGAAGGAAGCCTCCAAGATGATCCGCCGTATCGACAAGGAACGCGCGGACTTCTACCACTACTACACCGGTCAGAATTGGGACGATGAACTCAATTACGACATCACCATCAATACTTCCCTCATGGATTGGACCACGGCGGTGAAGCTGATTCGCAGCTACATCGAGATCCGTCAGGCAGAAAAGGTCGAGGAAGAATAAGAACGACAAGAGCGCGGCAAGGGCCGCGCTCTTTTTTTGTCAAAAATCGATGATGTAATCCTGCCAGGCGTTGATGACGGTGGTGCTGCCCAGCTGGCGCCGACGTTGGAAGGAACCACCGGAGTAGTTCTTGTGCACGTGACCGTGGACGAAATACTTCGGCTGGTAGCGCTCAATCAGCGGGAGGAAAGCTGTGAAGCCGGTATGGGCGCGGTCGGTGTCATCGCCCACGCCGAAGGCGGGGGCATGGGCCAGCAAGATGTCAAAGCCACGACTGCGCCAGAGCTTGAAGCGCAGACGGCGGATGCGCCGCAGCATCTCCTTTTGGGAGTACATGGTCATGGGCTTTGCGTCCCGGCGGTAGCGCATGCTGCCGCCCAGACCCAGGATCCGCACGCCCTGGAAGTTGTAAACAGTGTCCTCCACGCAGATGCAGCCCTCGGGCGGCTTCACGTCGTAGTTGCCGTCGTGATTGCCGTAAACGTAGAGGATGGGCGCGTGGGTAAAGCAGGTGAGGAAGCTCAGATACTCGCCGGAGAGATCGCCACAGGAAAGGATCAGGTCAATGCCCTCCAGGTTTTCCCGCTTGAAGTAGGTCCACAGGCGAGGCGCTGGTTCGTCGGAAAGAACAAGAATTTTCATTCGCCCCGTTCCTCCTTTCTGCCGCGGCGCAGGAAGAACTGCAGAGAAGCGGGGGTGACGGAGTGGTAGATGCCGGACAGACGCACCAGCGGACCCGCCTCCGGTTTGAGATCCTCCGGTTTGGGGAAGGAGCCAATGACATTCTGGCACAGATAGTCCATGGAGATCACATCCTCCGGGGGCAGCAGTTCCTTCGAGTTACTGCGCAGGATGCCCAGTTGGTCGTAAATCTCGCCGGCAAAGACGTTGAAACGGTTGGCTTGCAGGCTCTCGCGCACGGCATCCACGATGCTCTGGGTACCGGCGGGTAGCTTGCGAGAGAGCATCACATCGATGGCGCCAGAGGACATGCCCCACCAGTAGTTCAGGGCCTGAGTGCCGTCGATGGCCTTGTCCCACTGACCGTTCAGGATGGAATTGATGAGCGACTCATACATCTTGCCCCAGTCCCAGATGGGCATGGCAAGATTCACAGTGGAGTCGTTTTCGTCGATCTGGTACAGGCCGAAATGGCGCGAGTTGTTGGTGGGGGCGTTGATATCGCGGTTGGAAACGGTGGTCAGATTGTGGCGGATGAAGAAATCCCGCGGCTCCTCGTCCTTCAGACAGCTCCAGGTCAGATAGATCTTCGCATCCGGGTTGACCGCCTTGGCGCCCAGGGCAAAAGCATTGATGTTGGCCGGGGTGCCGTAGATGGGATAGTCGGCGGCGTAGCCGATGCGGCCGTCCCGGGCAACGGAGCCGGCGATCATGCCGGTGATGAACTTGGCCTCGAACATGCGCAGGTAGTATGAGCGGATCTGATGATAGGTCGCCGTCAGAGAGCAGTTGAGAATGCGCACCTCGGGGTACTCCATGCTGACTTTGGTCACGGGGTGCAGGAACATGGGCGAGGCGGTGAAGATGGTATCCCAGCCCTCGGCAATGAGGTCGCGGATGACGCGGTCGGCGTCCTCCGGACGCACCAGTTCCCGAGCGGTGGTCTGCACGCGGGAACCGAAGACCTCTTCCACGTGGCGGCGGCCCAGCTCGTGGGCGTAGACCCAGCCGGAGTTGTCGGCGGAGGAGTCGTAGATAAAGGCTGCCCGGACCGTGGCCGGGGAGAATTTCAGGAAGGAGGTCAGCGTGCGTTTGGGCGCATCCTCCGGCATCATGGACATGGCAACGCCTTGATCCTCACTGGCCCGCTGGAATTCTTCCCAGAGCTTCTGAATGTTGGTCTTGAGTTCCGACAGGGTAGCACTGTGCAGGGAATCGAAACCAAATACGTCCAGATACAGCATCAGCGCGTCCGGAGAGCCCAGGGGACGGTCCTGGCCACCAATGAGGCGGTACTGCTGGGCAAAGCGCAGGTAGGCGGCGCGGAAATCGTGCAGATCCTTGCTGGACCACTTTTCACCCGGACGGTAGCCCATGTGCAGCGCCAGCTGGGGATAGTAGCCGAGCTGGGTGAAGTTCAGATAGTTGATCTTGGTGGCGTTGTAAAAGAGAAGAAACTCATAATAAATCTGGTTCTCGATGTCATTGGTGCGGCGGGGGACATAGCGGGTGACGGTGGCCTCCACACTCACGCCGCCCAAATACTTGGAGACGCTGACGCGCTTGTTGCCCTCTACGACATAAAAGCGGTTCATATATTCAATTGCCACGATGGGATCGCGAAGACCGTCGGAGATCATGCTGTCGCACAGGCGGGACCACTTGGTGGCGAACTCCGTGTTCGAGTCCAGCAGGGGCATGAAATTGGCGGCGAAGGCGTTGGTACGGCCTGCAGTGGCGGTGCCCACCACCTGGTTCAGGGGGATGTCCACCAGGCCCAGATTCACGCGGGTGTCGATGACGACACCGTCGAGCAAATCGTCCAGCACTTGCAGATAAGGCGTCAGACCCTTCTGAAGGCGCTGGTTCTGTTCTTTGTCGGCCAGTTTTCTGGCGCGTTCATAATCTTCCATTGCCATAGGTTTCACCTCGATGAGAAAAAAGTACAAAGGAAAGAGCAATCTTGCTCTATCTTTTTCCGGAATTATTTTATATATTATAGAATATAGAATTCAATTCGTCAATTTAGGAGTGATGAGAATGTCAGCATTGGAACGTTTCCTGCGCTATGTGCAGATTGATACCCAATCCTGGGGCGAAGCCGAGCGCAGTCCCACCACCGAAAAGCAGCTGGTGCTCTCCCGCCTGCTGATGGAAGAAATGCAGCAGCTGGGCCTGGAGGAGATTCGCATGGATACCGCCGGCAATGTGTTCGGCGTGCTTCCCGCCAACTGCGAGGGCGTGCCCTCCGTAGGCCTGGTGGCCCATGTGGACACCGCTGATGCCGTCTCCGGCGCGAACGTCAAGCCCCGTATCGTGCATTACGAGGGCGGCAGCATTGAACTCTCCCCGGGCATCGTGATGACCCCGGAGGATGCCCCCAGCCTGTTGAAGTGCGTGGGCGAGGATCTGATCGTCACCGACGGCACCACCCTGCTGGGCGCCGATGACAAGGCCGGCGTGGCCGAGATCCTCGACGCCGTAGAGCAGCTCAAGGCTTCCGATCGGAAACATGGCCGCATCGCTGTGGCTTTCTGCACCGATGAAGAGGTCGGCCGCGGCACCGAAGGTTTTGACGTGGCGGCTTTTGGCTGCTCTTATGCCTACACCGTCGACGGCGGCGAGCTGGGCGAGATGGAGTATGAGAACTTCAACGCCGCCAGCGTTCGTCTGACCGTCCACGGCCGCAGCGTCCATCCGGGCACTGCCAAGAACGTGATGAAGAACGCCGGCAGCATTTTTGCCGATTTCCATGTCCTTCTGCCCCGGAATATGACCCCCGAGACTACCGAAGGCTATGAGGGCTTCATCCACCTGACCGAGGTCTCCGGCTCTGTGCAGGAACTCAAGGCAGGCTACATCCTGCGTGACCACGACCTTGCCAAGCTGGAAGAGAAGAAGGTCATCTTCACCGAGGCCGTCGAGAAGATCAACGCCATCTACGGCGAAGGCACCGTGGAAGCGGTGATTCGTGATAACTACCGCAACATGCGCGAGAAGATCGAGCCGCATATGCACCTGATTTCCCGTGCCGAGCAGGCCTTCCGCGCCAACGGCGTGGAACCCAAGACCATCCCCATCCGCGGCGGCACCGACGGCGCCATGCTCAGCTACATGGGCCTGCCGTGCCCGAACCTGTCCACCGGCGGCTTTGAAATGCACGGTGTGAACGAGTTCATTCCGGTGCGCGCCCTGAAAACCATGCCGAACGTTCTGCAGGATCTGGTCTGCAGCTTTGTGGAGGAATAAGAAATGAAAGAAAAAATCAATGCTTTTTTTGAAGCCAATCGTGAGAATATCGTGCAAGACGTCTTCCGCCTGGTGCGCATCGCCAGCGATCGCGGCGAGGCCAAGGAGGGGATGCCCTTCGGCGAAGGTCCCTACCGTGCCCTGCAGGAGGCTCTGGCTCTGTGTGCCGAACGCGGCATGAAGGCCGAGAATGTGGACAACTACGTGATGTACACTGACATCGGCTCCGCCGAACCCTGCCTGGATATCCTGGCCCATCTGGACGTTGTGCCCGTGGCCAACAACTGGACCGTCTGCGACCCCTTTGAGCCCATCGAGAAGGACGGTGTGCTCTACGGCCGCGGCACGGCCGACGACAAAGGCCCGGCCGTTGCAGCTCTGTACGCCATGCTCTGCGTGAAGGAGCTGGGCGCCGAGCTCAAGGGCCGCTGCCGCCTGATCCTGGGCACTGACGAGGAGAGCGGCTCCGGCGATATCCGTCACTACTACGCCTCTAACGCCGAGGCTCCCATGACCGTCTCTCCTGACGGTGACTTCCCCGTCATCAACCTGGAAAAGGGCCACTTCCGCGCCTTTGCCACCGCACCCTTTGCCGGCGACGGCGACATCGTCTCCATCGCTGCCGGCTTCCGTCTGAACGTGGTGCCCGACACCGCCGAGGCGGTCCTGGCAGGCTGCCGCGCCGCGGAGCTGGAGAGCCTGGTTCGCGCCGCTGCCGAGGAAACCAAGACCACCATCAGCCTTTCTGAGCTCGACGGCCAGACCAAGGTCTTTGTCCAGGGCGTGGGCGCCCACGCTGCCATGCCCGAGGGCGGCAACAACGCCCTGACGGCGCTGCTGCACACCCTGAGTGTGCTGCCCCTGCAGGGCAAGGATGCTGAGCTCCTTCGCGCTGCCGCCAAGCTCTTCCCCCACGGCGACTACCTGGGCGGCGGTCTGGGCATTGCCCGTTCCGACGCCGCTTCGGGCCCGCTGACCCTGAGCCTGAACATGGCCTCCGTGGCTGACGGTCAGATGAAGCTCGCCTTCGACAGCCGCTTCTGCGTCAGCGCCACCCGCGAGAATATGCAGCTGCCCGCCATCGCCAACTGCGCTGCTGCCGGCTGGACCCTGTCCGACGGCCCCCTGATGGCACCCCATCACGTTCCCGAAGAGACTCCCTTCGTGCAGACCCTTCTGAAGGTCTACGAGGACTGGACCGGCAAGGAAGGTAAGTGCCTGGCCATCGGCGGCGGCACCTATGTGCACGAGCTGGAGAACGGCGTGGCCTTCGGCGCCACTCTGCCCGGCGTGGACAACCGCATGCACGGCGCAGATGAGTTTGCCAACGTGGACGACCTGCTGCTCATGGGTAAGATCTACGCCCAGACCATTCTGGAACTCTGCGGCTAAACAGGACAAAAGAGCGTCCCCATCATTGGATGGGGACGCTCTTTTTCTGTCCTTTGGGCAGGATAATGCTTTTCAGCCACTGAAAATCCTCCTTGGAGAGGGGATGCAGCAGGTTTGTAAATGTCCAGAACAGCAGCACGAAGGCCAGAAGAACGGCCAATAGGCCCGTTAGCGCTTCTTGGGGCAGGGCAGGAGTGATGAGACTGGTCAGCACGCAGCAAAGGCCCGTCAAAAACAAACTCTTGCAGGCGAAGCCCAGGCTGGGACGGTAGCCGGAGACCTTGATGAGCCGCCGGATGGAAAGAAACAGATTGATCAGGTGCGTTACAGTGAAGCTGAAATAGTAGCCGCCGATGCCCCATACGGGCAGCAAAAAGAATAGCAGCACCACATCCAGAATGGAAGTGAAGGTGTTGTAACGCACGCAGATCACCTGCTGGCCCAGGCCCTTGTTCATGCCGTCTACGATGGCATCCAAGTACAGAACCAGAACCTGAGGCGCGAACATGCGCAGGTAGATGCCCACCTCGTCCGTGCCGAAGAGCAGCTGCCCCAGCTGGGGCGCCAGGCAGTAAAGCCCGCCTGCGATGGCGCAGGCGTAGAAGAAGCACAGCCGCAGGCATTTGTCCGTCAGATGTACGATGCGCTTTTGCCGCTTGGCGGCTAGACATTTTGCCAGCTCCGGCACCAGAAGGTCCGAAAGGGAGTATAGAAGGCAGGTGGGGAAGAACAGAATGGGAAACACCATACCGTGGATGGTGCCGTAGGCGGCCATGGATTCCATTGTGCTGCCCGCTGCCTTGGCCAGGCCCTTGGGGATGAGCATCTGCTCTAAGGTGCCGAGCCCTGCGCGCAGATATTCATTGACCGCCAGGGGGATGCAGAGCTTGAACAGCCGGCTGGGCATGTGCAGCTTTTCTTTCACAGGGTGCATGCTGCGCCGATCCAGGCGATAGAGCCCATAGAGCAAGAAAAAGCCGACGGCGGTGGACAGAGCGTTTCCGCCCACCATGGCGCAGCAGGCCCGGGTCAGGTCGCCCTTTGCCCAGGTTTTGAGGAGCCAGACGGTGAGAAAAATACTCAGCACGCGCTCGAATATATCCACGATCACCATTCGCCCGATTTTGGAAGCAGCGGTGAAATAGCCGGTCATCACGGCGTTCAGACAGGTCAGAGGAAGCAGCAGCGCCGCCAGCCGCAGAGCCGGTGCGCTGCGGACATCGCCAATCCAGCCCTCGGCCAGCCGATCGGCCAGGCCCATCATGGCGAAGGCGCAGAGGGTACTGAATGCGAGCGTGTAAAGAAGGCACACGCCCATGGCACTGCGCACGCCGCCGGGGCGGCGATGGCCGAGCTCCTCGGCGCACAGATACATGAGCGAAACCCGCACACCGGCGGTGCCGATGGTCACCGCAAGGGCACTGACGGTGAGGATCAGCTGCAATAGGCCAATGCCCGCTGCACCCACCTGACCGGAAAGATAGACCTGGAAGGCCATGCTGATGGCGCGCATCAGCAGATTGGCCAGGGTTAACAGCACGGTGCTGTAGAAGAGATTTTTGCGCAAGAAAACACCCCCTTGTCCATACTATATGGGACAAGGAGGCCAAACATGAAAAGAAGCACCGCTCGCAAGAGCGGTGCTTTCGGATTATTTCAGCTTGATGGTGAAATAGAAGGCGGAGACCAGTTCCAGGGCAATGGCTGCGAAAATACAGCAGTAGCAGAACACGGCACCCAGAATCAGACCGGCCAGCTGGCACAGCAGCCACAGAAGGCCTGTCACATACAGAGGAAGGGCAGAGGACAGGGCCAGCACACGGAAGCGAACCTTACCGAAGCTCAGAATGCCTTTGTTGTGGGCGGCCATGTAGCTGACAACCAGAAGAAGCACGAAGCACAGAGCCATAGCCAGGTTGACCAGCACGATCAGGGCAACAGAGCCGCTGCCGTAGAGCTTGCTCAGGCAATAGAAGCCAAAGGCGGCAACCATGGTGGCGGCAGTGAGCAGGAAGAACTCCGGCTGATACAGAAGCTGCACGCTCACCAGAACGGCCAGGGCGAAGAAAGCGAAGTACAGCAGCATCACGGGACCGGTCCACATGCCGTACAGGGCGAAGGCACCGACGGTCAGAAGAAGCAGATTCGCAGCAGCAAGGCCGAGGGTGAAGCGCAGGGCGGAACGACTACGGAAAACCACCATGCACACCGCAGCGGCCACGGTCAGTACGGCAAACACGGCACCGACGATGGGCAGCACCGAGCGGACGGTGTCCATATGCTCAATGGAGGTATAGACCTTGGCAACCTGCTGCAGGCCCAGACATTCCAGGCAGGCGATCAGCAGAGCGACCATAACCTTATAGACGACGGAGTCGTCGTTTTTCGGTGCGGCCTTCGCGGCCTGTTTCTTCATAACCATGGTTCAATCAATCCTTAGTTCAGAAATTGTATTCAGTCATACTCACCCAGGGCGAACATACAGACGCTCAGGGCGCACAGAGGGGCAGTTTCACAGCGGAGAATGCGTGGACCCAGGGTGCATACATGGGCACCTGCAGCAAATGCCTGTTCCACTTCAGATGATTCAAAGCCGCCTTCGGGGCCGCTCATTAAGCTAAGCGTACGGGGCTTTTCATCCTGAAGGATCGCGCCGATGGAGCGCTGTCGTTCGTTTTCGTAAAAAAAGAAGAACGTATCCGCCTGCGCAGCCCGGGTAAGGGCCTCTTCGTAGCTTTCACAGGTGAGTACCTGCGGGATGCATCCGCGGCCGGATTGCTCCGCAGCGGACAGAGCAATGTGCTGCCAGCGCTCAAGCTTGTTTTTGAGGGATTTGGCATCCGGGCGGGAAACGCAGCGTTCCGAGGGAAACAACACGATCTGAGCGGCGCCCAGCTCCGTGGCCTTTTGCACCACGTGGTCGATCTTATCCGACTTGGCATATGCCATATAGACGCTGGCACGGCAAAAAGGTTCCGAGGAAGATTCTTTTGTTTCACCCAGCTGCAGGGAATACGCACCGCCGGAAACGGCGGTGATCTGCGCGGTGCATTCATGGCCCTCGCCATCGCAGAGAGTGATGTTGTCACCCGCGCGCAGACGCATGACCTTGGCATGGGCAGCGTTGTCACCTGTTAAAATGCATTCCGACTGCTTGAGCAGGGAAGCGGGCACAAAAAACCTTGCCATGGGAATCCTCCGGCAGAACATAGATTCTCAATCTAACTTACTTATTCTAACAAAAATGTTTCAGATTCGCAACCATAAAAAGCTTCATATTCGCGGATTTTTTTACATCTTGTACCGAATCTTCACAAAGGAATGAAAATGCCCCGGAACGGCGGCGCCGTTCCGGGGCATCGATCAGTCAATCAGTTCAGCTTGGAAGTGATCTTGTTGAGGGCGCAGATGCAGAGAATGATGATTGCAGTGACGATGAAGATCGCCACATAGCCCAGGGCCAGGGTGGGCAGCACTTCCAGGAACAGAGCAAAGTTTTCAGACATGGTCGTACCTCCTTAACCAAAGAAGCTGAGGATCATACCGCCGGCGAGGACGGAAGCGATCTGGCCGGAGACGTTGGCGCCCACGGCATGCATCAGCAGGTGGTTGGTCTTGTCTTCCGCCAGGCCCATCTTATGGATGACACGGGCGGACATGGGGAATGCGGAAATACCGGCAGCGCCGATCATGGGGTTGACCTTCTTGCGGCTGAACAGGTTCAGGAGCTTTGCAAACATCACGCCGCCGATGGTGTCGAACACGAAGGCGAACAGGCCCAGAGCCAGGATCATCAGAGTCTGGACGTTCAGGAAGGCGTCGGCAGTCATGCGGGCAGCAACGGTGATGCCCAGCAGCAGGGTAATCAGGTTGGCCAGAACCTTCTGAGCGGTCTCGGAGAGGGACTCCAGAACGCCGCAGACGCGGATCAGGTTACCGAACATCAGGAAGCCAATCAGAGCAACGGAGCGGGGAGCAACGATACCGGCAATGATGGTGACAACGATGGGGAACAGGATCAGGGTCATCTTGCTGACGGTGCCGCTCCTGTAGTCCATGCGGATCAGGCGCTCTTTCTTGGTGGTGATCATGCGGATGACCGGCGGCTGAACGATGGGAACCAGGGCCATGTAGGAGTAAGCAGCCACAATGATGGCGCCCAGGTAGTTGGACTGGAAGTAGTTGGCGACGAAGACGGAAGTGGGGCCGTCAGCAGCGCCGATGATGGCGATGGAAGCAGCGTCCTTGAGCTCGAAGCCCAGAAGAACCGCAACGCCCAGAGTAAAGAAGATGCCGAACTGTGCAGCAGCACCGAAGAGCATCAGCTTAGGGTTGGTAAGCAGGGGTGTAAAGTCGATCATAGCGCCGATGCCGATGAACAGCAGCAGGGGGAACAGCTCATTGGAGATGCCGGAGTGAAACAGCAGGTCAATGACACCGATTTCTTCCAGACCGTTATGGATCTGGGTGATGGCACCGGACATGGGCAGGTTGACGAGAATTGCGCCGAAGCCCATGGGCAGAAGCAGCGTCGGCTCCATATCGTGGCGGATGGCCAGATAAATGAGCAAACCGCCGATGATCCACATCACCAGCTGCTGCCATTCAAGGTTGAGTACGTTTTCAAAAATGACGGACATAATTTGGTTTCCTCCTGTTGCTGAATTATGTTGAATTTGCGGGGATATGTCTGTCGCAATCTGGGTCAATCGTATGAGAAATAGGGCAGAAAATCAAGGGAATTACACCTGCACACGGGATTCTTAGCGCTGTATTAACGCGAAGGGCAGGAAGGGTGTATACACATTATATATTCACCACGGCGGAGGAAAAAGAAAAGAGACGGCGGAAAGCCGTCTCTTCATTTATTTATGATCTATCGTATCTTAGGCGAAAATAATCAGAAGGCCGACGAGCATGCCCACAATGGTGGAAAAGGCGGGCAGCTTGCTGTGGTACATCAGAATGGCCTGGGGCAGAATCTCGCCGAACACGACGTAGAGCATGGCGCCGCTGGCGAAGCCGAGGCTTAACGTCAGACCCAGTGCACCAATGTCGCCGATGAGATAACCCAGCAGCGCGCCGAGAATGGTGGGAACGCCCGAAAGAGCAGTGATCAGAACGGCCTTCCAGCGGCGCATGCCGCCGCTGATGAGGGGGACGGAAACCGCCATGCCCTCCGGGATGTTGTGCAGGCCAATGAGGATGGCCAGCACCAGGGCGGCAGAACCCATCACGCCGCCGTTGGAGGCGTAGGAAGCACCGATGGTCATGCCCTCGGGAACGTTGTGCAGAGCGATGGCACAGGCCATAATGACACCTGCCAGGAACAAAGAAAACTTGTTGTCGTTTTTGGCGTAGTGCTGCTGCAGGTGGTCGCTGTGGATCAATTCGTCCAGATCATCCGCGGTCTGGGGATGGTTTTTGTCAATGTGAGGAACTTCCAGATTGGTGTTTTTGTCGATGATCCAGTTCAGCACATAGATCACAATCACGCCGATGGCGATGGCAGCGATGACTACACCGATGCCCATGTTGGTTTCGATGGACTCGGTGACAAGATCAAAACAAACCACACTCAGCATCACGCCGCCGGCGAAGCTTAAAAGCAAGCTGACCACGCGGTTGGAATCTTTTTGCAGCAAGGCGCCGATCAGACCGCCCAGGCCGGTGCCGGCCACGCCTGCAATTGCCGTGGTGACAATTAAGGTTGCAATCACGCCCATAGAACATCTCTCTTTCTCTTAGGTTCTTATTGGAGTTAGCATAGCACAACTGCGCGTCAATGTCAAACATTGACGAAAAAGATAAGACCGTCCCAAAGGGCAGCCTTTGGTTCCTTGTTTTTTGCGAGAAAGGGACGCCTTTTCGAAGATCGGAAAATTTTGAATTTGATCCACATTCATAGTGAATGCGTCTCAAATTCAAAGGGACTCTCCCACGGCCTAAAAACACGCCACCGGCATGTTTTTTGAACGGCCTTTCGAGTCCCTCATCCACATACAAAAAAAGAGACGTCCGATCGGACGTCTCTTTTTTTGGTGCGAGAGATGGGACTCGAACCCACACGCCAAAGACACACGCACCTCAAACGTGCCTGTCTACCTGTTCCAGCACTCTCGCATATAAAAGCCGGGCGAAACCGCCTCAGCCGTTTCATTATATAATCGCCGGCTCCCTTTGTCAACCACCATTCGCATGCAGAAGGGAAGAAAAAACCTTCGGTTTTGTACCGAAGATGGAAAATTTGGACAAATATATTGACACGCGCCTTGAATTATGCTAAAATAGTGCTCCATAATGCCTGAGTTTCGCCGTGCGCATAATCCCACATCGTGTGATTATTGTAACACAAGTCAACGGAGTTATCAAGCAGAATGTGAAAAGTAAACCAACGCATCCGCGCGTATCATTTAGAATCCATCGGCTTATGCCGAGAGAAAGGCAGTGATTGAGTAACATGCAGCAGATGGTCAAAGACGTCTATTATGGCAAAACGCTCAGAAAGAGCTACGCCAAGCATGACGAAATCCTGGAGATCCCGAATCTTTTGAAGATTCAGAAGGATTCCTACGAATGGTTCCTCACTGAGGGCCTGCGTGAGGTCTTCCGGGATGTGGACACCATTACCGATTATTCCGGTAATCTGGAGCTGTCCTTCCTGGACTTCACCATGGATGATCCCCCCAAGTACACCGTGGAAGAGTGCAAGGAGCGCGACGCTACCTATGCCAAGCCCATCAAGGTCCGTGTGCGCCTGCGCAACAAGGAGACCGAGGAGATCAAGGAACAGGAGATCTTCATGGGCGATTTCCCCCTGATGACCCAGGGCGGTACCTTTGTCATCAACGGTGCCGAGCGCGTTATCGTTTCCCAGATCGTCCGTTCTCCCGGCGTCTACTACGGCGACGTGGCGGACAAGGCCGACATCCACAGCTATTCCACCACGGTCATTCCGTACCGCGGCGCCTGGCTGGAGTATGAGACCGACGCCTCCGATGTGGCTTGGGTCCGCATCGACAAGAACCGCAAGATCCCCATCACCTGCCTGATCCGCGCCATGGGCGTGACCACCGATGCCGCCATCATCGAGATGTTCGGTGAGGATGCCCGCATCATGGCCACCCTGGAGAAGGACGCCTGCAAGACCTATGAAGAGAGCTTGCTGGAGATCTATCGCCGTCTGCGTCCCGGCGAGCCCCCCACACTGGACAACGCCCAGAGCTATCTGGAGTCCCTGTTCTTCGACTCCCGCCGCTACGACCTGTCCAAGGTGGGCAGATACAAATATAATAAGAAGCTGGACATCTGGCCCCGTCTGAGCGGTCACAAGCTGGCTGAGCCCGTTGCCGATCCCATGACCGGCGAACTGCTGGCCGAAGCCGGCGAGATCCTGAACCGCGAGCGCGCCAAGGAGCTGTCCAACCGCGGTGTCAACGAGGCTGTTCTGGATGTGGACGGTAAGACTGTCAAGGTCTTCTCCAACGGCATGGTCAACATGGCTGAGTTCGTGGACTTCGACCCCGCCGAGTACGGCATCCGCGAGAAGGTCTGCTTCGCCGTTCTGCGCGAAATGCTGGAGACCGTTCCCGCCGACGGCTGGGCTGACGCCATTGCCGAGCGCCGCGACGAGCTGATCCCCAAGACCATCACCCGCGACGATGTGCTGGCTACCGTGAACTATCTGTGCGGTCTGGCTTCCGGCATCGGCTTCCCCGATGATATTGACCATCTGGGCAACCGCCGCCTGCGCTGCGTGGGCGAGCTGCTGCAGAACCAGTTCCGCGTGGGCTTCACCCGCCTGGAGCGTGTCATCCGCGAGCGTATGACCATTCAGGACACTGATGTGGTCACGCCCCAGAGCCTGATCAACATCCGCCCGGTCACTGCCGTGATCAAGGAGTTCTTCGGTTCTTCTCCCCTGAGCCAGTTCATGGACCAGAACAATCCCCTGGCTGAGCTGACCCACAAGCGCCGTCTTTCCGCTCTGGGCCCCGGCGGTCTGAGCCGCGACCGCGCTTCCTTCGAAGTCCGTGACGTTCACTACAGCCACTACGGCCGCATGTGCCCCATCGAGACCCCTGAAGGTCCCAACATCGGCCTGATCAACTACCTGTCCACCTACGCCAAGATCAACGAGTACGGCTTCATTGAGGCTCCGTACCGCAAGATCGATAAGGCCACCGGCAAGGTCACCAACGAGGTTCACTACATGACCGCCGACGTGGAGGACGATTTCTATGTCTGCCAGGCTTCCGAGCCTGTGGGCGAAGACGGCCGCCTGCTCAACGAGCACATTACCTGCCGTCACCGCAACGAGATCATCGCCGTCGAGCGCGAGACCATTGACTATATGGATGTCTCCCCGCGCGAAATGACCTCCGTTGCTACCGCTTTCATCCCCTTCCTGGAGAACGACGACGCCAACCGCGCTCTGATGGGCGCGAACATGCAGCGTCAGGCCGTGCCCCTGCTGGTAACCGAAGCTCCCATCGTTGCCACCGGTATGGAGCACAAGTGCGCCGTGGACTCCGAGGTCTGCGTGGTCGCCCCTGAGGGTGGTGTGGTCAGCAAGGTTTCCGCTGACGAAATCACCGTCCGCTACGACAGCGGCGATGTGGTCACCCACCACCTGACCAAGTTCACCCGTTCCAACCAGAGCACCTGTGTCAACCAGCGTCCCATCGTTGCTGCAGGCGAGCGCGTGGAAGCCGGTCAGGTCATCGCTGACGGCCCCAGCTGTGCCGGCGGCGAGATCGCCCTGGGCAAGAACGTGCTCATCGGCTTCATGACCTGGGAAGGCTACAACTACGAGGACGCCATCCTCCTGAACGAGCGCCTGGTGCGCGAGGACGTCTTCACCTCCATCCACATTGAAGAGCATGAAATCGAGGCCCGCGACACCAAGCTGGGCACCGAAGAGATCACCCGTGACATCCCCAACGTCGGCGAGGATACCCTCAAGGACCTGAACGAGGATGGCATCATCCGCATCGGCGCCGAAGTCACCGCCGGTGATTACCTGGTCGGTAAGGTCACCCCCAAGGGCGAGACTGAGCTGACCGCTGAAGAGCGCCTGCTGCGCGCCATCTTCGGCGAAAAGGCAAGAGAAGTCCGTGACACCTCCCTGAAGGTGCCCCATGGCGAATCCGGCATCGTTGTTGACGTTAAGGTCTTCACCCGCGAGAACGGCGACGAGCTGAGCCCCGGCGTGAACAAGGTCGTTCGCGTCTACCTGGCCCAGAAGCGCAAGATCTCCGTGGGCGACAAGATGGCCGGCCGTCACGGCAACAAGGGCGTTGTTTCCCGCGTTCTGCCCGAGGAAGATATGCCCTTCCTGCCCGATGGCACTCCGCTGGACATCGTTCTGAACCCCCTGGGCGTTCCCTCCCGTATGAACATCGGTCAGGTTCTGGACGTTCACCTGGGTTATGCTGCTCAGGCTCTGGGCTGGAAGGTCGCTACCCCGATCTTCGACGGCGCCAACGAGCAGGACATCCGCAAGACTCTGCAGATGGCCGGCCTGCGTGAGGACGGCAAGACCGATCTGTACGACGGCCGCACCGGCGAGAAGTTCGACAACGCCGTTACTGTCGGTTACGTCTACTTCCTGAAGCTGCACCACCTGGTTGATGATAAGATCCACGCCCGTTCCACCGGCCCGTACAGCCTGGTTACCCAGCAGCCGCTGGGCGGCAAGGCCCAGTTCGGCGGCCAGCGTTTCGGCGAAATGGAAGTCTGGGCCCTGGAGGCCTATGGCGCCGCCTACACCCTGCAGGAGATCCTGACCGTCAAGTCCGACGACGTGACCGGCCGTGTGAAGACTTACGAAGCCATCGTCAAGGGCCACAATGTGCCCAAGCCCGGTGTGCCCGAGTCTTTCAAGGTTATGGTCAAGGAACTGCAGTCCCTCTGCCTGGACATCAAGGTCCTGGACGAGAACGGCGACGAGATCGAGCTGCGTGAGGAGGACGAGGATGATATCGTCTTCACCGCCGGCATGCATGAGACCTACACTTCCGACGACGGCGAGATCCTCGGCTCCGGCTATGCCATCGAGGACGAGACCGGCGAGGACATCTCTAACGAGGCTGCTGAGGCCCTGGAAGAGGAGTATGAAAACGAAATGGATCTGGACTACGGTCCGGACGAAGATGATCTGTAAGGAGGAGGCGCAGAATTATGAGTTACGCGACATTTGACGCTATTAAAATCGGCATTGCCTCCCCGGACAAGATCCGTGAGTGGTCTTATGGCGAGGTCAAGAAGCCCGAAACCATCAACTACCGCACCCTCAAGCCCGAACGCGACGGCCTGTTCTGCGAAAAGATCTTTGGACCGACCAAGGACTGGGAGTGCCACTGCGGCAAGTATAAGAAGATCCGCTACAAGGGCAAGATCTGCGATCGCTGCGGCGTCGAGGTCACCCGTGCAAAGGTTCGCCGTGAGCGCATGGGCCACATTGAGCTGGCTGCGCCCGTGAGCCATATCTGGTATTTCAAGGGCATTCCCTCCCGCATGGGTATGCTGCTGGATATCAGCCCCCGCGTGCTGGAAAAGGTTCTGTACTTTGCCAGCTATATTGTCACCGATCCCGGCGAGGACACCGGTCTTGTCAAGTATCAGATTCTGACCGAAAAAGAATACCGGGACATGAAGGAAAAGTATGAGGACGATTTCCAGGCCGGCATGGGCGCCGAGGCTGTCAAGCAGCTGCTCGCCGAGATCGATCTGGAAGAGCTCTCCACTCAGCTGCACGCTGAGATGAAGACCGCCTCCGGCCAGAAGAAGCTGCGCATCGTCAAGCGTCTGGAAGTGGTGGAATCCTTCCGTCAGAGCGGCAACAACCCCGCGTGGATGATCCTGGACGTGCTGCCCGTCATCCCGCCCGAAATTCGTCCCATGGTTCAGCTGGACGGCGGCCGTTTCGCCACCTCTGACCTGAACGATCTGTATCGCCGCGTCATCAACCGCAACAACCGTCTGAAGAGACTCATTCAGCTCAACGCTCCCGACATCATCGTGCGCAACGAGAAGCGCATGCTGCAGGAAGCCGTTGACGCCCTGATCGATAACGGCCGCCGCGGCCGTGCCGTCACCGGCGCCAACAACCGCGCTCTGAAGAGCCTGTCCGATATGCTCAAGGGCAAGCAGGGCCGCTTCCGTCAGAACCTGTTGGGCAAGCGCGTTGACTACTCCGGCCGTTCCGTTATCGTTGTCGGCCCCGAGCTGAAGCTGTATCAGTGCGGTCTTCCCAAGGAAATGGCCATCGAGCTTTTCCGCCCCTTCGTGATGAAGAAGCTGGTGGAAGACGGCCTGGCCAACAACATTAAGTCCGCCAAGAAGATGATCGACAAGGGCAAGAACGAAGTTTGGGACGCTCTGGAAGAGATCATCAAGGACCGTCCGGTGCTTCTGAACCGTGCTCCGACCCTGCACAGACTGGGCATCCAGGCCTTTGAGCCGGTGCTGGTTGAGGGCCGCGCTCTGAAGCTGCACCCCCTGTGCTGCACCGCCTTCAACGCCGACTTTGACGGCGACCAGATGGCGATCCACGTGCCCCTGAGCGCTGAGGCCCAGGCCGAGGCGAGAATGCTGATGCTCTCCGCCAACAACCTGCTGCGTCCCCAGGACGGCATGCCCGTTACCGTTCCCACCCAGGATATGATCCTTGGTACCTACTACCTGACCTACGTCAAGGAAGACGAGCCGGGCGCCGGCAAGGTCTTCTCCTCCGTCGACGAGGCCATGCTGGCTTACAGCGAGCAGGTTGTGGGCATCCACGCTCCCATCCGCGTGCGCGTGGAGAAGGAGATCGACGGTATCGTGGAAAGCAAGATCATTGACGCCACCGTTGGCCGTCTGATCTTCAACGAGCCGATTCCCCAGAATCTGGACTATGTGGATCGCACCGATCCCGAGCACCTGTTTGACCTGGAGATCGCCTTCACCACCGGCAAGAAGCAGCTGAGCGCCATCATTGACCGCTGCATCCGCAAGAATGGTTTCACCATTGCCACTGAGATGCTCGATGCCATGAAGGCTCTGGGCTATAAGTACTCCACCCGCGGCGCTATCACCGTCTCCATCGCGGACATGACCATCCCCGCCAAGAAGTACGATCTGATTGCCGATGCAGAGCAGGAGATCATCAAGATCGACCGCCTGTACAAGAAGGGTATGCTCACCAACGACGAGCGCTATCGCCTGGTCGTTGCCCAGTGGGAAAAGACCATCAAGGAAGTCACCGATGCTCTGCAGGCCGGTCTGGATCGCTATAACCCGATCTATATGATGGCCGACTCCGGCGCTCGTGGCAGCATGAACCAGATCCGTCAGCTGGCCGGTATGCGCGGTCTGATGGCTGACACCTCCGGTCGTACCATCGAGATCCCCATCAAGGCAAACTTCCGTGAAGGTCTGAGCGTTCTGGAGTACTTCATCTCCTCCAGAGGCGCCCGTAAGGGCCTGGCGGATACCGCTCTGCGTACCGCCGACTCCGGTTATCTGACCCGTCGTCTGGTCGACGTTTCCCAGAATGTCATCATCCGCGAGAAGAACTGCCAGACCACCCAGGGCATCTGGGTCGGTGCAGTTGTGGAGAAGGGTCAGGTCATCGACTCCTTCGCCAACCGCATCCGCGGCCGCTATGCTGTCAATGACATCACCGATCCCGTCACCGGCGAGGTCCTGATTCCCAAGACCCGTCTGCTGCAGCCGGAAGATGCCGCTATGCTGGAAGCACACGGCATCCATCAGGTTTATATCCGCACCGTTCTGGGCTGCCGCAGCCGCTCCGGCGTTTGCGCCACCTGCTACGGCATGAACCTGGCCACCTCCGAAGAGGTCAACCTGGGCGAAGCTGTTGGTATCATCGCTGCTCAGTCCATCGGTGAGCCCGGTACCCAGCTGACCATGCGTACCTTCCACACCGGCGGTGTTGCCGGTGACGATATCACCCAGGGTCTGCCCCGCGTTGAAGAGCTCTTTGAGGCCAGAAAGCCCAGAAAGCAGGCCATCATCTCCGAGATCAGCGGCACCGTCTCCATCGACGAGTCCCGCCGCACCGCCCTGCGCAACATCTCCGTCATCAACGAAGAAGAGGGCGAGGTCAAGGAGTATCAGGTCCCGTATTCCGTGGGCCTGCGCGTGGAGAACGGCCAGAAGGTCCAGAAGGGCGACCGTATCACCGACGGCTCCCTGTCTCCCCACGATATTCTGCGTATTTCCGGCGTGGAGGCCGTGCAGAACTACCTGACCCAGGAAGTTCTGGCCATCTACCGTCAGCAGGGTATCGACATCAACGACAAGCACATCGAGGTCATCATCCGCCAGATGATGCGCAAGGTCAAGGTGGAAGACCCCGGCGATACCAGCCTGCTGGCCGGTACCGTTGTGGACCAGTTCGAGTTCGAAGACGCCAATGCTGCCCTGCAGGCCCGCATTGACGCCGGCGAGACCGCCGAGGACGGCGGCGAACTGCGCCTGGCCACCAACAGCCTGGTGCTGATGGGCATCACCAAGGCCTCCCTGGCCACCGAGAGCTTCCTGTCCGCCGCTTCCTTCCAGGAGACCACCAAGGTCCTCACCGAAGCTGCCATCAAGGGCAAGGTGGACCACCTGGTCGGCCTGAAGGAGAACGTCATCATCGGTAAGCTGATCCCCGCCGGTTCCGGCATGACCTGCTACCGTGACTTCGAGCCCGGCATCACGCCGGAGTCCGAAGTGACCCAGGATATGATCGACTCCGAACAGATGTAATGCTTTTTGAAAGCAGGGCAGGAGAAATCCTGCCCTGTTTTATTCCTCTGGGAGAGCCAAATGTCCACCGAGGAAGGCGTTTTCGTCAAAATAACGGCTTTTTTCTCTGGAAGAGCGGAATATTTTCTCAAAAAAACGGACAAAAATGATTGACGGATTTCGTCCTCTCTGGTATAATTCATACTTGCGTTGGTCTGTTATATTCCCGTAATAGGAGGTCCTCGCCATGACAGAGAATGAAACAAAACGCAGCTGTCTGGTGGGCGCAAAACAGGTTCGCCGCGCCCTGCGCGACGGCGTTGCCGAAAAGATCCTCTACGCCCGGGATGCAGACCCTGCACTCATCGAGCCGCTGCTGGATGTGTGCAAAGAACAAGCCGTCCCCGCCGAGCCTGTGCGATCCATGCGTGAGCTCGGCCATCTGTGCGGGATCGAGACAAAAGCCGCCATCGCGGCCCATGTCCGCAAAAGTTGACCTCAGCTGAATATTTCTTGATATTCGGTTTAGGATATATGCTGGTACTCCAGCAAACTTTTGGAAGAAAGGAGAAAAAACAATGCCTACTTTTAACCAGCTGGTCAGAAAAGGCAGAGAGCAGGCCACTTACAAGTCCACCGCTCCGGCTCTGCAGAAGAATCTCAACACGCTGAAGAACAGAACCAACGATCTGTCCTCTCCGCAGAAAAGAGGCGTCTGCACCGCGGTCCGTACCACGACCCCCAAGAAGCCGAACTCCGCACTTCGTAAGATCGCCCGTGTTCGTCTGACGAACGGCTATGAGGTTTCCGCCTACATTCCCGGCGTCGGCCACAACCTGCAGGAGCACTCTGTTGTTCTGATCCGCGGCGGCCGTGTTAAGGACCTGCCTGGCGTTCGTTACCACATCATCCGTGGTACCCTGGATACTCAGGGCGTGAACGGCCGTATGCAGTCCCGTTCCAAGTACGGTGCCAAGAGACCCAAGGCCGGCAAGAAGTAATCTGCCGCCCCATGCACAACTGAATGTTTCTACTATCGCAAGGCGAAGCCTTGTCTATGGTTTTTGATATAGATCGAAACCTCGGCAAGGGCGCCACCCACCTGCTGGAAAGCAGATGGAGTACCTATGAATTCTTTTTTTGAAGGAGGGAAGCGAAGTGCCCAGAAGAGGTAATGTTCCGAAGAGAGAGATTCTTCCGGATCCCATTTATAATTCCACTCTGGTTACCAAGCTGATCAACAGCATCATGCTCGACGGCAAGAAGGGCGTTGCCCAGAAGGTCGTTTATGGTGCTTTCGAGATCGTCGAAGAAAAAACAGGCAAGAATGGCCTGGACGCTTTCAAGGAGGCCATGGAGAACATCATGCCTTCCCTGGAAGTCAAGTCCCGCCGCGTCGGCGGCGCCACCTATCAGGTTCCTATGGAAGTCCGTCCCGCCCGTCGTCAGACCCTGGGTCTGCGCTGGCTGACCGACTACAGCCGCAAGCGCTCTGAGCTCACCATGAAAGAGCGTCTGGCCGGCGAGATCATGGATGCCTGCAACAACACTGGTTCTTCCGTGAAGAAGCGCGAGGATACGCACAAGATGGCCGAGGCCAACAAGGCGTTCTCCCACTATCGCTGGTAATTACAAAGGAGCTATTTTTGCATGCCCAGACAATACTCACTTGAGAATACAAGAAATATTGGCATCATGGCCCACATCGATGCTGGTAAGACCACCACGACCGAACGCATTCTGTTCTACACCGGTGTTAACTACAAGATCGGTGAGACCCATGAAGGCACTGCCACCATGGACTGGATGGAGCAGGAGCAGGAACGTGGTATCACCATCACCTCCGCTGCCACCACCTGTTTCTGGAAGGGCAAGCGCGTGAACATCATCGATACCCCGGGTCACGTTGACTTTACCGTCGAGGTTGAGCGTTCCCTGCGTGTTCTGGACGGCTCTGTTACCGTTCTGTGCGCCAAGGGCGGCGTTGAGCCCCAGACTGAGACGGTCTGGCGTCAGGCAGACAAGTACAATGTTCCCCGCATGGTGTACGTCAACAAGATGGACATCACCGGTGCGAACTTCTTCAATGTCCTGCAGATGATGCATGACCGCCTGAAGTGCAACGCTGTTCCCATTCAGCTGCCCATCGGCGCTGAGTCTGAGTTCCGCGGCGTTGTCGATCTGATCAGCATGAAGGCTAAGGTCTTCTATGATGAGCTCGGCAAGGATGTGCGTGAAGAAGAGATCCCCGAGGATCTCGTTGACCTGGCTCAGGAATATCGTGAAAAGCTGCTCGAAGCCGTCTCCGACGAGGACGAGACTTTGATGATGAAGTTCCTGGAAGGCGAAGAGATCTCCAACGAGGAAATCAAGGCCGCCATTCGTAAGGCAACCATCGGTGTTCGTATGATCCCCGTGGTTTGCGGCACTTCCTACAAGAACAAGGGCGTGCAGGAACTGCTCGACGCCATCGTCGAGTATATGCCGGCCCCGACTGATGTTCCCAACATCAAGGGCATCAACCCCGACACCGACGAAGAAGAAGAGCGTCCGTCCTCCGATGAGGAGCCGTTCGCTGCTCTGGCGTTCAAGATCGCAACCGATCCCTACGTCGGCAAGCTGTGCTTCTTCCGTGTCTATTCCGGCTCCCTGGAGGCCGGCAGCACGGTTATGAACTCTGTCAAGAGAAACCGTGAGCGCATGGGCCGCATTCTGCAGATGCATGCGAACCATCGCGAAGACATTGACCGCGTTTACTCCGGTGATATCGCCGCTGCGGTCGGTCTGAAGAGTACCACCACCGGCGACACCCTCTGCGACGAGAAGCATCCGATCATCCTGGAGTCCATGGAATTCCCGGAGCCCGTTATTCGTGTTGCCATCGAGCCGAAGACCAAAGCCGGTCAGGAAAAGATGGGCATTGCCCTGTCCAAGCTGGCAGAAGAAGATCCGACCTTCCGCACCTACACGGATGAGGAAACCGGTCAGACCATCATCGCCGGTATGGGCGAACTGCACCTGGAAATCATCGTTGACCGTCTGCTCCGCGAATTCAAGGTCGAAGCAAACGTCGGCGCTCCCCAGGTTGCTTATAAGGAAACCATCCGCAAGAGCGTTGAACAGGATACCAAGTACGCCCGTCAGTCCGGCGGTAAGGGCCAGTACGGTCACGTTAAGATCCGTGTGGAGCCCAACGAGTCCGGCAAGGGTTACGAGTTCGTCAACGCCATCGTGGGCGGCGTCGTTCCCAAGGAATATATCCCGGCTGTCGATGCCGGTATCCAGGGTGCGATGGAAGCCGGCGTTCTGGCAGGCTTCCCCGTCGTCGACGTCAAGGTCACTCTGTACGATGGCTCCTATCACGAAGTCGACTCCTCTGAAATGGCGTTTAAGATCGCCGGCTCCATGGCCTTCAAGGAGGCCTGCCGCAAGGCTCAGCCGGTCATTCTCGAGCCCATCATGAAGGTCGCAGTTGTGGTTCCCGAGGAATACATGGGCGACGTCATTGGCGACGTTTCTTCCCGCCGCGGCAACGTTCTGGGCATGGAAGCCCGCAACGGTGCCCAGCAGATCGACGCCAACGTGCCTCTGGCCAACATGTTTGGCTATGCCACCGACCTGCGCTCCAAGACTCAGGGCCGTGGCCAGTACGCCATGGAACCCAGCCACTATATTGAACTGCCGAAGAGCCTGCAGGAAGAGCTCGTTGCAAAGCGCAATAAGGGTTAATTTCTCCCTCTTGCATATTTGCACATTTTGCAGTATAATTGCTGCGGCTAAGGCAATAAATCAAATTTAAATTTAATTTTTTACAAGTTATAACAAGGAGGATATTTCAAATGGCAAAGCAGAAATTTGAAAGAAACAAGCCCCACGTTAACATCGGCACCATCGGTCACGTTGACCATGGCAAGACCACTCTGACCGCTGCCATCACCAAGTGGCTGGCTATGCAGGGTATGGCTCAGTTCGAAGACTACGCCAACATCGATAAGGCTCCCGAAGAGCGCGAGCGCGGCATCACCATCAACACTGCTCACGTTGAGTACGAGACCTCTGCGCGCCACTATGCTCACGTTGACTGCCCGGGCCACGCCGACTATATCAAGAACATGATCACCGGCGCTGCTCAGATGGACGGCGCTATCCTGGTTATCGCTGCTACCGACGGCCCCATGGCTCAG
>SVLN01000050.1 GCA_015067925.1 Oscillospiraceae bacterium
CATAATCCTCCGTCAGATCTGCGTGGCAGGAGCCGGTATGGATGATGCAGAGAGTATAGCCGAATTTGGAAAGATCGCAGGAAACGGGATCCACTGCAGGTCGTTCGGGGTCTTCAAAGTCAATGGACAGTACGCCGCCCAGAGAGCAGGCAACCTGATCCATCAAGCCGCAAGGTTTTCCGAAGTAAACCTGCTCGGCAAACTGGCCGATGCGGGCAATCTGCAGGGGATCGAGCCGATTGACGCAGCAAAGACGGTTGAACAGATTGCCTATCAGGACCTCGAAAGCGGCGGAGGAAGAGAGACCGGAGCCGGCGGGAATGTCAGAGGTGACGCAGACATCAAAGCCGCAGAGGGGATAGCCGGCGGCCTGTATCCCTGCCGCAACACCCCGCACCAGGGCGGCGGTGGTGTTTTGTTCTGCCTCGCGAGGATGCAGGTCGGAGAGGTCGATTTCCAACGGGGCGTATCCCTCTGAGCGAAGCCGTACAATCTGCAGAGCGTTGGGGGCGGCGCAGGACAGCAGATCGGCATCCACGGCGGCACATAGCACCCGTCCGTGTTGATGGTCCGTGTGGTTTCCGCCGATTTCCGTGCGTCCGGGAACGCTGCACAGGATCAGGGGCTGGGTGTCCTCCGGTGAAAAGGCGTCTACAAAGGTTTCCACCAGTGAGAGGATCCGCACTCTGGCTCGGCCTGGAGTGGCGGAGTTCGGTTCTGTCGGCGCAGAATTACGGGTACCGGAGCGCAGAAGACGAATCAAAGTGTGCATAAGGGAGCCTGCCTTTCCATGAGTTCACTCGGTTGTGAGGTGGACATTTTCTCAATTTATCGTAATATGAAAAATGAGGGATGTCAACGAAGTGATATTGAAAAACACCAAGAGGGCCGACCCTGGTTCAAGAATCGGCCCTCTTGGTGTCTGTTTTATCAAGAAGAGAAGATTGAATATCAATTAATCTGCAAAGGACTTTGCGGCCAGCAGACCGTAAGCGGGCTCTGCATTCAGGATTGCGCGGTTGATGGCACGACCCATGCACTCGGTAACCAGAGCGCCCAGAGCGTCCACGCCAACCTCGACCTCACCGCTGGCCATCAGATAGATGGTATCGCCGTCTGCGGTGGAGTGAACGGGACGGATAGCCTGTGCATAGCCGTTGTGAGCAATGCTGGCCAGCTTGTTGCACTGGCACTTGTCCAGCTTGGCGTTGGTAATGACGCAGCCGATGGTGGTGTTGCCACCCCACAGCTCGCGGCTCTTGCCGATCTCCTCATACATGACCTTGACGGAGTCAGCGAATGCGGTCTTGTCCTCGTTCAGCATGCCGGCCAGGATCTTCTTGGTGTCGTAGTCGATCACGTCACCCAGAGCATTGACAGCCACAATCGCTGCGCACTGAACATCGCCGATCTGTGCGGCATAGATACCGAGACCGCCCTTCATGATGTAGTCGGCGCCGCGGAACTTGCCGATGGTTGCACCGGTACCGGCACCCACATTGCCCTGACCGGGCTCTTCACCGCTGAATGCGTTCTCGCAGGCGGCGTAACCCATGGCCTTGTCGGGGAAGTGCTTGTTGGAGACCAGATTCAGGTCAAACAGGGAGCAGCCGCACACGATAGGCACCAGGCCAAAACCGGTGTCGAAGCCAATTTCCTTTTCGTGGAAGAACTGCATAGCGCCGTCGCCGGCCTCCAGACCGAATGCGCTGCCGCCGGAGAGCATAACAGCGTGGATCTGCTGAACGGTATTGACGGGCTTGAGCAGCTCGGTCTCGCGGGAGGCGGGACTGCCGCCGCGAACGTCAACGCCGGCCCAGGCGCCCTGGGGGCAGAGAATGGCGGTACAGCCGGTAGCGTGCTCGGCGTCCTGAGCATGACCGACCTTGAAGGCCTTCATATCAGTAATTTTGATTTCTTTGATCATATTGAGACCTCTTTCGATTTGCGTCCGGCCGGAAGCCTCGGGAGGGGCTTCCGGCACGGGTTAAGTATACCAGTAAATGCGCGGAGAATCAAACGCAGAGATTAGCCTGCAGCCAGGATCTGGCAGGCCTGAATCAGAGCGATGACAACGCCGATGAAGCCTTCGCCTGCCAGCAGACCGGAAGCGACGACGGTGCCGGTGGTGCCCTTGTCGAACTCGGGGGCTGCCTTAGCAACGATCAGACGCAGCAGGCCGCCCAGACCGGCGGTGAAGGACAGGTATGCGGGCAGGTAGATACCGAGGCCCAGCATGGTGAAGCGAGGAGTGATGAAGTAGATCACGATGGAAGCGATCAGACCGCCGAAGAAGACGGGCAGGTTTGCGATACCGCCGACAACGGAAGCAACAGCTGCAGCCTGAGCTGCGGGGAACATATCGCTGCCGAAAACGCCGCCGCCATATGCCTTAACCAGAACCAGCATAACGCCAACAGCAACAACGGAACCAACGATACCGCCGATGACCTCGCCCAGCCACTGAGCCTTGGGGTCAGACTTCAGAATGCTGCCGGACTTGAAGTCGTTCATAACGTCGCCGGTCAGACCGGCAGCGATAGCAACGATAGCGGCGATGAACACAGCCTGGGTAACTTCCAGACCGCAGACAGCCTTGGCGATTGCCATGACGAAGATGCCGAAGACCTCCATGGGATTGATACCGGACTGGCCAACGCACTGAGAGGACATTGCGGTAGTCAGCCAAACGCCCAGCAGGGTGATGATGACGGCCACGATGGGCAGATCCAGAACGAAGATGAACAGGACAGCCAGAACCAGAACGACGGGAGGAGCCCACTGCATGGGGACGATCGCGTCACCGGCCTGGCCCTTAGCGAACATGCTGCCGAAGATGGACTTTGCGCGGGGGATGATCTCCTTGGCAGTGATAGCCAGGCCAACGCCGACCATCCAGCCCAGACCCAGAGAACTCTTGATGCCGGAAGCGGTAGCGGCATCCCACAGGCCGGCTGCCTGGCCGCCCATCAGAATACCGAAGTCACCGATGAAAGCACCCAGCAGCCACACCAGAATGGTGGCGGGACCGATCAGGTAACCGACGGAGAGCAGCATGGGGGAGAACCAAATACCGCCCATGGAGCCGTAAGCGGTCATGCCGTTGAACAGCTTCAGTGCGGGAACCGCTGCGAACCAGTCGCGCAGAACGGTCCACAGACCGGCCAGACCCAGAGAACCGAACAAAACGCCGGTCTGCTTGCCGCCTTCGTCGCCGACAGTGACGACTTCGGCAGCTGCCTGACCCATTGCATAGGGCATTTCAGCGTCAACAACGAAGTGCTTGCGCAGCAGGGAGGTGAAGATCAGACCCAGAACGGTGCCGCCGACGGTGACGACCAGAATCTGAACCACATTGAACTCAGCGTCGTTGTTGAGGATGAAGATACCGGGGACGGTGAATGCCAGACCACCGGCGACCATGGAGCCTGCAGACATTGCAGTGTGGGTCACGTTGATCTCGTTCACGTTGGTGTTGCCCAGAGCCTTCAGGCCGAACATGGAGGCCAGAGCGACGAACATGATGGGCCAGGGCAGGGAAGAAGCCTTCAGGGCCACGAACATGGAGGAGCAGGTCAGAATGATGGAACCGATGATACCGATGATGATACCACGAGTGCTCAACTGCTCCTTAAAAGAGGTTGCGTACTTGAGATTGGTATTGGAAGCCATTAAGAATCCTCCTTTTGGTTATATTGTCAAAGCTCTGCAGAATGCAAGTCTTTGACTGTGGTGGATGTGCACATATTTTCTGCAAAAACTGCGCATTTTCTGAAGAAAACTTGTGCTGTCGGCAGTGATTTTGGCGGAAAAAGGCGCAAAAAGACAGACAAAATTTGCCAACGCTGAAGAGTTTACCATATTTTTTGCATTTTGCAACAGGAAAAATGATTTGACTTGTGCGATATGACGAATCTGTGGAAGCGGGCTTATTTGGGTGGTGGATTCAGGCAGAGACTCAGCGGAGAAGATGCGATAAAGTGATTAATAGTTCTTAAAAAATGTGATATCTTCTTAAAATATGCTGAAAAAGCAAAAATAAATCGCATAAAAATTGTGAAGGACCAGCTGGAGAAAAAGGAGGGAAAAGAAGACTGAACTTTAAGGACAAGCCTGGAGCTGTTAAAAGCGCATATATAGAGCGATTTCTGTTACCATAAATTTGGTTAAAGTGTTGTAAAAGGATTGGGCGAAAAAGACGATAAAAGAAATGCGAAAAAGCAAGAAAAACAAAAATGGATAAATATTTTAAATAAAGTTGTAAATATGGAAATAAAAAGATATGATATGCTATTTAAATGTCAAAAAAGTTTGAAAATAATGATAATATAAAAAGAGAGAAAAGACTGGATTTTTTCTTTAAAATTTTGAAACAGAAAAATACACAAAATAACTAAGAAAATATCGCTCTTGAATGTGCGAAATGATGTATGGTAGGAGGCCGCGATGCGACATGGTTTGTGCAGATGTGAAACAAAACTCTGGGCAAGGGATATTCGCCCATGTGGTGCGCATTAAGATCAGCCGATATGGCGCGGATTCTGTAAACAAAAACTTGAAAGCTTAAGATAGATACTACCTTTTCGGGTGGTTCGGCAGGAAAGTACAAAATGCGGCTTGACAAGGATGGTGAAATTGTGTATCATCAACCCAATATTACAAATGCAATGACAGGGAAAACGTCGCTGCGAGCATTTCAGAGAGCCGTCGGTTGCTGTGAGACGGTATGCGGACAGTTGATTTACTGGCCCTCGAGCAGTCAGCTGAAAGTCCGAAAGGATCGTAGGTGGGACCGGGTTTCCTCACCGTTATCAATGAGGCAGCATTCGCCTGAGAGGGCCGATGTGGAGAGTGGATATTTTTATATCAACAAGAGTGGTACCGCGGAAGGCAGCTTTCGTCTCTTATGGGAGACGGAGGCTTTTTTTATTTCTCCGCGGACTTCCAAACACCAATTTCAAGGAGGACCCCAGCATGAAACGAATCAAGATTTTCGACACGACCCTGCGCGACGGCGAGCAGTCTCCCGGCTGCAGCATGAACCTCTCCGAAAAGCTGGAGATGGCCCGTCAGCTGGACGCTCTGGGCGTGGACGTGATTGAAGCTGGCTTCGCAATCGTCTCTCCCGAAGACTTTAAGAGCGTGGAAGCCATTTCCCAGACCGTGCATAATTGCTCCGTGGCCTCTCTGGCCCGCTGTACCAAGGGTGATATCGACGCAGCCTGGGGCGCAGTCAAGGGTGCCAAGAAGCCTCGCATCCATGTTTTCATCGCTACCAGCGATATTCATATGGAATATAAGCTGAAGATGAGCCGCGAGGAAGTTCTGGAAAGCATCACCAAGAATGTTGCCTACGCCAAGAGTCTGTGCGACGATATCGAGTTCTCCGCTGAGGACGGATCCCGTTCTGACTGGGAGTTCCTGGCCAAGTGCTATAGCAACGCTGTGGCTGCAGGCGCAACGGTTCTGAACGTGCCTGATACCGTGGGTTATTCCACTCCCGATGAGATGTACAGCCTGATCCGCTATCTGAAGGAAAACGTGGAAGGCGTGGAGAACGTGGATATCTCCGTCCACTGCCACGATGACCTGGGTCTGGCTGTGGCCAACTCTCTGGCCTGCATCCGCGCCGGCGCCACTCAGGTGGAGTGCACGGTCAACGGCATCGGCGAGCGTGCCGGCAATGCCAGCCTGGAAGAGATCGTCATGGCCCTCCACACCCGTGCCGCTTACTATGATGCAGAGACCGGCATCAACACCAAGCAGATCTATAAATCCAGCAAGCTGCTCTCCAGCATCACCGGTGTGCCGATCGCACCCAGCAAATCCATCGTCGGAGCCAACGCCTTCGCACATGAGTCCGGCATCCACCAGCACGGCGTTCTGGCCAATGCGTTGACCTATGAGATCATGCGACCCTCCGATGTGGGTATCCCCCAGAACACCATGGTGCTGGGCAAGCACTCCGGCAAGCACGCTCTGCGTGATCAGCTGGAGGCTATGGGCTACAACTTCACCGACGAGCAGATGGAAGAGATCTTCGCCCGCTTCAAGATTCTGGCCGACAAGAAAAAGAATATCATGATCTCCGACCTGGAGGCTCTGGCCCTCAACCGCCGCCACAAGGATCTGGGCGGCTGGCAGCTCACCAAGCACGTGGTCAACGTGGGCACCGGCATTCCCAACACCGCCTATGTCCAGCTGGTCCACGAGGGCGAGGACGCAGAGGAAGTGGCCATCGGCACCGGACCTCTGGATGCATCCTTCAAGGCAATTAACCGCCTGACCCGCATGAAGAACGTGAATCTGGACAGCTTCAGCCTGAACGCCGTCACGGACGGTGAGGACGCAATCGGCGAGGCCGTGGTCAAGCTCAACTACGACGGCGAGCAGTACACCGGTACCGGCATCTCCACCGACGTCATCGAGGCATCCATCCGTGCATACGTGAACGGTATCAACAAGATTAAGGCCCATCAGAAAGGATAAACGATATGAGCATGACAATGACCCAAAAAATCCTGGCAGCCCATGCAGGTCTGCAGGAGGTCCGTGCAGGCCAGCTGATCAAGGCGAAGTTGGATCTGGTTCTGGGCAACGACATTACCACCCCCGTGGCCATCAATGAGTTTGAGGCTGCAGGTTTCAATCAGGTTTTCGACAAGAGCCGCATCGCAATGGTCATGGATCATTTCGCACCCAACAAGGACATCAAGTCCGCCACTCAGTGCAAGCAGTGCCGCACCTTTGCAAGACGCTTTGACATCGACAACTATTTCGATGTGGGAACTATGGGTATTGAGCATGCACTGCTCCCCGAAAAGGGTCTTGTGGGTCCCGGCGACGCGGTCATCGGCGCCGACTCCCACACCTGCACCTATGGCGCTTTGGGCGCATTCTCCACCGGTGTCGGTTCCACCGACCTGGGTGCCGCCATGGCAACCGGTGAGACCTGGTTCAAGGTTCCCTCCGCTATCAAGGTCTATCTGACCGGCGAAATGAAGCCCTATGTTTCCGGCAAGGACGTAGTCCTGACCCTGATCGGCATGATCGGCGTGGACGGCGCCCGCTACCAGTCTCTGGAGTTTGCAGGTCCTGGCGTTGCGAATCTCACCATCTATGATCGCCTGACAATCTCCAACATGGCCGTCGAGGCTGGAGCCAAGAACGGTATCTTCCCCGTGGACGATGTGACTTTGGCCTACGTTGAGGGTCGTACCGTTCGTCCATGGACCGTCTTTGAGGCGGACGAGGGCGCTGAGTATGAGCGTACCATTGAGATCGATCTGAGCAAAGTGGAGTGCACCGTGGCATATCCCCATCTGCCTGAGAATGCACATCCCGCTGCAGAGGGCAAGGATATCGCCATCGACCAGATCGTCATCGGGTCCTGCACCAACGGCCAGCTGGCCGATATGGCTGCTGCTGCTGCCGTGCTGAAGGGCAAGCATCTGGCTCCCGGTGTTCGCGGCATCATCATCCCCGCCACCCAGAGCGTCTATCGTGAGTGTATGCATCTGGGCTATACCGACATCTTCCTGGATGCCGGATGCATCGTCTCCACGCCCACCTGCGGTCCCTGCCTGGGCGGCCACATGGGTATTCTGGCAGCGGGTGAGCGCTGCGTCTCCAGCACCAACCGTAACTTCGTGGGCCGTATGGGCCACGTGGACAGCGAAGTTTACCTCGCTTCTCCCGCAGTTGCCGCTGCTTCCGGCATCGCAGGCCACATCGCACATCCTGAGGAGGTCATGTAAGTATGAATGCACACGGTTTTGTACATAAATATGGTGACCACGTGGACACTGACGTGATCATCCCCGCACGTTATCTGAACAGCCAGGACCACAAGGAACTGGCTTCCCACTGCATGGTGGATATCGACACCGAATTCGTCAACAAGGTGAAGGACGGCGACATCATGGTGGCCGGCGTCAACTTCGGCTGCGGATCCTCCCGCGAGCATGCCCCCGTGGCGATCAAGGCCAGCGGCATCTCCTGCGTTATTGCCAAGAACTTTGCCCGTATCTTCTACCGCAATGCCATCAACATCGGCTTGGCCATTCTGGAGTGCCCGGCCGCCAGCGAAGGCATTGACGCCGGAAACGAGGTCAGCGTGGACTTCGACACCGGCATCATCACCAACGTCACCAAGAACGAGACCTATCAGGCAGAACCCTTCCCCGAGTTTATCAAGGATATGATCTCCAAGGGCGGCCTGATGGCTTCCATCAAGAAGTGAGCCTTTTTCTTGAAAGAAAAAGGATTAAAAAGAACTTTAATACGCCATGCGGTGTAAAAACCAAGATTTGTACACAATCATGGCACCTTGTATCATTGAAAAGGAAGAATATTCATGGAAAAGAGAATTGCCATTATCCGGGGTGACGGCATCGGTCCCGAGATCATGACCCAGGCCATCGCCGTTCTGGACGCCGTGGCCGCCAGGTTTGGCCATACCTTTATTTATGAGGAAGCCCCCATGGGCGGCAACGCCATTGACGCTTTTGGCGTGCCCTTGCCGGAGAGCAGTCTTGAGACCTGCCTCGCCTGCGACAGTGCCCTGCTGTCCGCCATTGGCGGCCCCAAGTGGGACACCATTGATCCCGCCATCCGTCCCGAGAAGGGCCTGCTGGCCCTGCGTGCCGGCATGAAGCTGTATGCCAATCTGCGCCCTGCCGAGATGATCCCTCAGCTGAAGGATGCCTGCCCCCTGCGCCCCGAGATCGTGGAGC
>SVLN01000051.1 GCA_015067925.1 Oscillospiraceae bacterium
TTGTGGAATACAAGCGCGAAGGCTACGAGACGTTCGAGACCATGGTCAACTCCATCCGCGCCGAGACCATCCGCCGTCTCTTCCTGGCACGCATTCAGAAGCAGGCGCCCATTGAGCGCAAGCGCGTGGCAAAGGTCACGAACGTGGGCGGCAGCGACAAGACCGTCAAGCGTCAGCCCGCTCAGCGCAAGGTCAAGGTCGGCCGAAACGAACCCTGCCCCTGCGGCAGCGGCAAGAAGTACAAGAACTGCTGCCTGGACAAGGATTTGGCCCAATGAGTTTTGAAGTCAATCGAAAGGGTGCGCTGGAATACCTGACCAGCAGCAAGCTCTGCGTGCCCCATTGCTTTTCCACCCGTCACGGCGGTGTGTCCACAGGTGATCTTTCCAGCCTGAATCTGGGCGCCAACCGGGGCGATGATCCCGAAAATGTCAAAGAGAACTACCGGCGCATCTGCGCCGCCATCGGCGCAGCGCCTTCCTCGCTGGTCTTTGCCCGGCAGACCCACTCGGACATCGTGCTGAGAGTGAGCGCCGAAAACCGCGGCGAGGGCCTGGAGCGCACGGACTACCCCGTGCGGGACGGCCTGGTCACCAACTCCCCCGGCGTTACTTTAGTCGTGTTCACCGCCGACTGCGCCCCTGTGCTGCTGTATGACCCCGTCAACCGCGCCATCGGCGCGGTGCATTCCGGCTGGCGCGGCACCGCCCAATGCATCACCACCCGGGCCGTGGAGGCCATGCAGGAGCACTTCGGCACCGATCCTGCGGATCTACTCTGCGCCATCGGCCCTGCCATCGGCAAGTGTTGCTTTGAGACCCACGCCGACGTACCGGAAGCCATGCGCGCTGCCATGGGCGAGACGGCAGAGGCTGCCATTTTCCCCAAGGGCGAAAAATTCCTGGTGGATAACCGGGAGCTGATTCGTCTGCAGCTTTTGAACACCGGCGTAAAGCCGGAACACATCGACATTTCCACAGATTGTACCGCCTGCGAACCCGAGCGCTTCTGGTCCTATCGCAAAGTAGGCAACGCCCGCGGCGCCCTGGCTGCGCTGATCAGTCTGTAACAAGCCCCGGAAAGGAGGAGACCTGCTTGAAACGAATTCTGGCCCTGACGCTGTGCCTGCTGATGCTGTGCAGCTGCGGCACCGTACGTCTGGACGATCCCCTGCAGAATACTGCCCCGCCCCAGCAGGATCCTCTGCCCGAGCAGCCCGATTCCGTCCCCGAGAAAGTCACCCCGGAACAGGCGGACATCCTTACTTTGGCCTATGAGCCCACCGATTCCTTTAACCCGTATCTGGCCACCAGCAGCGTCAACTGCTTTTTGGGGAATCTGCTCTACGAAGGCCTGTTCGCCATCGGCCCCGAAGGGGATGCCATCCCCCGGCTCTGCACCCACTACGATGCCTCCGCCGACGGTTTGACCTACACGTTCTATCTGCGCCACGGCATTACCATGCACGATGGACAACAGCTGAGCGTTTCCGACGTGATTGCTTCCCTGAACACCGCCCGCAAGTCTGAGCGCTACGGCTATCGCCTGCGCCATATCAGCTCTGTCCTTTCTGTCGAGGCGGATACGGTAACGATCATGCTGGATACCTCTTATGAAAAGCTCCCCCTGCTGCTGGACGTGCCCATCCTGCGCGCAAGCCAGCTCAGCGCTGACCGCCCCGTTGGCACCGGCCCCTACCGTCTGTTCGCAGGCGCCCTGCGGGAGCATGACGACTGGTGGCGCGGCAGCGTGCCCTACGGCGAGGTGGTGCGTCTGTATTCTGCCAGCACCGCCGCAGAACTGGCAGACGACTTTGCCGCGGATCACATCAACTTTGTTTGCATCGATCCCAATGGCTCTGCCACCCCCGCCTACCACAGCGACGATTCGCTGTATTCCATTAAGACCATGACCATGCAATATCTGGGTTTCAATCTGACGGACGGCCCATTTACCAACGCCGCGCTGCGCGCCGCCATCACCCACCTGATTGACCGCGAGGCCCTGGTTGCTGATACCTGCGGCGGCTTTGCCTCCGAGGCCAGCCTGCCGACCCATCCGGAGTCCGGCAATTATGATTCCCGTCTGGCAGGCAAGTTTGAGTATGCGCCGGACGACTTCCATACAGCCATGCAGCAGGCCGGTATCCGCGACGTCACCGGTGACGGCATCCTGGACCTGCCCACGGAAGAGGGCACCATCCCTGCCTCCGGCACGATGCTGGTCTGCGGTGCCTACTCCCAGCGTGTGGCAGCGGCTCAGGCCCTGGCTGAGGTATTCAAAGCCTACGGCATCGAACTAACGGTGCAGTCTCTGGGTTACAACGCCTATGTCCGGGCGCTGCAAAACGGCAACTTCGACCTCTACTACGGCGAGGCCACCCTCTCCCCTGACGGCGACCTGAGCTGCTTCTTTGACCAGCAGAGTGCACTCTGCCTGGGCGGCATGGCCGACGCCGTGGCGCTGCAGCTCTGTGAGACCGCTCTGGAGAACGCCGGTAACTACTACACCCTGTGCGAATTTGTGATGGAAAACGGCCTGTTGACCCCTGTGCTTTACAAACAGAACGCCGTTTATGCCCGGCAGGAGCTGCAGCTGGAGCTGACGCCTGCCCTGGGCAACGCCCTTTACTACACTCCGGAGGAATAATATGACCCCCTACAAGACCCTGCTCTTCGACCTGGACGGCACCCTGACCGACCCCGGTGAAGGCATCACCAACTCCGTTGCCTACGCCCTGCGCTGCTTCGGCATCAAGCCGCCGATCCGCGAAGCGCTCTACCCCTTTATCGGCCCACCCCTGGCAGACTCCTTTCAAAACTTCTACGGTTTCTCGAACGAGGATGCCCTCAAGGCGGTGGAATGCTACCGCGTGTATTACCGTGAGCAGGGCATTTTCGAAAATGCCCTCTATCC
Source organism: Oscillospiraceae bacterium (assembly GCA_015067925.1). GTDB lineage: Bacteria > Bacillota > Clostridia > Oscillospirales > Oscillospiraceae > SIG488. Next base: position 2,917 of record SVLN01000051.1, read on the forward strand.
CGGAATTGGCGAACTGCTGCGTGATCTGCGGCAGAGCGGCTATCAGATCATCCTGGCTACCTCAAAACCCGAACAGTTTGCTATTCAGATTCTGGAGCACTTCGGTATCCTCCCCTACTTCCACCATGTAGCAGGCGCCCTGATGGATGCCCGCACAAAAAAGAGCGAGGTCATTGCCCACGCCCTGGCCATATCCGGTGCAGAAGCCGCTTCGGCACTGATGATCGGCGACCGGGAGTATGATGTGCTGGGCGCAAAGGAGTTTTCCATCCCCGCAGTGGGCGTGCTCTACGGCTACGGCAGCCGGGAAGAGCTGGAAGCCGCCGGCGCAGCCAGTATCGCAGAAAGCGTGCAGGCCCTGCGCGAGTACCTGCTGTAAAAAACAAAAAAGAAACCCGAACGGAATCATCCGTTCGGGTTATTTTCTTACTTGTTCGTCTTGCGTGCAGGAATGGGAAGACGCGCATGCGCCTTTGTCTCATTCTTCTTTTCAAACAAAACCTTTTCCCAATACTCATAGGGATTCTCATTGTCCAGCACATAGTCGCTGCTGTACGAGGCCTTGGTCTGCTTGCCGTCGCGGACTTCCACATGGGTATGTACGGCACCCTTGGCACCCTTGCTGCCTTCCAGAGCAATCACCTGGCCGACCTTGACGGTATCGCCGACCTCGATGTTCACAGAGCTGCTGGTGTGCAGATAAATGACGGTTTTGTCATTTTCTTCATCGTAGATAGCGATGGTGTTCAGGCTGTCGCCGCCGGCGTTGGTGACAACGCCATCAATCAGCGCGCAGACATCATGACCCTGGCCGATGGCGAAGTCGATGCCCTCATGACGCTTGGGGCGAAGCTCCACATAGCCGTCAAAATCGCAGGACACGAAACCGGCTTCATCATTATTATAAAGAATCTCCAGCATTTTTTCCTGGATATCCTGCTTGGTGATGTCCTGGGCGCCGACCATCACGGACGACACCAGGGGCAGAACCAGCAGCACAGCCAGAGCCAGAGAGCAAATTCGAATCAGCAATTTGTTCATGAATGGCTTCCTTCAACGTGTTTTTCGGCCTTTGGAGCCGAGAAGCGCGGGCAAAAGGTTCAACTTCGACCGCGCTCTCTTATCCTATCATACGCAAAAGGAAAAAGCAACAAAAAGCTTCAATTTTGTATCAAAAAATTTACAAACTGTTACAACATTTTTTGACATTCTGACGAAGCGCCTGCTTTGCAACTTCCAACAGGTGCGCATCTTCCATTTGGCTCAGTACCATCAGCAAGAACTCCGCCTTATCCTCCACATTGGAAAGCACCTGTTTTTCCGCCCCCGGCTGCAGGAATACACCCTTTTCCGGAGCCATGCCGCTCGCGCAGGATGCCGCCCTACGAACATAGTGCTCGGCTTGCTGCGTTTCTCCAAGTTAAAAAGCAGGCGTTGCCGCCTGCTTTTTTCTTATTCCAGCTCCATGGCCCGGGCGAGTTTGCTTCTGGTCTCTTCCGTCAGGCCAAAGCGCTCTGCCAGCGCCGCGCCGTAGGCCAGCATGGGTTCCACCGGGCCAGCCTTCAATTCCAGTTCCACCTCGCACAGGCTCAATTCGCTTTTCGCGCCCATGAGCTTTCCCCGATCGCAGCTGAGCTCCGCCACGGTGCCTCCCTCCAGGATCAGATCCGTGCTGATGCGCAGAAACTCCGCTCCGCAGAAGCGCTCTGCTCTCCGGGCGATGTCCAGAAGTTCCTGCGGCGCGCCCTGGGCGATGAGCTGCTGCACGCCCGGGAGCAGTTCCTCCGCGCAGCACTCCCACTCCTCGTGGCTGGAAAGGGCGCCTTCCCGGCTGCCGCGAGTCTTGCAGCAAACAACACTCTTGTCATTCTCCCGGCGCAGGCGCAGGGTCCAGAAGCGTGCGCGCAGGGCGCGCTCCGGCGTGTCATAATAATCCGTACGCATCCGGATTTCCCGTGCCGTGCCCTGCTGCACATCGGCAGCAAAGCGCAGGATCTCTTCAAAAGTCGCCCCATCGGGGCAGGCATATTTCAGTTCCACTTCCATGGTCTCACTCTCCCAAGACCAGTTTACCCCTTTTCCCGTTTTTTTGCAACCATGCCTTTCCCCTCCCTTTTCCCGACAGGATCTGTCCATTGACACGGATATACTGAAGAAAAAACGGGAGATGATTCGAATGCGGCAAACCCTCGACTTTCCGCTTCGGCGGCGCATCCATATTAAGAAGTGGCTCACGGGGCGCACCATGCGCTATCTTACCGAGCTGTTCGGCGCATTTTTCGGTTCTCTGGCGCTGGCCTGCCTTTCCATCGGCAGCAAAACCCTGCCTGCGGCGGCCTGCCTGTGCGCGGTGCTGAAGGGCACCCGCGCCGCGGCAAGCATCCTTGGCGCCCTGTGCGGCTACTTTCTGATGTTTGATTTTCTCGATGCTCTGGAGCCCGCCGCGTCAGGCGTGATGCTCTTTTGTCTGGGCGCGATCCTGCGCCAGGCGGAGATTCCCACTTCCACACGCACCCGGTGCTTTCTGGCCTTCTGCACCACCTGCAGCGTGGGCCTGATCTATGCTGTAGGCCTGGGTGGACCGGTGCTGTTCGTGCTGGTTTTGCGCTGTATCGTGGCGGTGTTGACGGTCTTATTCGCCTCCCAGCTGATCCACGAGCAGCGCCCGGCAGCGCTGACGCCGGAGGTGCGCTCCCATCGCGCAGCGGATGCTCTGCGGCAAGTGAGCCGCCTGCTGCGCACCCGCAACACCAACGACCGTCCCGGAGACGTGGCTGCCCTGTACGACTGCGTCTGCGACAAGGTCTGCCTGCGCTGCTCCGGGTATCTCGCCTGCTGGGAGCGCGGCGCCGAGGACACCTATCGGCACCTGCGCGCCGCAGCGCCCAGGTTCCTGCATCGAGGCAGCGCCACCGCGGCGGATTTCCCCACCGAGTTCCTGGCCAATTGCCGCCAGCCGGACAGCTTTGTGGCGGCTGTTAGCGAGGAGCTCAATGTCTCCCTCTCCCAACTGCAAACCCAGCATCGGCGGGAAGAATATCGCTTGGTTCTGGCCGATCACTACCGCATCCTTTCTCAGCTCGTTTCTGCCCGCGCGCCCCGCACAGCAAAGGCCCAGCCGCGCTTCCGTCCGGAGCTGGGCGTGCGCGCCATGGGCCGCCGGGGCAGCCGCATCTCCGGGGATCAGGGTGCCTGTTTCACCCAGAGTGGCATCTTATACCTGCTGCTCTGCGACGGCATGGGCACCGGCTCTGATGCCGCCCAGGAGGCCAAAACCGCCATCTCGCTGCTCAGCGGGTTCCTGAAAGCCGGTGCCCAACCGGAAGAGGCGCTGCAGTTGCTCAACGGCATTTACATCTTAAGGGGCAACGGCTGCTTCTCCACGGTGGATCTTCTGATGCTGGACCTTTCCAGCGGCACGGGAGAGCTCTTCAAATGGGGCGCGGCGCCGAGTTACCTGGTCACCCGCAGAAGTGTCAAAAAAATCGGGACAGCCACGCCTCCGCCCGGTGTGGGAAATGAATCCCAGCCGGAGCGGCTCTGGCTGTCCCTGCAGAAGGGCGAAAAGCTGGTTCTGGTCAGCGACGGAGCCTACGGCCCGGCGACCGAATTATGCCTGGCCTCCATGACCGCTGCCGATCCGCAGAAGATCGCCAGTGAGGTCGTCGCGCAGCACGCGGCGGACGGAGAGGACGATATGTCCGCCGTGGTGCTGTGTCTTCGCCCTGATGAGACCGCTTCTACCATACCATAAGGCAGGGAAGAAAATCTGTCGAAAGGCCCCGGGCGGGAAATATTTCCAGACAAGCAAAAAGGACGGTGGTTTCGCACCGTCCTTCTTATATTAAGGAATTAGTCCTGCTTGTTGGCCATTTCCTTCAGCGCATCGCGGCGGGACAGGTTGACGCGGCCCTTCTCGTCGATCTCGGTGACCTTGACCCAGGTCATATCGCCGATGTTCAGCACGTCTTCCACCTTCTCCACGCGGCGGTTCTCCAGCTTGGAGATGTGCACCAGACCATCGCAGCCGGGAGCCAGCTCCACGAAAGCGCCGATGGGCAGGATGCGCACGACCTTGCCGAAGTACAGCTTGCCGACCTCGGGCACGAAGCAGATATCATCGATCATCTGCTTGGCAGCCAGAGCGCACTCAGCATCCACAGCGGAGATGAACACGCTGCCATCATCCTCGATATCGACCTTGGCGCCGGTTTCGGCACAGATCTTCTGGATGGTCTTACCGCCGGAGCCGATGACTTCGCGGATCTTCTCAACGGGGATCTTCATGGAGATCATCTTGGGCGCATAGGGGCTGACCTCGGGACGCGGCTGGGCGATGCAGGGCAGCATGATCTGATCCAGGATCTCCAGGCGAGCCTTGCGGCAGCGCTCCAGAGCGTCTTCAATGATTTCCATGGTCAGGCCGTCGTTCTTCAGGTCCATCTGGATGGCGGTGATGCCTTCGGTGGTACCGGCCACCTTGAAGTCCATCTCGCCGTGGAAGTCCTCGACGCCCTGGATGTCGGTGAAGGTTCTCCACTCACCGGTTTCCTTGTCGGAGATCAGGCCGCAGGAGATGCCGGCCACGGGACGCTTGATGGGCACGCCGGCATCCATCAGAGCCAGGGTGGAACCGCAGATGGAGCCCTGGGAGGTGGAGCCGTTGGAGGACAGAACCTCAGAGACCACGCGGATGCAGTAGGGGAACTCCTCGATGGAGGGCAGAACGGGAACCAGAGCCTTCTCTGCCAGAGCACCGTGGCCGATTTCGCGGCGGGAGGTGGAACGGGCGGGGCGAGCTTCGCCGGTGGAGAAGGACGGGAAGTTGTAGTGGTGGATATAACGCTTGGTCTCCTCCGGGAAGATGGTATCCAGCTTCTGGGCGGCGGAGAGGGTGTTCAGCGTGCAGATGGAAAGGACCTGGGTCTGGCCACGGGTGAACAGGCCGGAACCGTGGACTCTGGGCAGAACGCCGACTTCGGCGCCCAGGGGACGAATTTCATCCATGCCGCGGCCGTCAACGCGCTTGCCGGCCAGCAGCCACTTCTTAACGACCATCTTCTGCATCTTGTACAGGCAGACTTCGATGTTGACCTCGTAGTCCTCGTACTTCTCGGCGAACTTCTCGGCGAAGTCCAGGCGGGTGGCAGCCAGGCGGGCCTCACGGACGTTCTTGTCGTCGGTGTCCAGGGCGTACTCGATCTGATCCAGGCCGTAAGCAACCAGCTCGTCCAGAAGGTCGTGGTTGACAGCGGCCTTCTCGAAGGTGAACTTGGGCTTGCCGATGGTGGCAACGATCTCATTGATGAAAGCGACGATCTTCTGGTTGGTCTCGTGGGCCAGGCGGATGCCGCCCATCAGGATCTCTTCAGAAACTTCGTCAGCCTCGGTCTCGATCATAACGACCTTCTCAGCGGTGGAGGCGATGGTGATGAACATCTTGGCCACATCGCGCTGCTCGCAGGAGGGGTTGATGATATACTCGCCGTCGATGTAGGCGACCTGGGTGGTGGCCATGGGGCCGTTCCAGGGCACATCGGAGTAAGCGGTGGCGATGAAGGTACCCAGGGAAGCAACCACTTCCACGGGGTTGTCGTTGTCGTTGGCGAAAACGGTGCAGGTGATGACCACGTCGTTGCGCAGCTCATCATCGAAGAAGGGGCGCATGGGGCGGTCGATCAGACGGCTGGCCAGGATGCCGCGCTCGGAGGGACGGCCCTCGCGGCGGTTGAAGCTGCCGGGGATGCGGCCCACGGAGTACAGGCGCTCTTCGAACTCGATGGTCAGGGGGAAGTAGTCGA
>SVLN01000052.1 GCA_015067925.1 Oscillospiraceae bacterium
TCAGCTGTATCTATCCACCATGCTTTGCGGGAAAGTTTATTGCAGGTTCTTCCCAAATGGCATCATGGTGAATTTTCCATAAACCACGGTGAGGATTACGCAAACAAAGTCAGAGAGATCATTGGAGCCTGATCAATTCGTATTTGATGAAAAAAGAGGAAGTGGTTCGCACTTCCTCTTTAAACTTTATAACGAATCACCTTTCGGCAAAGTCCTCATCAGCACTACGGCATAGGCCACCACAAGCACGCACAGGATCACGAGCCGAAGCATAGACTCACCGGTTGCGGAGAAGGCTGACAGCGAATTGAGTACGCCATGGGAGATGACGCAAGGCCATAAGGAGCCGCCGCGGTGGAAAATGATGACGTACAGGAAGCCGATGAGCACAGCGAAGAAGATCTGCACCAGATTTTCCGCCACACCCATACCGCTGCCGTTCAGCAGATTGATGATATGTCCCAGACCGAAGGTAACGCTGGAGACCACCACCGCCCACTTAATGCTGTCACGGGACATGGCCTTGAACAGAAATCCACGGAAAATCAGCTCTTCCAAAAAGCCAACGCAGAGCATCTTGACGATGAAGCACACAGTACCCACGGCATTATAACGCATCGCCACACCGCCCCAAACATTCTGGAGTGTAATCACGATCAGCGGTATGTAGTAAAGGAACGCCTTTGTGGGGGCTGTCGGCTTGCACAGACCAAAGCGCTCCAGCTTGCCCTGCTGCTTCAGCCAGAAATACAGGAACAGACTGACTGCCACCCCGAACACCGCCGTGGCAGAACTCTCCACACCGATACTGCGGGAGATCTCATCAAAAATAGACATGCCCACGCAGTAGATGCCGATCCACATGAGGGCAAAACCCAATTCACTTTTGTCGTATAGTTTTTTCATCAATCCGCGTCCTCGTCCAATGCCTCGATGAGAAAGCTCACCGGGCGGAAACCGTCGTTGCAGGAAATCATGGCGGACTTTTTGTTCTTCATCCAGCCGTCATAGAAATCCCCGCCGCCGTGGGACAGTGCCAGCACAAATGCGGACATGCTCTCCCACGCGCTGAGGCAAAAGCCCTCGGGCCGCTCCCAGCCGTTGGCAACAAACACCTGCCCCTCTTTCATGTCGCAGGCGTGCTCAATGGGATTTTCATATTTCTCAATGAGGTCATCATAGCGGGCGACCTTCATCACCGTGATTCTGCACTTTTTCATTTCAGTTTCTCCACCCATTCCGCTTCTTTGAAGCCGACCAACACGAAATCATCCCCAATGGCGAGGGGACGCTTCACCAGCAGGCCGTCGGTGGCAAGGAGCGAGAGCATTTCCTCATCACTCATATTGGGCAATTTGGTCTTCAGCTCCATGGACTTATACAAAAGGCCGCTGGTGTTGAAGAATTTGCGCAAACTCAGGCCGCTCAGTTTGTACCATGCGGTCAGCTCTTCGAGGGTCGGGTTCTCAAGCTTGATGTCGCGGAACTCATATTCAATGTTGTTCTCGTCCAGCCACTTACGGGCTTTCTGGCATGTGGTGCACTTGGGATAGCAAATGAATTTCAGCATAGTTTACTCCTTATTCTGCGGGGCAAAATAGTGCTCCGCGGCGTAACAGAACTGCTCCTCAAATTTGGCGATAGCTTTCTTTGCTATGGTCTTAAAGGGGAAGAACATATCGTAGGCATGATACCAGTTGGGATAGACATCGACACTGGCCTCCACGCCTGCCGCCTTGAGGTTTTCGATGTAGGTCAGCGTTTCGCAATAGAATGGCTCAATGTCGCCCACGAAAGTATAGGCCGGCGGTAGATTGGCATAATCGGTCTGCCTCGCGGGAGCTGCATAAGGCAGAATCTCCGTGAGTCCTTTCAGATACAGTTTCCATGCGGCGTGATTGCGTTTGGTGTTCCAGATCGGTGCATGATTATCCCGGGAGGACTCGGTGTCGCGGTCATCCAGCATGGGATACAGAGGCATCTGATAGGCAATGTTCACGCTACCTTTGTCGCGGGCGTACATACACAGCGCCGCCGTTAGACCGCCGCCTGCACTCTCGCCGCCCACCATGATTTGGCTGTCGTTGATGCCCAGTTCCGCGGCATGTTCCTTGACCCAGAAGAGGGCGGAATGGCAGTCCTCCAGTGCAGCGGGATAGGGCGCCTCAACGGACAGGCGGTAATCCACGCACACCACCACCGCGCCGTACTTCTTCACCAGCGCCAGCGGCCGGGAGAAGTAGGCCATCTCTGCCATGCCGGTAGCGTAACCGCCGCCGTGGATCCAGAGAACGCCGGGCGTCTGCGCAGGCTCTTTCTTTGCCGCCGTTGGGCGGAAAATCAGGATTTTGATATCCCGTCCGGTGGACGGGATTTTTCTTTTTTCGACGGTATATTTCTTCATTCTTTACGCCCCCAGCAGGCTCTGGTCGAAGGCGAACAGCGCCTCGTTGATGGCAAAAACATCGTAGTTCTTCTGCTTGATAAAGTATTCGATGATGACGTCGAACTTACTGCTGCGGCTCAGGGCAAAGCCGGCCCGGGCAATGAAATCCTTCGTCTCCTCCAAGTTCAGTTCCAAAGCGATGGCGAAGGCAATCGCCGTTGCCTTGGAGGGTTTGTAGTCCGGGTTGTTGCGGATCTTGGAAAACAGCTTGCGGTCCACGTTGGCCTTCTTGTAGATCTCTGAATCTTTTTTCCCGGTGCGGTCAATGAGTTTCAGCAAGGTTTCGGAGAAACCAGCGTCCAACTCGCAGAGTAGTTCATCCAAACCTCCCAGGGGTGCTGCTGTGACGCTTTCTGCAATGGTCTCAAACGCCATGCTCTTTGCTGCGAGCCGGTTCGCTCTGCTCAGACGCGCAGAGCGGGAATCGGAATGCTCGTCCACATAGTGGTCATCGATGTACTCAGCAATCTCAGAAAATAGCTTGCCGCTCAACTGAAAGGCATCGCGGTCAAAGATGACGAGATAGACCATCATATCGTTTTCCATCAGGAACTCGCCGATGGTATCCACCGCCACGCGCAGTGCCCGGTCCTTGGGATAGCCGTAGATCCCCGAGGAAATCAGCGGAAACGCTACCGTTTCGCACTGATGCGCCTTCGCCAGCGCAAGGCTCTTCCGATAGCAGGAGGCCAGCTTTTCCCGCTCGCCGTATGTACCGTCGTTCCACACTGGGCCGACGGTATGGATCACATACTTGCAGGGCAGTCGATATGCCTTCGTGATTTTGGCATCGCCGGGCCTGCAACCAGCCAGAGTTCTGCACTCTTCCAGCAGCTCCGGGCCTGCCGCACGATGGATCGCGCCATCCACGCCGCCACCGCCCAAAAGCGTCTCATTGGCTGCGTTGACAATGGCATCCACGGTCATTTTTGTGATGTCATTTCTTACAATTTCCAGCGGCATGGCGTTCCCCTCCTGTGTCCGAACCCGCAGGGCTTCTGTTTCTTTCTTTTTATTCTAGTATAAAACTGCAGAAAATGCAACGCAGGCTCCTAGGCCCGATGCAGCTGGATTATCCTGAAGAATATTGTCAAATTTTCCGAGATGCCATTGATTCTTGTCGCATTTTGGTGTATGATATTCTACTAAGGGCTTTGGCCTTTTTCAGCAAGGAAGGAGGGTGTTCCATGGTTTACGATCTGCAAAAAGCGAGCTTCTGGAAGCGAATTTCTGCCTGGTTGTTCGATAACATTCTAGTCAGCATTCTGGCCGTGGGCATTGCTTTCCTTTTTTCCGCCTTGCTGGGCTATAACCAATACAGCGATCGTGTCGAAAACGGCTATGCCCGTTATGAAGCAGAATATGGCGTTAGCTTTGATGTCAGCCAGCAGGAGTATCAGAACTGGACGGAAGATATGCGAGCAAACTACGAAGCTGCCTACCAGGCACTTATTGCCGATGAGGCAGTGTTGCACGCATACAACATGGTGGTCAATCTGACCATGATGATTACCAGTCTGAGTATCCTTCTGGCTGTTCTTTTGTGGGAATTTGTACTTCCCCTGATTCTCAAAAACGGTCAGACCTTGGGCAAAAAGATCTTCGGTCTGTGCCTGGTGCGTTCCGACTGCGTCCGGATCAACAACCTGCAGCTGTTTGTCCGCACCGTGCTGGGCAAATATGCCATCGAGACCATGATCCCCGTTTACATTCTTCTGATGCTCTTCTGGGGCATCACCGATCTGTCCGGAACCCTCATTCTCGTGGCGCTGGCTGTAGCGGAGATTCTGATTCTGGCCCTCAACCGCCGGAACGCTGCCATTCACGATCTGCTGGCCGGCACCGCCGTGGTGGACTATTCCAGCCAGATGATTTTCTCTTCCACAGAAGATCTGATCGAATTCCAGAAAAAAGTGCATGCAGAGCGGGCTGCCCGGCAGGAGTACTGAGCTCCGGCCGCCCCTCTTTGAACCAAACTTTAATACAAACAAAACGATAAAAGGAAGGGAATTGTATGAAAGTTGTGCTGCAGAACCTGACGAAAATCTTCCCCAGCCGGGACAAAAAGGCCGGCAAGGAAGTCGTCGCTGTAAACGATTTTACCTTTGAAATCCCCGACGGCAAGCTGATCGGCCTGCTCGGCCCCTCCGGCTGCGGCAAGAGCACTACGCTGTACATGATCAGCGGTCTGCAGAAGCCCACCAGCGGCAAAATCTTCTTTGGTGAAGACGATGTGACGGAGTTGACCACGGAAAACCGCGGCATCGGTCTGGTGTTCCAGAACTATGCCCTTTATCCCCACATGACGGTCAAGCAGAACATCCTCTTTCCCCTGGAAAACCTGCGCCGGGAAGACCGTTTGAGCAAGGCGGAGATGCAGGAGCGTGCCTACGAGGCCGCCAAGCTGGTGCAGATCGACGAACTGATGGATCGTAAGCCGTCCGAGCTCTCCGGCGGTCAGCAGCAGCGTGTGGCCATCGCCCGTGCCCTTGTCAAGATGCCCCGCGTGCTTCTGCTGGACGAGCCCCTGTCCAACCTGGACGCCCGACTGAGACTGCAGACCCGCGAGGAAATCCGCCGCATCCAGAAGGAAACCGGCATCACCACCGTCTTCGTCACCCACGACCAGGAAGAGGCCATGAGCATCTCCGACATGATCGTTGTCATGAAGCTGGGTGTCGTGCAGCAGACCGGTGAGCCGCAGAACGTCTATGACGATCCCGTAAACCTGTTCGTTGCCAAGTTCCTGGGCACCCCGCCCATCAATGTCCTCTCCGGCAGAGTTTCCGGCGGCACCGTCTACATCGGTGATGACGCCGTTCTGCAGGTTTCCGGCGTGGAGGACCAGGAAGTCATCGTCGGCATCCGCCCCGAGGGCTTCGAGCTGGACGACAACGGTCCGCTGTGCTGCTGCCTGAGCAACGTGGAGGTCATGGGCCGCGATGTGAGCATCGTCTCCACCCACGAAGCCTCCATCAACCCGCAGATCCGCTCCATCATCAACGCGGACAACAAGGTCGATACCTCCAAGGGTACCGTTCGTTACCGCGTCAAGCCTCACAAGTTCTTCCTGTTCAACAAGGAAACGGAAGAGCGCATTCGTTATGAGGTGAAGTAATATGGTTGACAGCAAACAGCAATGGAAAGCATGGCTGTATCTGGCGCCGGCAATTGTTCTTTTGCTGGTGTTCACAGTCTGGCCCATTTTCAACACCCTCCGCATGGCCTTCCTGGAAGGTTACAGCGGCCTGAAGGCAGCTGCCGGAGAGACCTTCTCCTTCGGCATCGGCAACTTTATTAAAGTTGTTCAGTACAAGCGCTTCCTGCAGTGCCTGAAGAACACCTGCCTTCTGTGCGTACTGACCGTTCCCATCTCCACTCTGTTGGCGCTGCTGATCGCAGTGGCCCTGAACTCCATCAAGTTCCTGCAGAAGACCCTGCAGACCATCTTCTTCCTGCCCTACGTCACCAACTCCATCGCCATCGGCATGGTCTTTGCCGCCATGTTCAACATCGTCGGCAGCTTCTACGGCACGGAGAACGAGCTGATCGTCACCGCAGGCATCATCAACAACGTGATTCAGTTCTTCGGGGGCGATCCCATCAACTGGATCAACTACGGCTCTACTTACGCTGCCAACATGTTCGTCATGGTGGTCTACATCGTCTGGAATGCCCTGCCGTTCAAGATCCTGGTGCTGTTGGGCGGCCTGCAGAGCATCAACAAGCAGTACTACGACGCCGCCAAGGTGGACAGCGCTCCGCGCAGAAGAGTTTTCACCCGCATCACCGTGCCGCTGCTGTCTCCCATGATCGCATACGTGGTCATCACCGGCTTCATCGGCGGTTTCAAGGAGTACACCAGCATCGTTGGTATCTTCGGTGAGAACATGGGCCCGGCCAACGACGCCGACCGCCTGAACACCATGGTCGGCTTCATTTACGACGCCCTGGAAACCAACAGTCAGGGCCGCGCCAGTGCCGCCGCGCTGATTCTGTTCGTCATCATTCTTATTGTCACGCTGATCAACGGCTATGTCAGTAAGAAGCGCGTTCATTATTGAGAGGTGCCGTATGCCGAAACAAACATCGAACACCTTGCAGGAGCAGAACATCCAGCATCTGTCTGCCCAGCAAAGAATCGTCAAATTCGTCGTAAAGTTCTTCGTTTACGCATTTTTGATGCTGATGGCCCTGATCGTTCTGTTTCCCTTCTACTGGATGATCATTTCCTCTTTGAAGTCCCTTCCGGAATACCGTCTGAGCGTACCCACCTTCTGGCCCCAGCGCATTATGCTCAGCAACTATGTGGACGCATTCACCACGGCCAGCCTGGGTCGGCTGTTCATCAACACCATGATCGTCGGCGTGGTTTCCACCCTGTTGTCCCTGGTCATCACCGTGCTGTCCGCTTTTGCTTTCGCACGGCTGGAGTTCAAGGGCCGTGAGACCATGTTTGCCGCCCTTCTTGCCACAATGATGATCCCCGGCGAGCTGTTTACCATCACCAACTACTCCACCGTCACCCAGCTGGGTTGGATGAACACTTACACCGTTCTGATCGTGCCCTTCCTGGTCAGCGTATTTTACATCTACCTACTGCGTCAGAACTTCCTGCAGATCCCCAACGAGCTGTATCTGGCAGCCAAGGTGGATGGCAGCGGTGATTTGAAGTACCTGTGGAAAGTCATGGTTCCCCTGTCCCTGCCCACGCTGATCTCCATCACCATTCTGAAGATGATGGGCGCATGGAACTCCTACATCTGGCCCCGTCTGGTGGCCAACGATGAGGCTCACCGCATGATCACCAACGGTCTGCGCAACGCCTTCACCGAAACCACGGGCGATGTCAACTACCCCGTCCAGATGGCGGCAGTTGCTCTGGTTTCCGCTCCGTTGTTCTTAGTGTTCATCTTCCTTCGCAAGTACATCATGGCCGGTGTCAGCCGCAGCGGCATTAAAGGTTAACGTTTATGGGCTGCCCAGGCAGCCTGTAACATAAAAAACAAAGCACAGAAAGGAATTAAGCCAAATGAAGAAGAGAATCCTCGCATTTCTGCTGGCCGCCATCATGCTGATCGGCATTCTGGCAGCCTGCGACAGTTCCACCCCCAATCAGACCCCCAGCACTGACAATCAGACCCCCAGCACCGACACCCAGACTCCCGACACCAACACCGATACGGAAGTCAAGAAGCCTGCGGGCAACTTCACCGTTCCCGAAGGTGGCTACGACGGCAGCGCCGTGACCATCAAGTTCTACAACACCATGGGCGCCAATCTGCGTACCGTTCTGGACAGCTACATCGTTGAGTTCAACAAGCTGTATCCGAACATCACCGTGGAAGTGACCCAGGTCGGCAACTACGACGATGTCCGTGAGCAGGTCTCCACCGAGATCACCGTTGGCAACCAGCCCAACATCGCTTACTGCTATCCCGACCACGTTGCCCTGTACAACCTGGCCAAGGCTGTTACCACCCTCGATGCGCTGATCGACAGCGAGATCCAGGTCACCCGTGCCGACGGCACCACCGAGATCCTGGGCCTGACTGCTGAGCAGAAGGCCGACTTCATCGAAGGCTACTACAACGAAGGCAAGCAGTTCGGCGACGGCCTGATGTACACTCTGCCTCTGTCCAAGTCCACCGAGGTTCTGTACTACAACAAGACCTTCTTCGAAGAGAACAACCTGACTGTCCCCACCACCTGGGACGAGCTGGAAGCCGTCTGCGCTAAGATCAAGGCCATCGATCCCAACTCCATCCCCCTGGGTTACGACTCCGAGTCCAACTGGTTCATCACCATGTGTGAGCAGTACAACTCCCCCTACACCAGCGCTTCCGGCGACCACTTCCTGTTCGACAACGAGCAGAATCACGCTTTTGTCAAGAAGTTCAATGACTGGTACCAGAAGGGCTACCTGACCACCCAGACCCTGTACGGTGCCTACACCTCCGGCCTGTTCACCACCCTGGACGGCGTCAGAAGCTACATGTCCATCGGC
>SVLN01000053.1 GCA_015067925.1 Oscillospiraceae bacterium
CATATATAGAGTTGGTGATGATTACGGTGAGGGTCCACCTGTTCCCATTCCGAACACAGAAGTTAAGCTCACTTGTGCCGACAATACTTTGCGGGTGACTGCACGGGAAGATAGGTTTCGCCAACACAGAAAACTCCATCCGAAGGGATGGAGTTTTTTGCTGCCTAAAACAGCCCACAGGGCTGTTTTAACGGCAGGACAATACTTTGCCTACATGGGAAGATAGGTTTCACCAACACAGGGAACTCCGATCGAAAGGTCGGAGTTCTTTTTTCGCCTGAAACATGCCACCGGCATGTTTCCAAGCGGCGCAACAATACTTTGCCTACACGGAAAGATAGGTTTCGCCAACACAGAAAACTCCATCCGAAAGGATGGAGTTTTTTGCTGCCTAAAACAGCCCACAGGGCTGTTTTAACGGCAGGACAATACTTTGCCTACACGGGAAGATAGGTTTCGTCAACACTGGGAACTCCGATCGAAAGGTCGGAGTTCTTTTTTTACGCCTGAAACATGCCACCGGCATGTTTCCAAGCGGCGCAACAATACTTTGCCTACACGGGAAGATAGGTTTCGCCAACACAGAGAACTTCATCCGAAAGGATGGAGTTTTTTCCTGCCTAAAACAGCCCACAGGGCTGTTTTAACGGCAGGACAATACTTTGCCTACACGGGAAGATAGGTTTCACCAACACAGAGAACTTCATCCGAAGGGATGGAGTTTTTTGCTGCCTAAAACAGCCCACAGGGCTGTTTTAACGGCAGGACAATACTTTGCCTACACGGGAAGATAGGTTTCGCCAACACAGGGAACTCCGATCGAAAGGTCGGAGTTCTTTTTTTACGCCCGAAACATGCCACCGGCATGTTTCCAAGCGGCGTAAAAACATGTTGCCTTGGCGCGGAGAGGCCTCGCTGGTTTCCTGTTATATTGAAAAGCAGCACACGCCCTTCGGCGTGTGCTGCTTATACGATTATAATGTGCGCAGGATGATGATTGCCAAAAAGACAGCGCAGACGAGTAGGGAGATCATACTCACTCTCTTATTGAGTTTTCTCAACTTCTCTTGTTGTTGGCGGCGCAGCTGGGCGATGACTTCCTGCTCCGAAATGGGAGGTTTCTGATCCATCATCACAGCTGCAGAGACTCCGGGGTGTATTCCATCAGTTCGATGCGGTTGCCGTCCGGATCGCGGATCCAGACCTTGTAGGTATTATCCGGGCCACCGAAGCTGATTTCGCTGTCAAAGTGAACGCCCTCGGCCTTCAGCTGCTCTGCCGCGGCGCGGATATCGCTGACACGAATGCTCATATGTGCATAGCCCACGCGGTTGTCGTCGGGATCTTTGCCGGCGCGCTCCGGCGTTTCGGTGAACAGCTCCAAGTAGCTGCCGTCCGGGCCCTGCAGATACGTCAGAGACGCACGACCACGCAGGCAGTAGAAGCGGGAGCCTTCCGGCACGTCCTCGGGAATCCGGGTGTCGAATTTGAATTTGAAGCCCAGAAGATCGCGGTAAAAATGCAGGGACTTTTCAATATCTGCGCAGTTGAATGCGGTGTGGCTGATGCCCATTAACAGGCTGTGATCCATTGTGATTCCTCCTTATCTCGGGGGCATGAGTTCGATCAGGTTGCCGTCCGGGTCGCGGATCCATGCCGCGCCGCCGCCGGGACCGGGCTCGGACTCGATGGTGACGTTTTCTTCCTTTAAAATGCGAAGGGCCTCAGCCATATCGGTGACATCCAGACAGAAGTGGGTCATACCGAAGTTGTTGCGGTTGATGGTGATCTCTTCCCGGCCCTCGGCGGGGGAGAAAATCTCGATGACCACGCCGCCCTTGGCTTTGAGCTGGGTCATAAAGGGCTTGCCGCGGAACGCATACAGGGGTGCCTCCGGGGCAAGATCCTCCGGTGGGACGATCTGCATGGAGATCTCCATACCCAGTATATCTTTGTAGAAGTGCAGCGCGGCGTCCAGATCACGGGTGTTGATGCCGATGTGACTGACGCAGGTGTAGGGGAACTGTGCCATATCGCATTCTCCTTTTCTCAGTTCGTTGTGTTCCGATTCAATCAAGCGCAATTTCTGGGCGTGGGTCAGCTGCTTGAGCTGATACTCCCGGCTCAGCGCCTCGTTTTTGTCCGCGCAGCGTTCCTGGTAGACCAGTTTGACCGGCAGACGGGAGCGCGTGTATTTGGCGCCTCGGCCGGCGTTGTGGGCCTGTTCGCGCCGAGAAGGGTCGGTGCTCCAGCCGGCGTAAAAGCTTCCATCGCGGCATTGGAGCAGATAGACAAAACTTGCCAATTTGATCACCTGCCAATATTATAGCATTTTCGGTTGACGATTGCAATTTCCACTTGTTCTTCCGGCATTTTTATGGTATACAAGAGGTATGGCTCCGGCGAAAAGCGCCGGATCAAAGGAGGAGCCAAATGGATAATAAGAATATGAAAGTTTCGCCCTGGTTTGTGGTGGGCGCGGCTGCGTGCCTGGTAATTGCCGTGGCAATGATCGCCATGATGGTTTTCTTTGCCCAAAATCCGGGCGCTGCGCCTCCGGGCGTTTTGAAGAGTGTGTTTCTGGCTGTGCCCGCCCTGCTGCTGATTGTGATCATCGCCTCGATGCTGCACTACATGAAGCAGCTGCGAAAGGAACCGTAATGTAAGCCGCCTCGCGGCATGACTAAAGGAGGATAAAAATGAACGATAGAACCTGGTCTCTGGACGGCCTGTACCTGGGCTTTGATGACCCGAAATATGCCGAAGACTTTGCTGCCCTGCAGGCAGCTTGTGCCGAATTTGTGGCCGAGGCAGCAAAGATGAACGAGCTGGAGCCGCTGCAGATGGTGAAAGCCTACCTGGAAGGCTCTGAAAAACTGACTGCCATGTCTTCCAAGCTGGGCCAGTTTGCCATGCTGCGCCACAGTGCCAACACCAACGACGCCGACGCCGCTTCCTGGTCCGGCCGCATCTCCGAGACCGTCAGCTCCGTTGCCGGTGCAAAGGCCGCCTATTCCGGCGCCATTGCCAAGCTGGAGAATCTGGACGAGCTCATCGAGGCAGACGAAACTCTGCAGAAGTATGCCTTCCTGCTGCGCAATCTGCGCGAGAGCAGCAAGTACCTGATGGGCGCCAAGGAAGAGACCGTCTTTGCCCGTATGGATAACTCCGGCGCCACCGCCTGGAGCAATCTGCAGAGCCAGCTCACCGCCACGGTGAAGGTGAGCTACAACGGCGGCTATACCAACCTGTCTTCCATCCGCAACCTGGCCTATGATGCCGACGCCGACGTGCGCAAGGCCGCCTATGAGGCGGAGCTGGCAGCCTATCCCCAGATTGCCGACGCGGTAGCCTTCTCCCTGAACTCCATCAAGCAGCAGGTCCTCACCGAGTGCTCCCTGCGCGGTTACGACGGCCCCCTGGACAAGACCCTGAAGAGTGCCCACATGACCCGTCCCACCCTGGACGCCCTGCTGGAGTCCATGCAGGCCTATTTCCCCAAATACTGGCAGTATCTGCGCCGCAAGGCTGAGATTCTGGGCCACCAGAACGGACTGCCCTGGTACGACCTGTTTGCCCCCATGGGCTCTTCCGGCAAGACTTACACCGTGGAGGAGGCCAAGGAGTTCCTCCTGGAGCAGTTTGGCAAGTTCGATGACTCCCTGAAGAACATGACGGCCCGCGCCTTTGACGAGCGCTGGATCGATTTCTATCCCCGTACCGGCAAGGTTGGCGGCGCCTTCTGCTCCCCGGTGAAGAGCCTGCGCCAGAGCCGCGTGCTGACCAACTATGACGGCAGCTTCTCCGATATCGTTACCCTGGCCCATGAGCTGGGCCACGCCTACCACAACGAGCAGATCTTCGACCAGAGCGCCCTCAGCCGCTACACCATGCCCGTGGCGGAGACCGCTTCCACCTTCAACGAGTGTCTGGTCATGCAGGCCGCCATTGCTGCTGCCGATGACAAGCAGGTCAAGCTTGCCCTGATCGAGTCCCGTCTGCAGGATTCCACCCAGATCATCTGCGACATTTTCTCCCGTTATCTGTTCGAGACCTCTGTCTTTGATGCTCGTCCCCAGCAGTTCATGGGTGCCGACAACCTGTGCCAGAAGATGATCGCCGCCCAGAAGGCAGCCTACGGCACCGGCCTGGATGAGAACTTCCTGCATCCGTACATGTGGGTCTGCAAGAGCCACTACTACTCCGGTGGCCTGAGCTTCTACAACTTCCCGTACGCCTTCGGCGGCCTGTTCGCCGGCGGCCTGTACGCCATCTACCGCGAAGAGGGCAAGTCCTTCATTCCGCGCTACCAGAAGATGCTGGAGCTGACCCTGAGCACCACCGTGGAGGATACCGCCAAGGTCATGGGGATCGACCTGACCAAGCGTGACTTCTGGAATCAGGCCCTGGCCGCCATCGCCGATGAGATCGACCAGTTCCTGGAGCTGACGGAAGCATAATGGCAACCCAGCAAACCGATTTTTCGCAAGGATCCGTCAAACGACGGATCCTTGCGCAAGCTTTGCCCCTGACTCTGGCCCAGGCGGTGCAGCTTCTTTATAATATTGTAGACCGCATCTACATTGGCCATCTGCCCGGGGAGGGCGACTTGGCCCTGACGGGGCTGGGCATCACCTTTCCGGTGATCGTACTCATCGCTGCCTTCACCAGTCTCTTCGGTACAGGCGGCATGACCCTGTTTTCCATCGCCCGGGGCCGGCGCGATGAGCAGGAGGCCGAGCGGATCCTGGGCAATGTGTTCGCCCTGCTGGCGATCTCTGCGGCGGTGCTGTTTGTACTTTCCTACGCCCTGCGCAGACCCATCCTCTTTGCCTTCGGTGCGAGCGAACTGTCCTTTGCCTACGCCGATGCGTACTTGCGTATTTACCTCCTCGGCACAGCTTTTTCCATGTTCACAACGGGCCTGAACGGCTATATCAACGCCCAGGGCTTCCCTCGCATCGGTATGCTTACCACTGTCATCGGAGCGGCCTTAAACGTCGTGCTGGATCCGGTGTTCATCTTCCTGCTGGACATGGGCGTGCAGGGTGCTGCCCTGGCCACGGTGATCTCCCAGGCGGTGTCCGCCATCTGGGTGCTGCGCTTCCTCACGGGCAAAAAGGCCATCCTGCGCCTGAAGCGGGAGGCGATCCATATTGATCTGCGCCGCACGGGACGCATCTGTGCCTTAGGCCTGCCGGGCTTTGTGGTGCAGGGCACCAACTGCCTGGTGCAGATTTTGTGCAACACCCAGCTGCAGACCTACGGCGGCGACCTGTACGTGGGCATTATGACCGTCATCGGCTCTGTGCGCGAGGTGATTTCTCTGCCGGTGATGGGCATCTCCTCCGGCGCCCAACCGGTGCTGGGATTCAACTACGGTGCCGGGGAATTCGGCAGAGTCAAGGAGGCCATCCGCTTTACCTCCCTGATCGGCTTTTCCTACACCATGCTGATGTGGATTCTCATTATGCTGATTCCCCACGAACTCATGGGCATTTTTTCTGCCGAGCCGCAGACCATCGCCATCGGCGCAAAGATGATGAATCTTTATTTCTTCGGCTTTGTGTTCATGGCGGGCCAGTTCTCCGGCCAGATGGTATTCCAGGCCCTAGGCCGGGCCAAGCGGGCGATTTTCTTCTCCTTGCTGCGCAAGGTCATCATTGTCGCGCCTCTGACGCTGCTTCTGCCGGCGCTGGGATTGGGGGTAAAGGGCGTGTTCCTGGCTGAACCCATCTCCAACGCGGTGGGCGGCATGGCGTGCTTTCTGACCATGTGGTTCACCCAATACCGAAAGCTCTGAAATCGGCCTTCTCCCGGCATCGTCGGGAGAAGGCTTTTGCACTTTCGTGGATAAAAGTACGGAATATTGTGAAAAGCGACAAAAAGCAGGGGCAGTTTCGGCTGTAAATTCTTCAATAATTTTTGGGAAAAAATCCGAGATATTTGCAGAAATGTATTGATATTTTCTAACAATTCCATTAGAATAAGAGGCGCGAGAAAAGAAAGGCCTTTTTGGGCCTGAAAATTGGCCAAAAAAGCAGGTGGAACATGCTCAATATCGTTCTGGTAGAGCCGGAGATCCCCAGCAACACCGGCAACATCGCCCGCACCTGCGCTGCCACCGGCAGTGTGCTGCATCTGATTCGTCCCCTGGGGTTTGACATTTCCGACAAGGCTGTCAAGCGCGCGGGTCTGGACTACTGGCACCTGGTGGATGTGAGAGATTACGAGAATCTCGACGACTTCTTCGCAAAAAACGACGTGGCGGAGCCCTGGCTCCTCTCCACAAAGGCGCCCCGCTGCTACACCGAGGCGACCTTCACGGACGGCTGCTACCTCTTCTTCGGAAAAGAGACCAAGGGCCTGCCGGAAGAGTTCCTGGCAAAATACTATGAGCGCTGCCTGCGCATCCCCATGCGCGCCGAGGCCCGGAGCCTGAATCTGGGCAACTCCGTGGCCATCGTCACCTACGAGGCCCTGCGGCAGCTCTCCGCGCCCGGCCTTCTGGACCACGGCGCCATGACAACCTGGCTTTAACCGGCAGCTGCCGGATGAGCATATCAGCAAGTTCACCAAAACAGACAATCTGTTGAATATGAAAATGGAGGACATGAAGATGAATTACAACAAGAAATCTATTGTGGACATCGACCTCAAGGGCAAGAAGGTTCTGTGCCGCTGTGACTTCAACGTTCCCACCAAGGAAGGCAAGATCACCAGTGACAAGCGCATTGTTGCCGCTCTGCCGACTATCAAGTACCTGCTGGAGCAGGGCTGCGCAGTGATCCTGTGCTCCCACATGGGCAAGCCCAAGGGTGAGTGGAAGCCCGAGCTGAGCCTGGCCGTTGTTGCTGCTCGCCTGTCTGAGCTGCTGGGCCAGGAAGTCAAGATGGCCAAGGACGTCATCGGCGAAGATGCCAAGGCTCTGGCTGCTGACCTCAAGGGCGGCGAAGTGATGCTGCTTGAGAACCTGCGTTACCACAACGAAGAGACCAAGAACAACCCCGAGTTTGCCAAGGAACTGGCTTCCATGGCCGAGGTTTATGTTTCCGATGCGTTCGGCACCGTGCATCGTGCCCACGCTTCCACCGCCGGCGTTGCTGCTTATCTGCCCGCCGTCTGCGGCTTCCTGATCGAGAAGGAAATCGGCATCATGGGCAAGGCCCTGGCTGATCCCGACCGTCCCTTCGTCGCCATCCTGGGCGGCGCCAAGGTTTCCGACAAGCTGAACGTCATCAACAACCTGCTGGAGAAGGTCGACACCCTGAT
>SVLN01000054.1 GCA_015067925.1 Oscillospiraceae bacterium
TCCGTGCTTCCACACCGTCCGGGGCCTTGATAATGGGTTGGGATTCAGACGGTGTAACGTAGAGCTTGAAGACAATTGCATCCTGTCCTGGACGCATATTGCGAATGCGCTTGTATGTGTAGTTGCGCCGCTCGACACCAAGGTAGTCAAAGATGACAGTC
Source organism: Oscillospiraceae bacterium (assembly GCA_015067925.1). Classification (GTDB taxonomy): domain Bacteria; phylum Bacillota; class Clostridia; order Oscillospirales; family Oscillospiraceae; genus SIG488. The sequence goes on from SVLN01000054.1 coordinate 162, forward strand.
TCAATATCCGGATTAGAGAAACATTTGAGAACATCTGCTTCATCATAGACTTCCAAAATGTGTTTTGCTTCATGGAAGGTTAGGTTCGAGCATTTGAATTCTCCTTCATTCAGCACTGACATCATACTGCTGTTATCCAACAAGAGAATCGGTAGAGCGTGAGCATCCATAGTATAGGCCTCCTTTTTTTTGATTGATGTGTTCATCTGTGCTTTCTACATTCATTATAGATGACGGACGTTCGGGTTGTCAATACAAAAATGAAAGACAGATGAATAATAAATGCAAAATAATGGAGAAAATGAGAGAAATTAACGTGAATATGAAGGGAGTGGAAAGATGAATTGCAAATAAAAAGACAAGCAGCCAAACATAATCGGCTGCTTGTCTGAAACAAACCACTAATTTTCCGCGTAATGGGCCAGAAACTGGCGGGTGCGTTCGTGCTGAGGATGCTCAATGACCTGCCGGGCCGGGCCTTGCTCTACGATATGACCTGCGTCCATGAAGATGACCTGATCGGCCACATCCCGGGCGAAGCTCATTTCGTGGGTGACAATAATCATGGTGGTCTTTTGCTCTGCCAGGGAGCGGATGACCTTCAGAACCTCTCCGGTAAGCTCCGGATCCAGAGCGGACGTGGGCTCGTCGAAGCAGAGAATATCCGGCTTCATGGCAAGAGCACGGGCGATGGCCACGCGCTGCTGCTGGCCACCGGAGAGCTGGTGCGGGTAATGATCCGCACGATCGGACAGGCCCATCTTTGCAAGAAGTGCCAAGCCGTGTTCGTGGATCTCCTCGTTGATTTTTTTGTGGTTAGCCTTATAATCGTCGCGTTCCTTTGCCAGCAGCTGGCTGGCCAGGGTGACGTTCTGCAGGGCGGTATACTGAGGAAAGAGGTTGAATGACTGGAACACCATGCCGAAATGCAGACGTTTTTTTCGGATCTCCCGATCCTTTTGGGTGGTAGGATCCTGAGAATCGAACAGCGTGTTTCCGCGCACGATGATCTTTCCCTTGTTGGGCGTTTCCAGGAAATTGAGGCAGCGCAGAAGAGTCGTCTTGCCGCTGCCGGAGGAGCCGATGATTGCTAGGGCCTGACCCTGCTGAAGATCAAAACTGATATCCTCCAAAACACGGACGGGGCCGAAATGCTTTTCGATGTTCTGAACCTGAAGAATAGACATGTTCGGCACCTCCTTAACGGAAATAGCTGAGCTTGCGCTCAATAAAGTTGAAGAAAATCGTCAGCACACCCACGAAGAGCAGGTAGAACACGCCGGTGTAGAACAGAGGCCAGGTAATACCCGAGGACTTCATAAAGCTCTCACCGGCTTTAATCAGCTCCGTGATGGCGATGATGCGTGCCAGGGAAGTGTCCTTGACCAGGGTGATGATCTCGTTGGACATGGGCGGCACAATGCGCTTGATCATCTGCAGCAGGGTGACCTTGAAGAAAATCTGGGTCTTGGTCATGCCAAGGACTTGGCCGGCCTCGCTCTGGCCCACGGGAACACCTTCGATACCGCCGCGGTAGATGACAGAGAAGTAGCAGGCGTAGTTGATGACGAAGGCAACGGTGCAGGCCAGCATGCGGCCGGAGCCCCAAATGTTATTGTCGAACCACAGGCCGGGGCCGTAGTAGATGATAATCAGCTGCAGCATCAGAGGTGTGCCGCGGATGACCCAGACCAGAATGTTGGTGATCCAGCTGATGGGCCGCCAGACAGCAAGCCAACGTAAATAGCGTTGCCAGAGGCTGGCTTTGGCTTCCATCGGCGGTAGCCAGCGCGCAAAGAAACGCAGCGGCGCCCATTTGCTCATGCTGCCGAAAGCAATCACTAACCCCAGGGGCAGGGAGAACAGCAGCGTCAGACCAAAGAGCTCCACAGCGGTGCTCAGACCTGCGATGAGTGACTTTGTTACAGTCCAGAACATGGAAAATCCTCCAATATACCGCACAAAGGCAGAGGGCATGTTGCTCTCTGCCTTTGAACAGTTCGCTTTTGCTTATTTGCTGGCAGCGCGGGTAACAACGACCTGTGCATTGTTGCAGTAGGGGTTGGTGCACTCCATGGCGGCCAGCATGGCGTCGGTGAGGGTCATGCCGTTCCAGACCACGTCGATGCCCTTGCCGTCCAGCTCGAAGACTTTGTTGTCCCAGTCGATTTCGATGAACTCAATGGCAACGCCCAGCTTGTCAGCCACCAGACGGGCCATGTCGGCGTCAAAACCGATCCATTCACCGTTTGCATCCTTGTAGTCCATGGGGGCGAAATCGGTGATGCCAACCACCAGAACGCCCTTGTCGATGATGTACTGAACGTCACCGTCGGTGCCGGGCTGGAAACCGGTGGGAGCGGCCTGGGCAACCAGGGCTTCCTGTACGCCGTAGGTCTCAGCGTACTCCCGCATGGTTCCGTTTGCATAGGCTTCAGCCATGACTTCGTTGATGTAAGCGGCCAGGTCAGAGCCCTTGCGGCAGCCTGCGCCGTAGAGTTCCTCAGTCAGCTTCTGGTCGGTGCAGACCAAATCAGGATAGCTGGTGCCCGCGCCTACCATGGCGCCTGCCATGAGGGAGTCAATGATGGCGGCGGAGGAAGTGCCGGCGGCAACTTCCATCAGAGCTTTGGCCTGGGTGTCAACGGAGTTGACAGTATAGCCCTTTTCCAGAGCGATGGCTTCACCGGCGGAGCCGGCTTCCACAGCATAAACGGTCTTTGCGTCCTTGGCACAGGCGGCCAGAGACAGGCACAGAACCAGAACAAGCACAATTGCAACAAACTTTTTCATGATATGTATCCTCCATTCTTTGGCTGGAGATGTGTACCAGCGCTTTTACATTTTAGCACACTAATGTGCTATTGTAAAGGGGAAAAGCATTTTTCATTACAAGAAAACAGACAGGCCTGCCATTTGTTGGCAGGCCTGTCTGTTTGTTCAAAACAAAGCTCCTTTGTGTATCATGCTTCTGTGAGGGTGAGGTCACCCGAGGTGGTTTTAACATTCCACTGGTTCGTACCCTGACCGCAATAGCTGTGGTAGGTGCGGCCTTCCTTGCGGTAATCAAAGTCGGAGGACAGATCACCGGAACTGGTGTGGTAGGTGAGGGTGAAGTCGCTTTCCGCCGGGATTTCCAGTTCTGCATCGCCCGAGGAAGTCTCCACATTCAGATGGATGGGGGAGCGGGTAAGCTCTGCGGTCAGATCGCCGGAAATGGCCTTGAAGTGCAGGCTGTCCCAACCACCGCGCAGATCGGCATCGCCCGAGGTGGTGGCCATGCTCAGACTCTGAGAAGAGAGCAGGTCAGCATTCAGATCGCCGGAGACGGTGTTGATCTGTACTTCGCCGGCGCTGCCGGCAAGCTTCACATCGCCGGAGGTGGTGAAGGCTTTGAGTGTTTGGAAACGGCCGGAGAGATCGATGTCACCGCTAACGGAGCGAAGTTCGGCGTTCACGGCGCTTATGGAGTCGGACTCGGTCTGATCCAGGTCACCGGATACGGTGTGGTAACGTAAGCTTTGCATATGCAGATGGTCCAGGTAGGTCTGGGCAGTGGCAGTTTTGATTTCCAGGCTGTCCAGACTATTGGCCAGGGCTTGAGGCAGGCGAAGCTCCAGGGTCTTTCTCGGCGCGTTAACGAGCTGCCCCTCAAATTCCGTGATGTAGAGGGTGTCGTTTTCGCAGTGGACTCTCATGTGCTCTTCCGGACGCAGGGCGCGCCAGGCACGCTCGGAGAACTCGATGGAGTCAATGAGGTCATCGCCGGAGATGTTCACGTTGCCGGAGATCCAGTTGACCTTCACATGGCGCACGCCGCGGATGGCCAGCTCACCGGCAGCGCCCTCGTTGGTGGCGCTCTTGCCGTCAACGGTAACGGAAATGTTAGAAGATTTACTCAGGCCGGAGAACAGATTCTCCCAGAAGCCGGTTTTGGTCGTGGCTTCCTTGATGGTATCTTTGGCGATGCGGATGGTATCCTCGGCAACCCGCATGGTGTCGCGCATGGCATCCTTGGCAGAAGTGACAATATAGGCGGACAGATCCTCTTTTGCAGTCTCCTTGGCAGGCTCGTCATGAGGAATCTGGGCAAGAATAGCATCGGCCAGTTCCTTAGGGTCGCCCAGGTGCGCGGTGGCAGCGTCCTCATTCATGCCGTCCTCGATCATGTCCTGCAGGAGTTCTTCGTAGTAGTTGAGGGTATGGCGGCGGTCTTCGTAGGAAAGCGGACGCAGGGCCTCTTCCATAATAGACATAAATTCAATTCTCTTCATTTACGATGGCCTCCTTTAAACGTATTGATGTGCTGCCGACCGGGTGTCAGCTCGCCCGGAATGAAGGGCTCGGCACGGTAGGTTTCGTGGTTGATTAAGGTGCGGTGTGCGCCGGGAAAATCAGATTGCAATTTCATCCTGCCCATGGGAAAGGCCCTCCTTGATGAATTCATACATGGCCTGAAGCTGATCCCAGCTTTCCAAAAAGCTCTTGATCTGCTCTCGGCCGGTGTCGGTCAGACGGTACATTTTTCTTAAGCGGCTGTTGTGTTCAACGGAATAGACCTGCAGGCTGCCGGCAGTTTCCAAACGGCGGAGAATCGGGTACAGGGTGGATTCCGAAATGCTCACGCAGGAGGAAAGGTCGCGGATAAGCTGATAACCGTAGCTGTCGCCGCGGCACAGGGCGGCCAGAACGCAGGTTTCCAAAAGGCCTCGTTTGAGTTGTGGATCTAACATAGCATTACCTCCTCTTGCCTTATACTATACGACACATAGTACAATGTGTCAAGAGGTAAAATGATAAAAATTTGCATCATTTCAAAAAGGTGGTTGACAAGAAAGGTCGAATGCGTTAGACTTATTACAGGAGGTCGAATTGATTCGACCAAGAATGGAGGAACCATCATGCAAACGCCGAAAGTGTTTGAGAGTGAATATCGCTTCTGCCTGATTCTCTGGGCCCATGAGCCGGTGAAGAGTACCGAGCTGGTGCACCTTTGCAAGGAGCAGCTGGGCTGGAGCAAGGCCACCACCTATACCGTCATTAAGCGCTTGTCCGAACGGGGCGTGGTGAAGAGTGAGGATGCAGTGGTACGCTCCTTGGTGAGCAAGGACGAGGTGCAGCGCGCCCAGATCGATGAACTGGTGGAAAAGACCTTCGAGGGGTCTCTGCCCGCTTTTGTGGCGGCGTTCACCCAAAAGCGGGATCTTTCCAAGGAGGATGTGGCTGCCCTGCGCAGCCTGATTGACGCTTACGAGGAGGACTGAGATGGAAACTTTGTTTTTAAGCTTCTTCAATCGGGCCATGGCAGCCGGCTGGTTGGTGCTGGCGGTGCTGGTGCTGCGCCTGGTGTTCAAAAAAGCACCGAAGTGGGTGTTCTGCCTTTTGTGGCTGTTGGTGGGTGTGCGTCTGGCCGTGCCGCTGGAGATTGAAAGCGTTCTGAGCCTGCTGCCCAGCGCGGAGGTCATCAGTCCGTCCACCCTCTACTCCACGGAGCCGACCCTCACCACCGGTGTGCAGGCCATCAATCGGGTGGTCAATCCTGTGGTGTCCGCCGCCCTGGCGCCCAATCCAGGCGACAGCGTGAATCCTTTGCAGGTCATCACGATCCTTGCCGGTTGGGTTTGGGTCATTGGTGTGGCAGTGATGCTGCTATATTGCCTGGCGAGTTTCCTGCGCCTGCGCCAGCGAGTGGCCGAGGCCGTGCCGGAGGAAGAGGGCGTCTGGCTCTGCGAAACAATCGCTTCCCCTTTTATTCTTGGCATCTTCCGCCCGCGGATCTATCTGCCGGTGGGACTTGCAGAGCCGGAGCGCAGTTATGTTCTGGCCCATGAGCGCGCGCACCTATCCCGCCGGGATCATTGGATCAAGCCCGTGGCCTTTGTGCTGTTGGCGCTATACTGGTTCCATCCCCTGGTTTGGGTCGCCTACGTTCTCTTGTGCCGGGATATTGAGCTGGCCTGCGATGAAAAGGTCATTCGCATTCTGGGAGAAGGGGAGAAGAAGCCCTATTCTTCGGCTCTGCTGACCTGCTCCGTTTCCCGCAAGAGCATCGCTGCCTGCCCCCTAGCTTTCGGCGAGGTGGGTGTGAAGCAGCGCATTGTGAGTATTTTGAATTATAAGAAACCGGCCTTCTGGGTCGTTCTGGTGGCGTTGATCGCCAGCATCGTTGCGGCGGTGTGTTTCCTCACAGACCCTGTGACGGAGCTGCCTACACCCCTGGGACAGAGGTACCGGGTGCAGGAGGTTCTCTACCACGCGCCCATCTCTTCCACGGAGTATCGGGCGGAGCGCATGCCCGTCTACGAGATTGCTGCCGACGGAACGCTGGTCTCCCATCGGTTAATGGTCGATTCTGAGGTGGTGTGCAGGCTGGAAGAAACCAAGCTGAACAAGGATTGGTTTGACCGCTACTGCTCCACCCGAGAGGACGCGGAGTTTACCCAGGCCGATGCCAAGGCTCTGCGCAGGGGCAATTACAAGGCCTGGCGCTATGCCGATTTCAAGGATCCCGCCCAGCAGATGTACGTGCTGCTGCAGCAGAAGAATGGCGACTTGCTGCTCTTTGTCGGCTGGCAGGACAGTGAAGCGCAGACCGATTCTGCCTCGGACGATTCCTTCTTTACCCACGCCATGCGTTTGGAGCCGACAACTCTGCCTGAGCGGACAGAAGAAATACCGGCTTTCGTTGCCGGCGCCCTGGTGGGGCAGCACATGGGCCTTTCCTTCCTGCCGAAGGATGGGGTGGATCTGGGCTTGTTCTATTTGTACGAAGATGTGTTGACCTGGACAGATACGGACGGAAAGACCGAGTTGGACTTCGTCTGGAAGGAAACGCAGCACCTGAGTCAGGAAGAATTTGAAACAAAGATGAAAGAAGCCGGCATCATGTTCGCAGCAGA
>SVLN01000007.1 GCA_015067925.1 Oscillospiraceae bacterium
ATGTGTTGACCTGGACAGATACGGACGGAAAGACCGAGTTGGACTTCGTCTGGAAGGAAACGCAGCACCTGAGTCAGGAAGAATTTGAAACAAAGATGAAAGAAGCCGGCATCATGTTCGCAGCAGAACTGCCGGAAGGGAATCTCGGCTCCATTCGCTATTTCTCCCAGGCGGAGAATACAGGCATTGAACTGTATTATTTCGCTGGTGCAACGTGGATCAACCTGAACAGCCGCATTTTTGAGCTTGTCCCGGAGGGCACACCCATCATTCCCATCGAATGGCCAACGGGCGACGATGAGCCTGCCCCGGATGATGAGGATCAGGAAACGACAGATGTGCAGATTACCGTGGAGCCTTTGGATCCCTTAACCGCAGCCACCTGGGGTGCGATTCGCCTGCACAATCAGCCGTATCCCGGTGCTGGAAACATCAGCTTTAACTATGAACTCCTGGACGAGGTTACAGCCATCGGCTGCGGCGAAGATGAGAACGGCGCGTTCAGTGTGACTACTGTGACGCGGCTGATCGCGGCAATGTATTGGGAGTTTGATTTTGAAAATCAGAGTCTCATGCAGCCGGTGAAAGAGATTTATGCCCCAGCTGTGGTGGAACTGCAGCTGCGTGAGGATGGACGATATGATATCGTATCCTATTGGCAGGGTGAGCCCAATGTCTGGGATACGGAACAGCTTGCACAGCATTATCCGATTGGCGTTACAGACAACGTCCCGGATTTCAGCGAAGAGACGCGTGCGGCAATCTGGCAGCTGTTCACCCAGGTGACTTATCAGGGGTTAATAGAGAGCTATGGGATCGACGCCCAGGGGGAGATCAGCTATCTGTTTGGCTCCATCATGGACGGCTACCACAGGCTGGGCAACAACTCGGAGTTCCGGGAAGAATACCTGGACGAGTACAACCGCATCCTCTGCTACGGCGATGAGGCCCTGCGCTTTGTGCTGCATGAGTTCATGTACGGCGGGCAGGTTGATTACCGTGGCGTGCTGCTCGAAGAGTTCCTCCTGCGCCTGATTCCGGAGAGCAGCATCGACCTTTACACCGAAACGCCCCAGGAGTACTTTGACAGCTGGTGCCGGTTCATGTTCCGGGAATATGACCGCCTGGGCGAGGAAAAGGCCTTTGAGATGTACCCCAGGATGCCCATTTTCCTGGAAGTCATGGCGGAGTATAACACCCCAGATGAAAGCATTGATGAAAGCGTTTTAGAAGGGGTGTATAACACCCCGGATGACAGTATTGCAGAATAAAAAAGAAGCGGTTGGCGAAAGCCAACCGCTTTTGCTTATTTGAATACAAGCTGCACCAGAATCATGTACAGCACCGTGCCGCCGCCGATGGAAAGCAGGCTGTTGCGCTTCCACAGGTGCAGGAGGATTACCGCCACGATGGCAATGGCCTCCGGAATACCGTGGGGAGAGGTGAGCAGCTGCACATCCTTCAGGCAGTACACCACCAGCATGCCCATCAGGGCGGCGGGAAGGACTCTGCCTAAGTACAGGATGATCTTGGGCGTTTTCTCCGCGTTGCGGAACAGCAGGAAGGGCGCGGCCCGCAGGAACAGGGTGCCGAGGGCCAGAATGGCGATGCTCAGGTAGAGCTGTGTGTTACTCAGCATGGGGCGCCTCCTTTCCCAAGGGCCCCCGCAGCAGCAGAAGAGCAGCCGAGATGGCTACCATAGAAGGAATCAGGAAATCCGCCGCGCCGAAAATCACGAGGCATACAAGGCTGGCACCCAGACCAATGAGGGCCGGCAGGTGCTGCTTGGTGGAGAGCCATTGATCCACAAAGATGACCACAAAAAGAGCCGTCATAGCGAACTCCACACCCTGAGAGTTGAACTGCACCAGGGTGCCGAACAGGGCGCCCAGGGTGGAGCCCAGAATCCAGTGGGAGTGATCCAGCACGGAGACCAGAAGGTAGTACTTCTTTTTGTCCACGCCATCGGGAATCGTATCGCGGCTGACCAGGGAGTAGGTCTCATCCGTCAGCGAGGCGATCAGATACGGTTTTGCCTTTCCTGTGTTCCGGTATTTTTCCAGCATGGAAAGGCCGTAGAACAAATGCCGGGCGTTGACCATCAGGGTCACCAGGGCTGTGGTCAGAAGGCTCGCGCCCTGGGCAAAGAGGCTGACGGCAGCGTATTGCAGCGAGCCTGCGAAGATGGTCAGGCTCATGAGGGTGGCGACGTAGAACGGATAGCCGTCCTTCTGCAGCAGCACGCCGAAGCCAAAGCCCAGCACCATGTAGCCGGCCATGACCGGCAGAGAATCCAGGAAGGCCTGCCGGAGGGTTTTGCGTTTCATTGCTTACCTCCCAAAAAGAACGGGCCGGATGCTTTTCAGCACCCGGCCCAATTTCAGAAGAAATTACTTTGCCTGGGTCTCACAGTAAATGCAGCGGTAGCTGTGATTTCTGCGGTCGGACAGGCGGAACACCTGGGGCAGCTCCTGCTCGGTGCTGGTGATGCAGCGGGGATTGTGGCACTCCAGAATGCCGGTGAGGATCTCCGGCAGCTCCGGATGATGCTTGGAGACCAGCTTGCCGTCCACGATGGTATTGATGGTGATGCCGGGATCGATGAAGCCCAGGACATTCAGGTCGATGTCCAGCTTGCCGTCGATCTTGATGATGTCCTTCTGGCCCATGTTGCGGCTGGTGGCCTTCTGAATGATGGCCACGGGGCAGTCCAGGGCGTCCAGCTTCAGGAAACGGTAGATTTCCATGCCTTTGCCGGCGGTGATGTGGTCCAGGACAATACCGTTGATAATGGAATCAATATTCATCTCACACAACCTCCAGCATTTTCAGAATCAGAGCAGCGCGCATGAACTTACCATTGAGCACCTGCTTGAAGTAGCAGGCTCTGGGATCGGAGTCAATGGCAACGGAGATTTCGTTCACGCGGGGCAGGGGATGCAGCACGCTCATATTGGGGCCGGCCAGCTGCATTTTCTCGGGAGTGAGGATGTAGCTGTCCTTCAGACGCAGGTAGTCTTCCTCATTGAAGAAGCGCTCACGCTGCACGCGGGTCATATACAGGATGTCCAGCTCGGGAAGAGCGGCGTCCAGATCGGTGGTCTGAGTGTAGGGGATGTTCTGATCCTTCAGGCCCTTCTTGACGTAGCTGGGAAGCTTCAGTTCGGTGGGAGAGATGAGCACAAAGCGATTGTCCGGGTAGCGCTGCATGGCCTCAATCAGGGAGTGGACAGTACGGCCGAACTTCAGGTCGCCGCACACGCCGATGGTCAGACCGCTGAGACGGCCCTTCTCACGCTGAATGGTCAAAAGGTCGGCCAGAGTCTGGGTGGGGTGATTGTGGCCGCCGTCACCGGCGTTGATCACGGGGATGGTGGCGTTCAGGCTGGCTACATACGGGGCGCCTTCCTTGGAATGGCGCATGGCGATGATGTCGGCGTAGCAGCTGATGGTCTTGGCGGTGTCGGCCACACTCTCGCCCTTGGCGGCGGAGGAGGAAGCGGCGGAGGAGACACTCAGCACGTTGCCGCCCAGCTCGTACATGGCGGCCTCAAAGCTCAGACGGGTGCGGGTGGAGGGCTCAAAGAACAGGGTGGCCAGCTTCTTACCCTTGCAGGACTCGGCGTACTTGGCCGGGTTTGCGATGATGTCGTTGGCCAGGGCGATGAGCTCGTCCAGTTCCTGGATGCTTAAATCGAGAATACCGATCAGACTCTTCATCGTTAGGCTCCGATCCAGCTCTCATCGGAGGGGTTATCGCGGAACTTCAGGATGCGCTCCTGATCGCCTTCGGCGATGTAGCCGCTCTCAGCGGCGACCTTGACCAGAGCGTCCAGGTTGCACAGGCTGACGTTCTTCACATCGGCGGCGGCCAGACGATCCAGGCCCTTCTGCATGCCGTAGGTAAAGATGCTCACGATGCCAAGCACTTCGGCGCCGGCCTCACGCAGAGCGTTGACCACGTCGATGCAGCTGCCGGCGGTGGAGATCAGGTCTTCCACCACGACGACCTTCTGGCCTTTTTCCAGCTTGCCTTCGATCTGGTTCTGACGGCCGTGGTCCTTGCTGCCGGAGCGGACATAGCCCATGGGGAGATTCATGATGTGGCCGACGATGGCGGCGTGGGCGATACCGGCGGTGGAGGTGCCCATCAGCACTTCGACCTCGGGATACTCGGCGCGGATGACCTCAGCCAGGCCCTCTTCCACGTGGGTGCGGACTTCGGGAGCGGTCAGGGTCAGGCGGTTGTCGCAGTAGATGGGGCTCTTGATGCCGCTGGCCCAGGTGAAGGGCTCATCCGGACGCAGGAACACGGCGCGGATGGACAGCAGGTCTTTTGCGATTCTTTCGGCGATATTCATGGTAGGATTCCTTCCTTTCTTTAGTCAACGAACTCTCTCAGGCAACGCTCGTAAGCGGCCACGGGATCGGCAGCGGCGGTGACAGGACGGCCGACGACAATGTAGTCGGAGCCGATCTTCTTGGCCTGTTCCGGGGTCATAACGCGAACCTGGTCACCGATGTCGCCGTCAGCGAAGCGAACGCCGGGGGTAACGGTGATGAAGTTCTCGCCGCAGCGCTGATGTACAGCCTCGGCCTCCAGGGGAGAGCAGACGACGCCGTCCAGGCCGGCATTGCGGGCGTTCTCGGCGTAGTGCATGACAACGTCGGGCATGGAGCCGGTGATCAGCAGCTCGTCATGCATACGCTCTTCGCTGGTGGAGGTCAGCTGGGTGACAGCGACCAGCAGGGGACGGGTGCCGTCGGGACGGGTCAGACCCTCCAGGGCGGCTTCCATCATGGCGCGGGTGCCGGCGGCGTGCAGGTTGCACATATCCACATCCAGGCGGGACAGAACCGCCATGGACTTCTTGACGGTATTGGGGATGTCGTGCAGCTTCAGATCCAGGAAAATGGGATGGCCCAGGGCCTTGATCTCGCGGACCATGTCCGGACCTTCGGCATAGTAGAGCTCCATGCCGATCTTCACAAAGGGCTTGCGGCCCTTGAACTGGCTGAGGAAATTGAGCGTCTGCTCACGGCTGGAAAAATCACAGGCAATAATTACGTCTTTACCCATTACAGTGCACCTCCGATAATTTCTTCAAGATTGTTGATGTTATACTGCTGCATCGTCTCGGGGAGCTTGTCCACAAGCTCCTTCGCGGCGAGCGGATTTACTAGGTTTGCTGCACCCACCTGAACGGCGGTGGCGCCGGCCATCATCATTTCCAGCACGTCCTCCGTGGTGGTGACGCCGCCCATACCCACGATGGGGATCTTGACCTTCTTGGCCACCTGGTAGACCATGCGAACGGCCACCGGGAAGATGGCGCTGCCGGACAGACCGCCGGTGGTGTTGGCCAGCAGGGGCTTGCGGCGGCGCAGGTCCAGACGCATGCCCAGCAGGGTGTTGATGAGGCTGATGCCGTCGGCGCCGGCATCTTCGCAGGCGGCGGCGATGGCGGTGATGTCCGTCACGTTGGGGGAGAGCTTCATGATGACGGGTTTGGTGGTGACGGCCTTGACAGCGGCAGTCACTTCCGCGGCGGCCTTCGGGTCGGTGCCGAAAGACATGCCGCCGTTGTGTACGTTGGGGCAGCTGATGTTCACTTCCAGCCAGCCCACCTGCTCCTGCTCGTCGAGCATGCGGCAGACGGTGACGTACTCATCCAGGGAGAAGCCGGAGATGTTGGCCATGACCGGCTTGTGGAAGACTTTCTTCAGTTTGGGCAGTTCCTCGGCGATGACCTTTTCCACGCCGGGATTCTGCAGACCTACGGCGTTGAGCATGCCGGAGGGAGTCTCGGCAATGCGAGGGGTGGGATTGCCGAAGCGGGGATTCAGGGTGGTTCCCTTGAAGGAGAAGGTGCCCAGGCAGTTGATGTCGTAGAGTTCTGCGAATTCGTAGCCGAAGCCGTAGGTACCGCTGGCGGGGATGATGGGGTTAGAAAGCTCAATGCCGCAGAGATTCACGCGGGTACTTACCATATGATCTCCTCCTTTTCCAGCACGGGGCCGTCCCGGCAGATGCGCTTGTTGCCATACTTGGTTTCGCAGGTGCAGCCCATGCAGGCGCCGAAGCCACAGCCCATGCGCTCTTCAAAACTGAACTGACCGGAAGTAGATGCTGCGTCGTAGACGCTCTTGAGCATTAATTCCGGGCCGCAGGTGTAAACGTAAGTGTAGCTGAGGCCTTCCATAGCGTGGGCAGCGAAGCCCTTCACGCCGCGGCTGCCGTCGGCAGTGGCCACGATGACATTGGCGCCCAGGGCCTGGAACTCTTCTTCGTAGAAGACTTCAGCAGCTGTGTTGAAGCCCAGAATGACCGTGGGCTTCTTTCCCTCGGCGACGAGGGTGCGGCACAGACCGTACAGCGGGGGTACACCCACGCCGCCGCCCACCAGCAGGGGAGTCTCGCCGGACTGGGCGGTGTCATAACCGTTGCCCAGGCCGGTAAGGATGTCCAGGGTTTCGCCCTGCTTCATGGCGGCCATCTTGCGGGTGCCGGTGCCGACTACCTTGTAGAGGATGGTGACGGTCTCATCTGCCCAGTCACACACGGAGATGGGACGGCGCAGGAACAAGCCATCCAGACGGATGTTCAGGAACTGACCCGGACGGGTGAAGTCCGTGCAGTCGCCGGAAAGACGCATCTTGTAGACCGTTTCGGTCAGCGGTGCATTTTCCAGAATGGTAAACAGAAGCTGTTTCATGGGGTGCTCCTTTCTTAAACTTCGTAGACGACGCGTCCATTACAGACAGTCATCAGGCAGCGGCCGGAAACCTGCATGCCCGTAAAAGGGGTGGCCCGACCCATGGTGAGGAACTCATTGGGATCCACGGTGTAGTTTTCACTCAAATCCCAGACAGTATAGTCGCCGTTTTCATAACCGCCCGGCAGACCGAAACGCCGGCGGGGGTTGTCCGAGAGCAACTGACTCAGACGCTCCAGGCTCAGGATGCCTGGCTTGACCAGATGGGTGTAGAGCACCGGAAAAGCAGTCTCCAGGCCCACAACGCCCATCAGACTACCCGCCAGACCCTTGGCCTTTTCCTCTAAGGAGTGGGGAGCGTGGTCGGTGGCGATCATGTCGATGGTGCCGTCACACAGGCCTTCCAGCAAAGCGTCCTTATCCTCGCGGCTGCGCAGGGGCGGATTCATCTTGAAGCGGCCGTCCTCCTGCAGATCTTCGTCGCACAGGGTCAGGTAGTGGGGGCCGGTTTCGCAGGTGACGTCGATGCCGGATGCTTTGGCGTCGCGGATCAGCTGCACCGATTCCTTGGTGGAGATGTGGCACACGTGGTAGCTGCAGCCGGTTTCTTCCACCAGGCGAAGGTCGCGCTCAATGGGACCCCACTCGCTCTTGGAGCAGATGCCTTTGTGGCCGTGGGTACGGCAGTATTCGCCGTCGTGAATGTAGCCGCCGAAGAGCAGGCTGTTGTCCTCACAGTGAGCGGCAATGATCTTGCCCAGGGCCTTGGCGCGCATCATGGCCTCGCGCATCATGCCCTCGTCCTGCACACCGCGGCCATCGTCGGAGAAACCGCAGACATCCTTTGCCATGGCGGCAAGATCTGCCAGCCGTTCGCCCTTTTCACCCATGGTGATGGCGCCGTAGGGATAGGCGCGGATCACGGCCCGATCGGAGATGGCCTGCAGCTGCAGGGCCAGAGTCTCGGCGGTGTCGGGAACGGGATTCAGGTTCGGCATGGCGCAGACTGTGGTGTAGCCGCCGCGGGCGGCGGAACGGGTTCCGCTTTCGATGGTTTCCTTATAAGAAAATCCCGGCTCTCTCAGATGAACATGAACATCTGCAAAGCCGGGAAAAACAAAAACAGTATCGCCAAGGGAAAACGGAACACCGGAAGAGGGGAAAGAAACGCCCTTGATTGCCTCGTGCAGGTTCTGGCGGTTCTCAGTCACAAACATTCCGGTAGGCTCCTTTCAATATGTTGCTCTAGTTTTACCATATCGAAGGCCATTTTGTCAAATAAATTCCGATAAAAAATGTAGTTTTGTGGATTTCACTGGATAAAAAAGTTTGTTTAATTCACTTTTGTGCAGTTTGCTGCCGAGCTGTTTCAGCCGCCGTTCCGGTCCAGCAGGAGGTTGTCGGTGCCGTTGGCCTCAAACTCCAGAATATAGTCTTCCATACGGCTGCGCAGTTCCTCGTAATTCTCGGAAGAAATGGGTTGATGATCCATATCCCGCCGGGCCAGTTCTTCGGCCAGAATCTCAAAAAAGATGGTGTCCTCATAATCGGCGATGGCTTCGTGGATGCCGCCTTCGGCGAATGCGCGGGAGGGGATGATGATACCGTCCCAGCGTTCGGCCAGGGTGGGCATACCGGCTTCCTTGCACAGGGCGAAGAGCTTGCTTTCCACTTCGTCGTAATCCTGGAATCTATCATCGCCGCGCATGGAGTTTAAAACCCAGTTTCCAATGTACACCAGGTCCAGAAGACGGCGGAATTCTTTTTTCGAGAGATCGATCTTCATGGCTGAGACCTCCTTTTGTACGCTATTATATACCGCCCCCGTCAAGATTTCCACATAAAAAATGTAGAAACCAAAAATACTCTTGTTTTACCGGCGGTTTTGGAATATGATATAGTCAGCTCCATATCGGAAAGGAGAAGACAGATGCAAAGATTGAATTTGCTGGTGCTGTTCGGCGGCGTTTCGCCGGAGCACGAAGTATCCCTGCGCTCGGCGGAGTCCGTCCTGCGCAATCTGGACACCGAAAAATTCCGGGTCATCCCGGTGGGAATTACAAAAGAAGGTCAGTGGATCCACTTTGGCGGCAATGACTATTCTCTGCTGCCGAAGAATGAATGGATGAACGATCCTTCCTGCTGCCGTGCTGTGCTGTCCCCCGCCAGAGGCGAGGGCCTGTGGCTGTTCGAAGCTGCCGGCGTGAAGAATGAGAAGATCGACGCCATGTTCCCCGTGCTGCACGGCGAGAACGGCGAGGACGGCTCCATCCAGGGCCTGGCCCAGCTGGCCGGAATCCCCTGCGTGGGCCCCGGCGTGGCGGCTTCCGCCACGGGCATGGATAAGTGCCTGACCAAGCTGGTGGCCGACGAGGCCCAGGTGCGTCAGGCTGCCTGGCTGCTGATCACGGCAGAGCAGCTGGAGCACGATGAAGACGCCGCCGTGGAGCGGGTGGAGGAAAAGTTCCGTTATCCCGTTTTCGTCAAGCCGGCCGGCACCGGCTCCTCCGTGGGCGTGGGCAAGGCCAAGGACGTAGCTGCCCTGCATAGGGCGCTGCGGGAGGCGGCTAAGTACGACCGCAAGATTCTGGTGGAAGAGTTCATCGACGGCCGCGAGATCGAGGTCGCCGTTCTGGGCAACGAAGAGCCCGTTGCTTCCATCTGCGGCGAGATTGATTCCGGTGCCGAGTTCTACGACTACGAGGCCAAGTACATCACCGATTCTGCCCAGCTTTACATCCCCGCCCGCATCGAGAAGGATGTGGCTGAAAAAGTGCGCCGCAACGCGGTGAAGATTTATTCTGCCCTGGGCTGCACCGGCCTGTCGCGTGTGGATTTCTTCGTTACCGCCAAAGGCGATGTGATCTTCAACGAGATCAACACCCTACCGGGCTTTACCTCCATTTCCATGTATCCCAAGCTGTTTGAGGCCTCTGGTATCCCTTATAAAGAACTGCTCACCCGTCTGGTGGACTACGCCGTGGAGGCCCGCCATGGATAACAGGCCCATCGGTGTGTTTGATTCCGGCCTGGGCGGCCTGACTACGGTGCGTCAGCTGCGCCGTCAGCTGCCGGGGGAGAACATCGTCTATTTCGGCGATACCGGCCGCGTGCCCTACGGCACCAAATCCCGGCAGACCCTGATCAAATACGCCCGGCAGAACATCCGCTTTCTTCTGCAGTTCGATCCCAAAGCCATCGTGGTGGCCTGCAATTCCGCCGATACCGTGCGCAGCGTGGTGGCGGAGGAATTTGACCTGCCCGTTCTTGGTGTGGTGGAGCCATCCGCCTTGCGGGCGGCGACAGCCACCCGCAACGGCCGCATCGGCCTGATTGCCACTCCAGCCACCATCCGTTCGGGCGTGTATGAGCCGCTGATCCGTCAGCACGGCGAGAATCTTGAGATCCGTACCCGCGCCTGCCCGCTGTTTGTGCCTCTGGTGGAAAACGGCAGAACGGAACCGGGCGATGTGGTCATTGAGACTGTGGTGAAAGAATATCTGCAGGACCTGAAGGATTGGGGCTGTGATACCCTGGTGCTGGGCTGCACCCACTATCCGCTCCTCAATGCCGTCATCGGCGGCTTCATGGGGGAGGAAACCTTGCTCATCAATTCCGGTGCCGAGGCAGCCCGCGCCCTGGCTTCCTACCTGACCGAGCGGGATCTGCTCAACGGGAATGCTGAGGGCGGCAAATGCGAATACTATGTTTCCGACTCCACGGAGGGCTTTGCCGAATTGGCGGAGCACTTCCTCAAGTGCCCCATGGACGGCACCGTGCAGCAGGTGGACATCGGAAGTTACTAAGGAGAACCCTATGAAAAAAGATGTACTCATTTCCATCCGCGGCACTCAGAAAATGGAGGGCGAAGAGCCCCAGACCGTGGAACTGGTTACCGGTGGCACCCTGTCGAGGGAGGATGGAATTTACTCCGTCAGCTATGTGGAGAGCGAAGTTACCGGCATGGAGGGCGTGAACACCACCTTTGAGATCCGCCCGGAGAAGATCATCCTCTCCCGTTCCGGTAATCTGGATTCCACCATGATTTTTGAGCCGGGCAAAAAGAACGAATCCCTCTACGATATGGGATTTGGTGCTCTGCTCATCGGCGTGAACGCCCGTTTCATTGAGTCCGAGCTGGACGATAACGGCGGTCGCTTCGCATTCGACTACCAGGTAGAGATCGAACACGAACCCATCGGTGTGAACGAATACGAGATCAGCGTCCGCACCAAGTCGGAGACCTTCGCTGATAAAGTGCTGCAGTAAATAAGAAGAGCCATGACAGCTGTCATGGCTCTTTTTTCTATGGCTTTTGATACCAGGTGGGGATGATTCGACGCATGTTTTCGTACCAACTGAGCACGTCTTTGACCTGGTTGAGCATTACGTCGATCTCTTCCTGCCCAAAGGGGATGGCCCAGGGAACGGAGGAGAGGGTGTTGCTGGAAATGTACAGGCAAAGAAGCCGCCAGAAGGCCTCGGGGACAGGGCCGTCGAAGTAGCCGTCCAAAAGGCCGGAGGCGAACACCGGCGCAGCCTGGGCACACCAGACGATGCGGTTGAACTCCTCCCAGGGATCTCCAAAATCGTATTTGTCGAAGTCGATGATCTGCAGCTGACCGCCGCGGTCCACCATCATGTTGCCAATGTGGTAGTCGCCGTGCTGGAAGCTCTGGGGCCTGCCATTGAGCAGATGCCGATTTTCCTGCAGGTAGCGCAGGAAGTGTTCGGCGCCGTCATATTTTAAAGGGCAGGCCTCATAGGTGCGGATCTTGCGGTCGATTTTGGCGTTGAAGTAGTCTTCCCACTTGGGCAGGCCTTCCGGCGCGGGGATGGTGTGCAGCTTTTGCAGGATGCGGCCTGCCTCCAGACCGAAGGTGTACTGCGTTTCCCGGGGCAGGGAAGGGATCACGGTTTCGGCATCCTCGCCATCCACCCAGGTTTGCAGCAGGTACGCACCTTCCTCACACACGCCGTATTCCAGGCTCTCTGAGATGGGGAGATGCAGCTCCTGCACTTTTTTGTGCATGGCAAAAAGCTGCTCACGGTTCACGGCACGCTCCGGAGCAGAGATGCGCAGCAGGTATTTCTGCCCGTCCTGGGTGGTGACGCAGTATTTCTTATCACCGCTCCAACCCTTTTCAATGGGAATTTTGGAAATAAAGTGTTTCATTGGCATTTCGATAAGATGTGGCAAGCCTCCACGAAAGTGGAGGCTTGCCTAGGTTGTTACATTTTTTCGGGGGCGGAGAAGCCCAGAAGATCGCAGCAGGTCTCCAGCACGCGCTGGGTCAGACGGCACAGGGCAATGTAGCCTTCCTGCTTGGCCTGATCGGTCTCGGCCAGAATCTTGACCTCGTGATAGAACTTGTTGAAGCTGCCTGCCAGATCGTAAAGATAGGCGCAAATGACGTTGGGCGCGTTGTCGCGGTAGGCGATGGACAGGTTGTCCGAGAAGCGGCTCAGGGTGAGCATCAGTTCCTTCTGCTCACTGCAGACGGGCTCTGCGATGGGCAAGGAGTCTGCCTCCTTACCGTAGCGGGAGAGAATGGACTTGATACGCACGATGGTGTAGAGGATATACGGACCGGTGTTGCCTTCAAAGGCGGCGAACTTGTCCAGATCGAAGATGTAATCCTTCGCCGGCTGGTTGCTCAGATCGCCGTACTTCAAGGCTGCCATGGCAATCAGGCGGGCCGTGGCGGCGCGCTCTTCCTCAGCAACGATCTGGTTCTCCTGCACCTTGTCGTGCACGAACTCGGTGATCTCGCTGATCAGACGCTCCAGGCGCATCACGCCGCCGTCGCGGGTTTTGAAGGGCTTGCCGTCCTTGCCGTTCATGGTGCCGAAGCCCAGGAACTGCAGTTCGGTATCCGGGCGGACGATGCCGCTCTTGCGGGCGGCACGGAAGACCTGCTCAAAGTGCAGACTCTGACGTTTGTCGGTCAGATACAGCATCTTGTCGGGATTGTAGTCCTGCATACGCTGCACCATGGTGGCAAGGTCGGTGGTGGCGTACAGAGTGGCGCCGTCGGACTTGACCAGAATGCAGGGAGGAACTTCCTTGGTGTCGGTTTCCTCGGCAACCTCCATGATGAGAGCGTCATCGGACTCGGTGGCAAAGCCGCGGGCCTTCAGATCTTCCAGCATGGCGGGGATATAGGGCTGCGCGTCGCTTTCGCCCAGCCACACATCGAAGTCCACGTCCAGGTTGGCGTAGTTCTTCTTCAGGTCGGCAACGGAGACTGCCATGATATGATTCCAGATGGCGCGGTAGCCGCGTCGGCCGTCCTGCAGCTCAAAGGTGGCGGTGTGCGCCTTCTCGGCAAAGGCCTCGTCCACCTTGCTCTTGGCGGAGGCGGCGGGGTAGATCTCTTCCAGTTCGGAGATAGTAAAGGGCGCCTCGGTGGGGTATTCGCCGGTGTAGTCCGGATCGAAGTAGCACAGCTCCGGCTGACGCTCGGCAAGTTCTGCGATAATCAGGCCCATCTGAAGACCCCAGTCGCCCATATGAATGTCGCCGATGACGTTGTTGCCGCAGTAGCGGTAAATGCGCTTGAGACTCTCGCCGATGATGGCGGAGCGCAGGTGGCCAATGTGCAGGGGCTTGGCCACGTTGGGGCCGCCGTAGTCCACCACAATGGTCTTGGGGGTTTCTTCCTGCCAGGCGCCAAAACGCTCAGAGGTGCGCATGGCCTCAATGTAATCTTTGCAGGCGCAGGCGTTCAGCTTGAAGTTCAGAAAACCGGGATTGACAGCTTCCACACTCAGGAACATGGGGTTGCCGTTCAACTGGGCAGCAACGTCCTGGGCAATGGCAATGGGGGCCTTCTTGAAGAGCTTTGCTGCCTTCATGGCACAGTTGCACTGATATTCACAAAGATCCGGTCGGTTGGAAACGGTGACAATTCCGTAGCCGCCCTCGTAACCGGCGGCGGTGAATGCCTTCGAGACCTCCTGGGAGATCAATTCCACAAACTTGTTCATGGTATCCTTCCTTCGTATCATAAATTCTGAACTCCTATCATAGCAGAAAAAGCCGATTCTGTACAGAAGAAAAAGGAAAAATTCTGCCCAAAAAGATCAGAAAAACCACTGAACAGACAGACAAGCTACCAAAAACCCGGTGAAATCGGCCAACAGGGCAGCGGGAACCGTGTAGCGGGTCTTGTCAATGCCTGCCGCGCCGAAGTAAACGCTGATGGCGTAAAAGGTTGTTTCCGTGGAACCCAGGATGACAGCCGCGCAGCGGCCAACGGTAGAGTCCGGTCCGTGGGCAGCGATTAGATCTGCACCTACAGCCAGCGCGGCGCTGCCGCTGACCGGGCGAATGAGCAAAAGGGGCGCTACCTCCGGCGGGATGCCGACGCGGGCAAAGATGGGGGAAAGGAAGGTGCTGAGCGAATCCAGCGCACCCGAGGCGCGCAGCATCTGCACTGCCGTCAGCAGCACCACCAGAGCCGGGGCGATCTGCACCACGGTTTTCAGGCCGTCTGCCGCCCCGGCGGTTAAAATGCCGTACACATCCTGCTTTTTAGAAAGAGCTAAGATGCTGATGGCACACATTAGAAGGGGAATTAAATACTCTGTCATTTGCCGTACCTTCCAAAGAAAAAAGCCGCAGCTTCACCCGCCACCACTGCGCAAAGGGAGGTGACCCACACGCAGGGCAGAATGTCAAAGGGCGCTGCCGCGCCTGCCGCGGCCCGCACTGCGGCCACAGTGATAGGCAGCAGTTGGATGGAGGCGGTATTGAGAACGATGAAGCGGCACATTTCGTCCGTGGCAATGCCGTTTTGCGCCTGCACGGCGAGCTTTTTCACCGCAACAATGCCCAATGGAGTGGCAGCGTTGCCCAGACCCAAAAGATTCGCCGTGAAATTGGCGCTGATGGCGCCCAGTGTGTCGGCGTTCCGGCTGGCCTCGGGGAAGAGCAGCCGCAAAAGGGGCCGGAATAGTCGCGCCAGGGCGCGATTTGCGCCTGCGGCCTCCATCACCCGGCTCAAACCGCTCCACAGGCAAATCACGCCTGCAAGAGAAATGGTCAGACGGATCCCGGCGTCGGCGCCTTCGCTTACCGCGGCGGCAAGGGCTGGGCCGGAGCCCGTGAGAATAGAGAACACGACGCTGCACAGCAGCATCAGAGCAAGCACGGCGGAAATTGCCATAATGTCGCCTCCTGTTTTGGATAATACAAGCTATGCGTATGGCCTAACGCAAATGCACATGCGGATTGACAGGATGGAAAGTTTCCTGGTATAATATAAACTATAAAGAGGAAAGTGCCTGTGGACGTGAGGAGGCGCGTGATGAAATCAACCGGAATTGTCAGAAAAGTAGATGAACTGGGCCGGATTGTTTTGCCCATCGAGCTCAGACGAACCCTGGATATCGCCGAACGAGATCCGCTGGAGATCGTGGTGGATGGCGAGAACATCATTCTGCGCAAGTATGCGTGTACCTGCGTGTTCTGCGGCGGCACCAAGGACGTGTTTGAATACAAAGGCAAAAACGTCTGCGATGCGTGCATGCAGGAAATCAAGAAGCTCTGAATCAAAAACCTCTGTCGTTTTACAAACGACAGAGGTTTTTTGTTGGAACTTTTTCAAAAGTTTGCCGTCGTAGTAAATATGATGCAGTTCCGATGCAGGAGGCACATATTGTAATATGTAGCGGGAAATGGTTACAAAATCCTGTGGAATTGATACCAAAGTGAAAGCGAACTGTTGTTGACCGCGCCTGTGCCTGTTTGTATAATGAGAGCAGGACAAACACCGGCAAAACCAACCGGTTTTTTGAAATGATTTGATTCAGGAGGAAAAGATCATGAAGAAATGGATCGCGCTCATTCTGGCGGCTGTGATGCTGCTCTCGTGCCTGGCCGGCTGCGCTGATAACAGCAATCCCGGCACGAATGACAATACATCCACCGGCGATTCCAACAAGCCGAACTCGGATAAGAACAACGATAAGAATGACAATAAGGGAAACAAGGACGAAGAAGAAGAAGTCCCCACCGGCTTCGGCTATAAGGTGGAGTATCTGGACTTTGAACTGGATGAGAACATTGTCTATATTCAGAATTCTCTGGTTTCCGGAGAGTCCCTTTTCTTTACTGCCGGCTACAAGGTGGGAACGGAAACCTCTTCCTATTTTGATGCCGAGGGCAACGAAATTACTTACGAATACGACCTTCAGGAAAACCGCCTGTTCCGCATGAATCTGCAGGATGGGCAGGCACAGATGGTTACGGACTACGGCCCGGCGAAGTTTGAAGAAGGCCAGGAAGGCTACAGCTACATTGAAAAGATGTATCCGGACGGCGAGAATGGCCTGTGGATCGTGGAGCAACGCTCTGTGAGTATCTATGAGTTGCCTGAGGATTTTGATCCCGAAACCCAGAATCAGTGGGACTTCTGGGTTCGCGACGAGATGTCGATTGCCGTGATGCGTTTTGATGCTGCCGGAGCCAAGGTCTCCGAGCGCATCATCACCCTGCCCGAGGGCGTTTACCTTTACAATTACATGCTCGACACAGCCGGCAATCTCTATGCCACCGACGGCATGGTGATCTACGGCTACGGCGAAACCGGCGAGGAGATCCTGAAAATCGAATCGGAAGAGTACCTGGACCTGATGCAGGTTGGTACGGATCTGATTTACGCTTCCCTTTGGAAGGAAACAGGCCGTGTGTTGAAAAAGGTCGATCTGGAAACCAAGTCTCTGGGCGAAGAAATCACCCTGGAAGGAACGGCCCGCAACGCCTGGCAGTTCTATCCCGGCTTTGACAACTATCAGTTCCTGTTTGACTACAACGGCCGAGTCTTCGGCTACATCGAAGAAACCAAGACCTCCGAACAGGTGCTCGACTGGATGGAGTGCGACATCAACTCCAACAACATCCAGAGTTTCAGCTTCCTGCCCGACGGCCGCGTGGTGGCCTGGGAGCAGGAGTATGTGGAAAACAGCAATCGCCCCAACTACACGCTGGATCTGCTGACCCGCGTACCCAAGAGCGAACTCCCCATCGAGGAAGAGCTTACCCTGGCCTGTATGTATCTGGATTGGAACCTGCGCACCGAGATCGTCAACTTCAATAAGCGCAACGACGGCGTGCGCATTGTGGTCCGCGATTATTCCGAGTTCAACACGGAAGAGGATTACAACGCAGGCCTCACCAAGCTCACCACCGAGATCCTCTCCGGCAAGGTGCCCGATATTCTCGACACCGACAGCATGCCCATCGCCCAGTACGGCGGCAAGGGCATCCTGATGGATCTCTGGACGCTCATCGACCAGGATCCCGTGCTCAGCCGCGAGGATCTGATGAGCGAAGTGTTCGATGCCATGAGTATCGACGGCAAGCTCTACTATGTGACCGATACCTTCTCCATCCAGAGCGCTGTAGGCAACTCCCGCCTGGTGGGTGACGAGATCGGCTGGACCCTGGCGGATCTGCTGGACGCCAAGTCTATGCTGCCGCCGGAGGCTACGATCTTCGGCGAGGGCGACACCAAGGCTGCCATGCTGGAGCAGTGCCTGTTCCTGAACCTGGACAGCTTCATCGACTGGCAGACCATGCGCTGCGACTTTGAGAACCAGGAGTTCATCGACCTTCTGAAATTTGCCAATAGCTTCCCCCTGGAGTTCAACTGGGAGGACTATGACTATTCCGTTTACGAATCCGAGTACACCCGCCTGAAGACGGGCAAGCAGATGCTGGTGCGCGCCGGCATCTACGCGCTGGAAACCTACATGTATTACTGTGCCCTGTTTGAGAACAATGCCACCTTCGTGGGCTTCCCCTCCGCTACCGGCAAGGGCAATGTGTTCAATATCAACGGCGGTCTGGCGATCTCTTCTTCCTGCGAGAATGTGGATGCCGCCTGGTCCTTCGTGCGTGAGATGCTGCTGGAGGAGAACCAGACCAGCGAGTACATCTGGGATTTCCCCACCAACCGCAAGGTGTTCGACAAGATGGTCGAGCAGTGGATGACCCCGCGCTACTGGACCGATCCCGAAACCGGCGAAGAAGTGGAACAGCCCATGACCTCCTACTGGCTGGATGAAAACACCACCATTGACATTACCCATATGACCCAGGAGCAGTATGATGGCTTTATGGAGCTCTACCACTCCTGCAAGAGCGTCAGAGGTTACAATGAAAAAATCGCGCAGATCATCCGCGAGGAAACTGAGATGTACTTCAACGGCCAGAAGCCCGTGGAAGAGACTGCCCGTATGATCCAGAGCCGTGTGGGCCTGTATCTGGCCGAACAGGGCTAAAACGAAAGATGTGAGGACCGATGAAAGAGTTTTTGGCAAGATGCAATGAAAAACTGAAAAGCTTCCTGCACGCGTCGTGCTTTCTCGGTCCCAGCCTTCTGGGCGTGGCGATCTTCTTCGTCATCCCCTTCGGCGTTGTGGTCTATTACTCGCTGATTATGGGCCCGGCGGATGAAAGCTTTGCAGGCTTGCGGAACTTTATCGCCGTTTGGAACAACCGCGCTTTCCGCATCGCGGTGACCAACACCGCCAAGTTCACCGGCACGGCAGTCCCCCTGGCGGTGGTGCTGTCGCTGCTGCTGGCCCTGATGCTGGAGTGCCGCATTCCCCTCAAGAGCCAGTTCCGCACCTTCTTCCTGTCGCCCCTGATGGTGCCTGTGGCATCCATCATTCTGGTCTGGCAGGTGCTATTCCACTACAACGGCGCGGTCAATGACTTCATCGCCGTCTTTGGCGTGGACAAGATTGATTGGCTCAAGTCCGAGTACTGTCAGGTCGTTGTCATTCTGCTGTTTTTGTGGAAGAACCTGGGCTACTTCATGATTCTTTTCATGGCGGCCCTGAACAACATCCCGCAAACCCTTTTGGAGGTGGCAGATGTGGAGGGCGCCTCAGCGGCCCATAAGTTCTTTAAGATCAAGCTGCGCTACTTATCGCCAACCATCCTGTTTGTGACCATCCTGGCCATCATCAATTCCTTCAAGGTGTTCCGCGAAGTGTTCCTGCTCACGGGCGAGTATCCCTACGAGGGCCTGTACATGCTGCAGCACTTCATGAACAATATGTTCATCGGCCTGGACTACCAGCGTCTGTCTGCAGCGGCCATCATTATGGCGCTGGCGATGATCGTGCTCATTGCGCTGCTCTTTGCCATTGAAAACTGGTTCGGAAGGGATGTGGAAGGATGAAAAAGCCCAGATATTTTGGCCGCGCGGCCATGACGATTCTAACTATCGTCTTTGCGGTTTTGTTCGTGATGCCCACCCTGGTGACCATCACCAATTCCTTTATGACCCAGAGTGAGATCACCGCCAACTACGGCCAGGTGTTTGCCACCGCCACCGAGGGCACCAGCTACATTTCCGATGAGGTGAACATCAAGCTCATCCCCGATAAGGTCAGCTTTACCCAGTACATCACAGTGCTCTTCCGCTCTCCTGAGTACTTAATTAAGTTTTGGAACTCCGTGATTCTGGTGGTGCCCATCGTGCTGCTGCAGGTGGGCGTGGCGGCTATCGCCGCCTATGGTTTCACACGCTGGCGCGGCAAGGTCAGTAATACCGTGTTTTTCTTCTATGTGATTTTGATGCTCATGCCCTATCAGGTCACCCTGGTGCCGAACTATCTGGTCAGTGACTGGCTGAAGATCCTCGATACCAGATGGGCAATCATTTTCCCCGGCATTTTCGCGCCGTTCTCCGTGTTCTTGCTCACAAAGTTCATGCGGCGCATTCCGAACTCTTTGATTGAAGCAGCCAAACTGGATGGCTCTTCGGAGTGGCAGATCTTCAAGAACATCTGCCTGCCCCAGTGCCGCAGCGCGCTGTATTCGATCACGATTTTAGTGTTTATCGACTATTGGAACATGGTGGAGCAGCCGATTATTCTGCTGCCTGATGCCACGAAGCAGCCGCTTTCTGTGTATCTTTCCACCATCAACGCGGGCGAAATCGGCATTGCTTTTGCCGTCGCCGTGATCTATATGATCCCCGGCCTGCTGCTGTTCCTCCACGGTGAGGAATACCTGGTTGAGGGCATCGCACATTCCGGCTCGGTGAAAGGATGAGTGGGACCAATATGGAACAGAAAGTAAAAAAGAGAGAATGGGTCAAAACTGCCGCGATCATCTTTCTGGTGATTCTGCTGGTGCTGACCTTCTTTTCCAATACCATCATGAATCGCTCCCTGCCCGAGGTGGCGGCCCAGGCCGTAACTTCCGGCAGCATTAACGCCCGCATCCGCGGCTCGGGTACGGTCTCGGCCAATGAGACTTACGATGTGACCATCAGCCAGTCCCGCAAGGTGCAGAGCGTTCTGGTGCGGGTGGGCGACCAGGTTTCCACGGGTGATGTGCTCTTTGTCCTGGATCCCCAGGAAAGTGCTGAGCTCAAAGCTGCCCAGGAGACCCTGAAGAGCATGGAACGCAGCTACCAGGAACAGCTGACCTCCGCCACCAACGAGGCTGCCCGGGAGGATCGCCAGATCCAGAAGGCGAGAGAGGCTTATAACGAGGCCCTGGCGCTGTATAGGCAGTATACCGATGTGGAGCCTTCTCAACTGAAAAGCAAGCTCTCCGCCGCTCAGACGGAGCTGAAGGCTCTGAACAAGGCCCTGGACGAAGCCCGAGAGGCCCTCTCGGACGCCAAGGCAGACCCCAACTATACCAATCTTTCTGCGGACATCAGCAAGATGGAGGGCCAGGTCAGTCAGTACGAGGGCGAGATCGAGGCGCTCTCAGAGCAGCTCAATGCCCTCTATAAGAGCGTTTCTGACAATACCGGTGACCGTACCGAGGCAGATGTCCGCAAGGATCTGGCCGCCGTTGCGGCGGAAAAGTCTGCAGCCCAGACGGCACTTGAGACTGCTAAGGGTAAGCTTTCCGGCGCCCAAAGCGCCCTTGCCGCCGCCCAGACCAAGCTGGCCACCAGCGAGGTTGCCCACGGTGCCGACTACCGGGAGCTCATGGGTTATGCCCAGGGGCAGGATCATGCCGATGCCGCCACGGTTGCTTACCGCATGCAGGCTTATGCGGCCAATGCCGAGCTGCTGCGCGACGCGATGATCCGTGCCGGCAGGGACGATACATACATCACAGATGAAAAGCTGGCTGCTTTGAAGCTGGCCTATGAAACCATAACTGCAGACGAGGCGGCCCTGGCCAATGCCCAGAAGGCCCTGAATGCGCTGCAGACGGAAATTGCCGCCTATGAGGCTGCCATCGCCGATTGCGATGGACGAACCGACGCGCTGAACAAGGAACTGCAGATTGTGGTGGACAAGCAGAACAACGCTGCGGCCTCCCGCAATGAGCAGATCTACAAGCTCCAGAACGAGATCGGCACTGCTCAGTATGCCCTCTCCGAAGCGTCCCGCGTGCTGACCGCCCTGAAGAACCAGCAGGCCAACTGGCAGATGCACTTTGCCCAGCTGGAAGCGCTGGTGGAGCAGGCAGAGGACAAGGTTGAGGCCCAGCAGGACCTGATTGATGATTACTCCGAGGCCCTGTCTGCCGCTTCCCAGGTGGAAGCCGCCCAGCAGACCCTGGAGGAACTGACCTTCAACGCCTCTCTGGATGACCTGACGGAAATGAACCTGCAGGCTGCCCGGGACAAGATCGAGGAGCAGAAGCTGCTCATCGAAGAACTCAGCACGGGCTCCGATGCTGTGGAGGTCAAGGCAAAGGTTTCCGGCACCATTTCTGCCGTGCATTGCTCTGCGGGCAACACCGTCTCTTCCGAGACCCCCATGGCCACCATCACCATCACAGATCGTGGCTACACCATGAAGATCAGCGTCACCAATGAGCAGGCCCAGAAGGTCCGCGTGGGTGACGTGGCTAACGTGACCAACTATTACTTCGGCGATATCACCGCCACCCTGGAAAAGATCGCCAACGATCCCCAAAACCAGGGCCGCGGCAAGCTGCTCATTTTCCGCATCAGCGGCAGCGACGTGGAGCCGGGCACCAACCTGACGCTCTCCATCGGCCAGAAGAGCGCGAGTTACGACACCCTGATTCCCAATAGTGCCATCCGCACCGACTCCAATGGCTCGTTCGTTCTCGTGTTGGTGGCCAAGAGCACGCCCTTGCGCACCCGCTATGTTGCCACCAGAGCTGAGATCAACATTCTCGCTCAGGACGACACTACGGCGGCTGTCAGCGGCCTGGCCAATGGCGATTTCGTTATTACCACTTCCTCCCATCCTCTGGAGGCGGGCGATCAGGTTCGCCTGGTGGATGAATGAACAAGAAGAAATTTGAACTGCGCCGCTTGCTTTCCTGGCTGATCCCGATGGTGCTGGCACTACTGTGCGCGGTGTGTTTGGTGCTGTCGTGGATCGTTTCCAACACGCTGAGCTCCGTCCGTGCCGCGGATCGCTGGAGAGGGGAGAACGAGCTGCGCTTTGCACAGATCGCGTGCTTCCTGCCGGAAGATGAGAAAAAAGACGTGGAAGTCGTTGAGACCTTCCGCCGGGCGGTGGATCAGGCTATGGTGGATGCGTCTTTAGTAGAAACTCAGCAGGCCGTGCACCCCGGCCAGAGTAGCGTCGAGGCGGTGCAGCTGGCCTCCAGCCTGTATGTGGATGCCTACAGTGGCACCGGTAAGGTGAGTGTCAGCAACGGTGCGGCCAACGCTACGGTCAAGGCCATCGGCGTGGGCGGTGAATTTTTCCTCTTCCACCCGCTGCAGCTGCGCTCTGGTAGCTACATTTCTGAAAACGATCTCATGCACGATCGCGTGATCCTGGATGAGGAACTGGCCTGGCGACTATTCGGATCTTCCGATGTGGCCGGCCTGAGCGTGATGATTGCCGGCGAGCCGTACTATGTGGCGGGCGTGGTGCATCGGGAGTCCGATTTTGCCTCCGAGAAGGCCTACCTGGACGGCGCGGGCATCTTTATGAGCTACAAAGCCCTGAACAAGCTGACAAGCTGCGGCATCGGCTGCTATGAAATTGTGCTGCCGGACCCCATCAGCGGATACGGCTTGAGCGTGGTGGAAAAAAGTTTCCCCATCGGCGGCAGTGACGTCGTGGAGGTCAGCGACCGCTACAGCCTGGAACATCTATGGAGCATTGTCAAAGACTTCGGTGCGCGTTCCATGCGAAATAATGATGTGATTTACCCCTATTGGGAAAACGCTGCCCGTTTGACGGAGGACTATCTGGCCCTTCTGATGGTGCTGGTGGTGCTCTTTGGCACGGCGCCTGCGGTCATTGTGGTTGTGCAGGCGATCCGATATACGGTGCGCGCCTGCCGCTTTGTCAGGAAAAGCGTGCCCGCGCGCCTGCGCGCCGGCGTGGAAGCGCACAGAGAAAAGAAATTTGCAAAGGCAGGGAAGTAGCTTTGGCGGACATTCTGCTTACCAATGTAAAGAAAGTTTACGACAAATCCGTTGTGGCGGTGCAGGACTTCTCCATGCACATCCGCGATGAGGAGTTTATCGTCCTGGTCGGCCCGTCCGGCTGCGGAAAATCCACCACCCTGCGTATGATCGCGGGTCTGGAGGAGATCACCTCCGGCGAGATCGCCATCGATGGCAAGGTTGTCAATCACGTGGCGCCCAAGGATCGGGACATCGCCATGGTATTCCAGGACTACGCCCTGTACCCTCACATGACGGTCTACGATAACATCGCCTACGGTTTGAAACTGCGCAAGTACCCGCGCCGCGTCATCGACCAGAAGGTGCGCGAAGCGGCGGAGATTCTGGACGTGACGGATCTTCTGAAGCGCAAGCCCAAGGCCCTTTCCGGCGGTCAGCGCCAGCGCGTGGCCATCGGCCGCGCCATTGTGCGCTCGCCGAAGGTGTTTTTGATGGACGAACCCCTGTCCAACCTGGACGCCAAGCTGCGCAACCAGATGCGTACGGAGATCATCAAACTGCGCCAGAAGGTCAAAACCACTTTTGTCTACGTCACCCATGACCAGACGGAAGCCATGACCCTGGGTGATCGTATCGTCATCATGAAGGACGGCTTTGTGCAGCAGATCGGCACGCCCCGGGAGGTGTTCTATCACCCGGCAAACCTGTTTGTGGCCGGCTTCATCGGCTCGCCGCGGATGAACTTCTTCCATGGCGAACTGCTCAGCGACGGCGGTTATTTTGCCCGGATCAATGGCCAGCGTGTGGCGATTGCTCCGGAAAAGCAGGCGAACCTGCAAGCTGCGGATGTCGCTGCGCAGGAGATCGTCCTGGGTATCCGTCCGGAACACGTGGAACTGGACGAGCAGGGCGCCTTTGAGGGCGTGGTGGAAGTCACGGAGATGATGGGATCTTCGACGCATCTGCACGTGCGCTTCGGCGAGGATGAGATCGTCATTCTGGTTTCCGATGAAGATCCCAGAGCCCACACCATCACCCGCGGCAGCACTGTACGCTTCCGCTTTGCAGAGGAACGCATCCATCTGTTCAGTAAGCAGACGGAGCATAATCTGGAAACGCTGCCGGTTCCGACAACGGTATAAAAAAAGAACCCCCGATGGATCAACCATCGGGGGTGTTTTTATGCTTTGATTGCCGCGTCGTAGAGGGTGTTTTTGGGAAAGCCCGTCAGCTCGGAAACGGAGCGGACGGCATCTTTTTTGCTTTTGCCCTGAGCGATCTGCTCCTGCACCAGCTCTAAGGCTTGGTCCAATGTGAGAGCCTCTTCCTCCACCGGCTGGGCGCCTTCCACCACCAGCACGTATTCGCCTCTGGGTGCAGTTTCTTTGTAGTGCTCCAAAGCGCCTGCCATCGTGGTGCGCAGAGCCTCTTCGTGGAGCTTGGTCAGCTCCCGGCAGAGACTGATGCGGCGATCCGGGCCAAAGACCTGGCTGAAGTCCTGCAGGGTGGCCAGGAGCTTGTGGGGAGCCTCATAGAAGATCATGGTGCGGGTTTCGCGCTCCAAATCCTTCAGATGGGCCCGGCGGCTCTTCTGGTTGACGGAGAGGAAGCCTTCAAAGGTGAATCGGCCTGTGGGCAGGCCCGATATGCACAGGGCCGTAATCAGCGCGCAGGGACCGGGAATGGCCGTGACGGGAACGCCGGCGTCGGCGCACAGGCGCACCAGGTCCTCGCCGGGGTCAGAGATGGCGGGTGTACCGGCATCGGAGACCAGGGCGCAGGTTTCGCCCTGCAGAAGACGCTCGAGAATCTTCTGACCGCTCTTTTCGCGGTTGTGCTCATAGTAGCTCACCAGGGGTTTGCTGATCCCCAAGTGATTGAGCAGCTTCATGGTCACGCGGGTATCCTCGGCGGCGATGAAGTCCGCCTCTTCCAACGCGCGGCGCATCCGGTCGGAAATGTCACCCAGATTGCCGATGGGGGTGGGTACGAGATAGAGCATCTTAATCCTCCTTGCGGTAAATGGTGCGCACTTCCGCGCTCATGGAACCGGTTTCATCATGAAGATACAGAGTCGGCTCAAACTGAAGGCCGGTCTTGCCACCCTTGATGCACTCCAGGAGTACCAGATTCGGTATTGCACCGGGTCTGTGGCAGACCATGCGCACCCGCTTCGGCTCCAGACGGTGGAAGCGGGCCGTGCAAAAAAGATCCGTCAGCCGTTCCGGCCTGTGGACCAGACTGAATCTGCCGCCCCATTGCAGCAGCCAGTCCGCCGCGGCGAAGAGCTCATCAAGGGTACAGCCAGCTTCGCTGGTGGCGGTGGCCTGCACCTCGCCTTCACGCACAGCGCCGCTGCCGGAAGGGAAGTAGGGCGGATTGGAAACGCAGCAATTGAAGCTGCCTGCAGGGAGCAGGTCTCTGATTTCCCGCAGATCGCCCTGCAGCACGCGGAAGTGATCCTGCAGGCTGTTGCGGGCAATGTTTTCCTCCGCGGCCTGCACAGCCTGGGGGAGCAGCTCTACCCCTGTCAGATACAGGGAAGCCTCCCGGGAGAGCAGCTGCAGACTCAGCGCGCCGCTGCCGGCGCCCAGGTCGCAGACTCTGGCATTTTTGCCGCAGCGGGCAAACGCGGAGAGCAGCACCGTGTCAGTGCTCAAAGGAAAACCGTCGCCGGCGCGAAAGCGGATGGAGCCGAAAACTTCTTCTTTCATGAAAACCTCAAGAAATACAACGGGCCTGTGCATGTGCACAGGCCCGTTGCGGAATGACAATTACTCCTGAACGATGGCTTCGAGGGGGCACTGGTCAGCGCAGCTACCGCACTCAGCGCACAGATCGGCGTTGATTTCGTAGTGCTCGGCACCCATGGCGATGGCTTCGACAGGGCAAGCGTCAGCGCAGGAACCGCAGCTGATGCAAGCATCGGTGATGATGTAAGGCATTTGTGTACACCTCCGTTAATTTGATTGCAAGGTTATTGTAGCATGGATTTTTAAAAATGCAATGGAAATTTCGTGGAAGTGCAGAAAATTCGACGTATAGTTTTTTGCTGCGCAGCCGAAAATTTCCTCAAAGAGCGTGGCAGCCTGCTGCGTGAAGGATGCGGAGGAAAGACAAGTGGCATTGCAGACAACAAGACTGCTGGATCAGTACAGCACCGATTTGATGGAAAAAACGCGCCGGATGGACCCGGTGGTGGGGCGGGAATCGGAAATCGCAGCGGTGATCCAGGTGCTTTGCAGAAAAAACAAAAATAACCCGGTTCTGGTGGGAGAACCCGGCGTAGGAAAGACCGCCATTGCCGAGGCCCTGGCACAACGAATGAGCGCCGGGCTGGTGCCCAGACAGCTGCAGGGCAAGCGCCTTCTGAGCCTGGAGATGAGCGGCATGGTGGCGGGCACCAAGTATCGTGGAGAGTTTGAAGAACGCATCCGGGAGATCCTGAACGAAGTGAAGCGAGCGGGGAATGTGGTGCTGTTCATTGATGAGATCCACACCATCATTGGTGCAGGTTCCGCCGAGGGCGCGGTGGATGCGGCGAATATCCTCAAGCCTGCCCTGGGCAGGGCAGAGGTGCAGCTCATCGGCGCCACCACCATGGAAGAATACCGCAAGGTCATTGAAAAGGATGCGGCCCTGGAACGCCGTTTCCGCCCGGTGCGGGTGGCGGAACCTACAAAGCAGCAGACGATGCTGATTCTTCAGGGGCTGCGCCCCGGCTTGGAGCGTCACCACGGCGTGCGGGTCAGCGATGAGGCTATCTCGGCAGCAGTGGAGTTTTCCTGCCGATATATTCCGGATCGTTTTCTGCCGGATAAAGCCATTGATCTTCTGGACGAGGCGGCATCCAGGGTGAACTTGGGCCAGTGCCGCACCGCATCGGCTCTTCGTCTGACACCTGCTCGGTGGGTAGAACGCAGGGATGTGGCCATGACGGCCTCAGAGCACACAGGGATCCCTGCCACCTTCCTCACGACAGATGAGGCCGAGCGCCTGAAACAGCTGGAAAAGCAGCTCGAAGCGCGAATCTTCGGCCAGCCGGAGGCCATCGCCGCCGCTTGCAGAGCTGTGCGCCGCAGCCGCAGTGAGATCCGGGATTTCACCCGTCCGGCAGCGACTCTGTTGCTGACAGGTCCCACAGGCGTGGGCAAAACGGAGCTCTGCCGCGCCCTGGCGGAGTTGGTTTACGGCACAAAAGAGGCCTTTATCCGCCTGGATATGTCCGAGTATATGGATCAGTTTACCACATCGCGGCTGATTGGAGCACCTCCCGGCTATGTGGGCCACGACCAGGGGGGAGAACTGACGGAGAAGGTGCGCCGCCGACCCCACTGCCTGCTGCTTCTGGATGAACTGGACAAAGCTCATCCGGAGGTCACCAATCTTCTTCTGCAGGTGATGGAGGAAGGCGTTCTGACCGACTCCTTGGGGCGTCATGCGGATTTTCGTCACGCGGTGGTGGTGATGACTTGCAACCTGGGTGCCGAGCAGCGCCCTTCAGCGCTGGGGTTTGCACCTGAGCAGCAGACCTCCCGCGCCCTGGAGGCGGTTCGTGGGCATTTTTCCCGGGAGTTTTTGGGCAGACTCGATGCAGTGGTGCCGTTCCGACCCCTGGATGCGCAGAGTATGCAAAAAATTGCACAACGACAGATGCAGGGACTGATAGCACGTCTGGAGCGCTGTGGGTTCTGCCTGCAGGCCGAGGAGAGCTGTGCTGCGGTGATCGCCCGGCTCGCAATGCAAGAGCAGGCAGGCGCCCGGGGTGTAAGAACGACGCTGCGCCGACTGGTGGAGGATCCTGTGAGCCAGATCCTGCTTTGCGGAGGAAGCAGGGCCCGGGCAGTTGTGATGGACGATCCGAACAACGAGACGCACAAAACGATCTTTATTCGGCAATGAGAGACAAATATTATTGAAAAAATATGAAGAAACTGAGGCGAGGGCATTGACTGCATTTCACAAAAATGGCATAATATAAGTTGCACCTTAAGGGGGTGCGGAGTTGCAAAAGAATCTCAGTCCCAAGAAAAGCATTGGAAAGAAGAAGGAAAGGAATCTAAGTATGAGTTCGAACAAACCCCTGAGCAGGACCAGACTTGCGCTGCGGTTCCTGAAGGGAAGTAAACGGTTTTTTGCGCTGGGCATCTTGCTGGCCGGCCTGAACTCCGTTCTGGAATTGATCATTCCAAAAATCATCAGTTTTACGGTTGACAGTGTCATTGGCTCTGTGGAACCGGAACTGCCCACTTTTTTGATGCAGTGGCTCAACAAGCTCGGCGGTGCACCGTATCTGAAAGATAACCTTTGGGTCATGGCTGCGCTGGTGGTTGTGTTTGCGGTCATCGCTGCGTTGGGCAGCTTCGGTAACCGCCTGTGCAATGCCACAGGTGCGCAGACGCTGGTCAAAAATATGCGAGACAGCATTTTCAACCACATTGAGCATCTGCCGTTTTCCTGGCACATGAAGAACCAGACCGGCGACATCATCCAGCGCTGCACCTCTGACGTGGACATGGTAATGCGCTTTCTGTCCATGCAGCTGGTGAGCCTGTTCCGCGTGGCGCTGCTGTTGGTGCTGGGCATGTATTTCATGATCCGCATGAATCTGAAACTGTCCCTGGTGGCCATTTTCACTCTGCCTATCGTTTCGATCTATTCCGCATTTTTCCATGGAAAAATCGGATCTCAGTTCAAAACTGTGGACGAGAACGAGGGCAAACTCTCCACCATCTGCCAGGAGAACCTGACCGGTGTGCGCGTGGTGCGTGCCTTCGGTCGCGAGAAGTATGAGTGTGAGCGCTTCGCGGCGCAGAACAACTTCTACGCCAATCTGCAGATCAAGCTGGCCAAGTTCCTCTCCGCTTTCTGGGCGGTGGGTGACCTGATGACCGGTGCGCAGAAGATGCTCATCATCGCCATCGGCACCGTGCTGTGCGTCAAGGGCGAGATGACCGCCGGCGACTTCATCGCCTTCATTTCCTACAACTCCATTCTGACCTGGCCGATTCGCTCCCTGGGCAGAATGGTCTCTGAAATGAGCAAGGCGGGCATCTCCTTCGACCGTATCCTCTACATCATGCGTGAGGAGCCGGAAAAGGACAAGCCTGATGCAAAGAAGCCCGATATGAACGGCGACATCGTTTTTGAGAACGTCAGCTTCGAGTATCTGCCGGGTGTACCGGTGGTGCAGGATCTGAACTTCACCATCCCTTCGGGCAGCGTATTCGGCATTTTGGGCAACACCGGCTCCGGTAAGTCCACCGCCATGTACCTGCTGGATCGTCTGTATGACATCCCGGAGGGCTCAGGTCGTATTACCATCAGCGGCGTGGATGTGCAGGATATTGACTCTGCCTGGCTCAGAGAGAACATCGGTATCGTGCTGCAGGAGCCCTTCCTGTTCTCCCGCACCATCGCGGAGAACATCGCCATTGCCAGCGACGGCGTGAATATGGACGAAGTGCGCGAGGCCTCTGTCACGGCCTGCCTGGACGAAGCCATTGAGAACTTCACCGACGGCTACGACACCTTTGTCGGCGAACGCGGTGTCACCATGTCCGGTGGCCAGAAGCAGCGTACCGCCATTGCCCGTATGCTGATGCAGAAGGCCCCCATTCTGATCTTTGACGACTCCCTGTCCGCCGTTGACGCGGAGACGGACGCCAAGATCCGCCGCGCCCTGCAGCAGAACATGAAGGGCGCCACCACCATTCTGATCTCCCACCGCATCACCACCCTGATGCAGGCAGATCACATCGTCGTGCTGGACAACGGCCGTGTGGCAGAGCAGGGAAGCCACGAAGAGCTGATGGCCCATGACGGCATCTACCGCAAGGTATACGATATTCAGATGTCTACGGAGGATGCGGTATGAGCAAGAACATGAAAGAAAAGAAGCAAGACCATATCTCCCTGCCGTTCTTCGGTATTCCCCGGCTGCTGCCGTACTTAAAGCCGTATAAGAACATTTTCATTGCTATGGTGGTCATGGGACTTCTCTCCAGCGTGATCGATATCATCCTGCCCATGTTCCAGAGCTATGCCATCAACAACTTCATTGGCGGCGGCACTCTGAGGGGCATTGTTGCCTTCCTGGCAGCCTATGTGCTCACCCTGGCCATCCAGGTGGTGCTGAACTACATTTCTGTGTACTATGTCAGCATCGTCGAATCCAAGGTCGGCCGCGACCTGAAGCAGAAGAGCTTTGACCATCTGCAGACCCTGCAGTTCTCCTATTTCAACCAGAACAGCGTCGGCTACGTTCACGCCCGCGTGATGAGCGATACTGCCCGTATCGGCGAAATGGTGTCCTGGAGCCTGATGAACGGCGTCTGGCACAGTACATACTTTGTGGGCGTTGTGATTGTCATGTTCGGAATGAACTGGCGCCTTGCACTGCTGGTTATGACTGTGGTGCCCGTCACGGCTTTGATGATTGCCTTCTTCCAGAAACGTCTGGTGAAGCTCAACCGCCGGATCCGTGAGATCAACTCCAACATCACGGCCAACTTCAACGAGGGTATCACCGGCGCCAAGACCATCAAAACCATGGTGGTTGAGGACAAAATCCAGGAGAACTTCGAACGCGAGACCGGCACCATGCGCAAGGTTTCCATCCAGACCACCCGCAACAGCGCGACCCTCTGGGCCGTCATTTCCACCGCCGGCTTCTTTGCCCTGGCGCTGGTTCTGTGGCGCGGCGGCATCATCACCATGCAGCAGGCCATGAAACTGGGCACTTTGTCGGTGTTCATCTCCTACGCCCAGGGCATGATGATGCCCGTGCAGTGGCTGGCGGAGGAAATTGCCAGTCTGGTGCAGATTCAGGTCAACATTGAGCGTCTGACCAACCTGATCAACACCAAGTCCGAGGTCGTGGACACCCCGGAAGTCGTTGAGAAATACGGCGATATCTTCGTCGGTAAGAAGGAAAACTGGGAACCCCTCGTGGGCGACATCGAATTCCGCGACGTGAGCTTCCACTATCCCGACGGCGAAGAGATGGTTCTCGAGCACTTCAATCTGAAGGTGCCCGCCGGCACCAACGTTGCCATCGTCGGCGAGACCGGCGCCGGTAAGACCACTCTGGTCAACCTGGTGTGCCGTTTCTATGAACCCACCGAGGGCCAGGTACTCATCGACGGCCGCGACGCCCGTGAGCGCAGCCAGCTGTGGCTGCACAGCAATATCGGCTACGTGCTGCAGTCTCCGCATTTGTTCTCTGGTACTGTGTTGGACAACCTGCGTTATGGCAACCCCAACGCCACCGAGGAACAGATTAACGAAGCCCTGAAGCTCGTCTGTGCTGACCAGGTCATTGCCAAAATGGAA
This sequence comes from Oscillospiraceae bacterium, assembly GCA_015067925.1. Lineage (GTDB taxonomy): Bacteria > Bacillota > Clostridia > Oscillospirales > Oscillospiraceae > SIG488. The sequence goes on from SVLN01000007.1 coordinate 31,388, forward strand.
AACGGCCTGATGAGTGAAGTCGGCGAATCCGGCGACCTGCTCTCCACTGGTGAGAAGCAGCTTCTCAGCTTCGCCCGTGCCATTCTGGCCGATCCGCGCATCCTGGTGCTGGATGAGGCAACCTCATCCATCGACACCATGACCGAGCAAGTGATCCAGAATGCCATCGAAAAGGTCATCGAAGGCCGCACCAGCTTTATGATCGCTCACCGCCTGTCCACCGTCCGTCATGCCGACGTGATTCTGGTGGTCCGCGACGGCAAGATCGTCGAGCAGGGCACCCATCCGGAGCTGCTGAAAAAGAAGGGTTATTACTACTCTCTGTACCATCAGCAGACCCAGGAAGAGGCCACGCAGAGCGCCTTTTGATCCATGATTTTTGAAGAAACATCCGACATTCTCGAATGTCGGATGTTTTTTTCTTTTCTATTAGAACAAATGACTGAAAAATGCAAAATACGGTAAGAATTGGACAAAAGAATTTTACTTTTTTTCTGAAAAATGATTGCAATTTCACAGAAATGTAGTATACTGATATCAAGTGGAGCAAAGTGGTGTAAAAGTGATTAAAATGGAGCGAGGTGAGCAGGTTGTTTGGTAAATATAAGCATGCATTGGACGCAAAGGGACGCCTGTTCGTCCCGTCGAAGCTCAAAGAAGAATTGGGCGAGGCCTTTTACGTGACTCTTGGTTTGGACCACTGTCTGTCCGTCTACACCCAGACTGGGTGGGATGGAATTTTAGAAAAATACAACGCGCTTCCCATTTCCCAGCAGCGCAAGATGCGCTTTTTGTTCGCCAACGCCTGCCGTTGCGAACCGGACAAGCAGGGACGCTTCCTGCTGCCGGTGGAGCTTCGTGAGTATGCAGGCCTGAAGCAGGATGTAACCTTCATCGGTCAGGGCGGCCATGCGGAGATTTGGGACAGCGAAAAATACGACGCTCTGGAGCAGGAACAGCTCACGCCTGAGAACCTGCTGGGCATCATGGAGGAGTTGGGCTTCTGATGGAATTCATTCACCAGTCCGTGCTGCTGCATGAATGCATCGAAGCACTGAACATTAAGCCCGACGGCATCTATCTGGACGGCACTCTGGGCGGTGCCGGACACTCGTATCAGATCGCATCCCGCCTGAATGAAAATGGTCTGCTCATTGGCATCGACCGCGACACCGTGGCTCTGACGGCGGCAGGGGAGCGCCTGGCTCCTCTGAACAAGCCTGTTCGCCTGGTGCATGAGAATTTTCAGAATCTGGATTCTGTGCTGGAGGAACTGAACATCCCAAAGGTGGACGGCATGCTCTTTGATTTGGGCGTGTCCTCACCCCAGCTGGATGATGCAGAACGCGGCTTCTCTTACATGAACGATGCGCCCCTGGATATGCGTATGGACCGCTCGGCGAGCATGACGGCCTACGAAGTGGTCAACACCTGGCCCCGTGAAGAATTGCGCAGAATCCTCTTTGAATACGGCGAAGAGCGCTATGCTCCGCTGATCGCTGCGGCCATCGAGCGGAAGCGCAATGAAAAACCCATTGAAACGACCCTGCAGCTTGTGGATGTGATCCGCGGCGCCATGCCCGGTCAGGCTTTGAGAGAAAAGCAGCATCCTGCCAAGCGCAGTTTTCAGGCCATTCGTATTGCGGTCAATGACGAACTTTCCGCTGTCAGCCGCATGATGCAAACGGCCATCGATCACCTGAATCCCGGTGGACGCCTGGCGGTGATCACCTTCCACTCTTTGGAAGATCGCATCGTAAAGAACGCCATGCAGACTGCAGCCAAAGGTTGTACCTGCCCGCCGTCCTTCCCGGTTTGCGTCTGTGGAAACAAACCGAAGGTGAAAATCTTAACCCGCAAACCAATTGTCTCTGCTCAGGCGGAGTTGGATGAAAACCCCCGCGCCCGCAGCGCCAAGCTGCGTGTGGCGGAAAGATTGTAAAAAGGAGAATGATTCCATGGCAGAGAGCATTACTTATCGTGAATACGGCGCAGCTGCTGTGGATTATTTCTCTGCTGCGCAGCCCTCCCGCGCACCGTCGCTTCCGGAGGAAAAAGTCCGCCCCCAGCAGAAGCGGGAAGTGCGCGTCAAGGCGAAGGCCACTGTAGCGCCCCTGAGCGTGCTGGGCTTCGGTATTGCCCTGGTGATGTTGATCCTGGTGGTATTCGGTTATGTGCGTCTGTACGAAGCCTCCAGCCGTCACGCATCCCTCAGTCGTGAACTGCAGGAGCTCAAAGCGGAAAACGCTGCCCTGAGCAACCAGTATGAAGGCCAGGTAGACCTGGCTCACGTGGAATCCGTGGCAGTCAGCGAACTGGGCATGCAGAAGGGTCTGGCGGAGCAGACAGTCTATCTGGATCTGAGCAGAGCCTCGGATCAGGGCATCGTCTTTGCTGCGCCGAAACAGGATGGAATTTTGCGCACAGCCTATGAAAGTGTGCGTGAGAGCATCGCCGGTCTTTTGGAATACCTGAAATGACCGCGCGCATATAGTGTTTTGACAATGGACAAGGGCGGTGAGGCTTCACCGCCCGTCTTTCGGTATTATGACGATTCTTTGGAGGCACCATGAAAGAACGCAAACGCGCAAAAAAAGTCGGAAATCAACCAGTTCCGACGGATAAAGAACAGACCAACCGCAGAATGCTTTGGCGCATTCTGCTGGTTATGCTTGTGCTGGGCGTCGCGGTGTTCATCCCCCTGGGCATGCAGCTGTACCAGGTTATGATCGTGGAGCACGACTTCTACGAAGGTCTGGCCATCGACAACCAGACCCGAACTACCAACGTCTCCGCCAGCCGCGGCACCATTTACGACCGCAATATGAACATCCTGGCCACCTCTGCCACGGTGGAAAATGTGTTCCTGGATCCCAACGAGATCGAGACCAAGGAACAGGATGTGAATCTCATTGCCGATGGCCTGAGCGAAATTTTGGGCGTGACGGAAGAGTTCGTCAAGGCCCAGGCCGCCGATACCAAAATGCGCTATAAGATCATCTCCCGCAAGCTGGAACAGGCCAAGGCCGACGAAGTGCGCGCCTTTATCAACGAGAACGACCTGTCCGGCATCTATTTGGAGCCTGATACCCAGCGCTACTATCCCAACGGCGCCCTTTCTGCCCATGTGCTGGGCTTTGTGCGCACCGATAACGTGGGCGCTGAGGGCATCGAGGCCTATTACGACTCCTATCTGGAGGGCACCGGCGGCAAGATCATCACCGCCAAGGGCAACTACGGCTCGCAGATGCTCTACACCTACGAAAAATATTACGAAGCCTCCGATGGCGACAGCCTGGTGCTGACTGTTGATACTACTGTGCAGTACTACCTGCAAAAGCACATGGAGGAGGCCATTGAGCAGTATGACGTGCTCAACGGCGCCTTCGGCCTTGTGATGGATCCCAACACCGGTGAAATCCTGGGCATGGCCAGCTTCAACAACTACGATCCCAATAACTACCTGGAAATCTACGACACTTCCACGATGGAAGAGCTGTTGGAACTCCAGCGAGAGGTCGACGCCAAGCTGGAAGGCACCGACGCTCGTGAGGATGCGGAAGAAGCCTATAACGACGCCCTGGTGGCAGCCCGCCTGGCCCAATGGCGCAACCGCTGCATTTCCGACGGCTATGAGCCCGGCTCTACCTTCAAGACCATCACCATGGCCGCGGCCATCGAAGAGGGTGTTGTCTCCCTGAGCGATACCTTCGTTTGTACCGGTTCGGCGGATATCTGGGGCCGTTTGACGCCCCTGGATTGCTGGCAGCACAACGGTCATGGACAAGAGACGCTCTTCCAGACCCTGCAGAACTCCTGCAACCCGGCGCTGGCGGAGATCAGCATCCGCCTGGGCGGCGAGAGATTCTATGAGTACGCCGAAATGTTCGGCTTGATGGAACGCACGGGCGTGGATCTGCCCGGCGAGGCCAGCGGTGTGTTCTTCAACAAGTCCTATCTGACGGATTATGAGAGCTACGGCTACTCATCCCTGTCCGTCGGCGCCATCGGTCAGACCTTCAAGGTCACGCCGATCCAGCTGGTCAGAGCAATTTCCGCCGTGGTCAACGGTGGTTACCTGGTGGAGCCGTATGTGGTTTCCCAGGTGCTCGATGCGGACAACAACGTCATTTCGGAGACCGAGACCACCGTCATCCGCCAGGTCATCAGCGAAGAGACCTCCGCCATCATGCGCGACATGATGATCTCTGTTGTGGAGGTCGGCACCGGTAAAAACGGCGGCGTGGTGGGCTACACCATCGGCGGCAAGACCGGTACTTCCGAAAAAATTGATGAATTTGATGAATTTGGCAATCCTGTGGATGATAAGATCGTTTCCTTCGTGGGCGTGGCATTTGACGAAGAGGAAAAGGCGAAGTATGTTGTCCTGATTGCATTGGATACTCCCTCCACCGCCACCGGCCTTTATATTTCCGGCGGCGTGATGGCGGCCCCCACTGTGGGCAACCTGATGGCAGACCTGCTGCCGTATCTGGGTATTGAACCTAAGTATGAGGGTGATGATATCCGTTTTATGAACGTCTCCATGCCGAACTGCGTGGGTATGGATTACAACAAGGCGTCCAGCCTACTGAGCGAAAAGAGCCTGACCTGCCGTGTGGTGGGCAGCGGCGATACCGTTACCGGCCAGATCCCCGCCGAAGGTGGCACACTGCCCGGCGGCAGTGAGGTCATCCTCTACATGGGTGAGGATGTGCCCAGCGGAACAATTACGGTGCCTGACTTCTATGGTCTGACCGTGGAGCAGGCCAACGCCAGAGCGGCCTATCACGGCCTGTATCTGCAGAGCAAGGGCGCCCAGGAATCCAGCGGCACCGTTACCGTTACCAGCCAGGACTACGCTCCCGGCACCGAGGTTGCCCGAGGTACCACCATTACCGTACGATTCACCGACTCCAGCGCCAGAGACTAACGCAATGTAACGTGAAGGAGAATTGCCATGAAGCTTTCACAACTGCTAGAAGATGTGAATGTTCTGAATATGAACGCCCCTGCCGACCTGGAAATTGCAGATGTTTGCTATGATTCCAGAAAAGCGGCTCCCGGCTGCCTCTTTGTGGCGGTCACCGGCATGGCTGTGGATGGACACAAGTTCATTCCGGCGGCAGTGCAGGCGGGTGCTGCTGCGGTGATTTGTGAACAGGTTCCGGATTGCGAAATTCCTTATATTCTGGTAGAATCCTCTCGTGCGGCCCTTGCACAGATTGGCGCCAACTGGTTCGGCCATCCCACGAAGGAAATGAAGATCATCGGCATCACCGGCACCAACGGAAAGACTACCGTGAGCTATCTGATCCGTGACATTCTGATCCATGCCTTAGGGGCTAAGGTCGGCCTGATCGGCACGATTCAGAATATGATCGGGGATGTTGTGCTGGAAACCGAGCGCACGACCCCCGAAAGCTTTGAACTGCAGAAGCTCTTCCGCCAGATGGCGGACGCCGGCTGCAGCCATGTGGTGATGGAGGTCTCCTCCCACGCACTGGCGCTGAACCGGGTGGACTGCGTGGAGTTTGAGGTGGGTGTGTTTACGAATCTTACCCAGGATCATTTGGACTTCCATGGCAATATGCTTAACTACGGCCTGTCCAAGGCCCTGCTGTTCCAGCGCTGCCGCCACGGTGTTTTGAACCTGGACGATGAGTCCTTCGGCCTGATGCGCGAGCGGGCCATGTGCACCTTAAACAGCTATTCTGCCAAGCAGAACGACGCGACACTGATTGCAAAGAATATCCGCCTCAAGTCTGACCGGGTGGAGATGGAAGTCATCACCGGCAGTGAGATCTGCCGCGTGGAGCTGGGCATCCCCGGCGAGTTTTCCGTCTACAACGCCCTGGCGGCGGTGGGAACGGCCTTGTGTCTGGGACTGCCGCTGCACGAGATCGCCGCGGCTCTCAAGAAAGCCCACGGCGTCAAGGGCAGAGTGGAGGTTGTCCCCACACCCGACATGGATTTCACCATCCTCATTGACTACGCCCATACCCCAGATGGTCTGGAGAACGTACTCCGGAGCGTCAAGGGCTTCTGCTCCGGCAGACTCATTTGCCTGTTTGGCTGTGGCGGCGACCGCGACCCCATCAAGCGGCCCATCATGGGTGAGATTGCTGCAAAGCTGGCGGACTTCGTGGTGGTCACCTCGGACAATCCCCGCACCGAGCAGCCGGGCAAGATCATCGAGGATATCCTGCAGGGAATGCAGGACACCAAGACACCCTATACGGTCATTGAAAACCGCCGCGAGGCCATCGCCTGGGCGATGGACCACGCACAGAAGGACGATATCATCGTTCTGGCGGGCAAGGGCCATGAAACCTATCAGATTATTGGACACGAGAAAACGCATCTGGATGAGCGCGAGGAAGTTGCCGCCCATCTGGAAGTGATGAAGAAGGAGCAGGTAAAATGATTGCCAAAACGCTCAAAGAGATTGCGGTATGGTGCGGCGGTGCCGTTGCCAAGGAATTTGAAGAGATCCCGTTCTGCGGCGTGAGCACGGACTCGCGCAGCATTCGGCCGGGTGAGCTGTTCGTGCCCCTGTGCGGCGAAAAGTTTGACGGCCATGACTATATCCGCTCCGCGCTGGATGCCGGTGCAGCCGCAGTGCTGTCGCATCGTAAGCTCGATGAGAGCATCCCGGCGGTATATGTGACCGACACCCTGGAGGCCCTGGGTCAGATGGCGGCCTGCTACCGCGAAAGCCTGAACGCCCGTGTAGTGGCCATCACCGGCTCCGTGGGCAAAACCACCACCAAGGAGATGCTGGCTGGTATTCTGGCCACCACCTACAAGGTGTGGAAAACCCAGGAAAATCACAACAACAACATCGGCCTGCCCCTGACCATTCTGGCGGCTCCCTCCGATACCCAGGTTCTGGTGCTGGAGCTGGGCATGAACCACTTCGGCGAGATGTCCCGCCTGACGGCCATTGCAAAGCCGGATATGGTGGTTATCACCAACATCGGCTCCATGCACATTGAGCACCTGGGCTCCCGCGAGGGCATCCTGCGTGCCAAGCTGGAGATCCTGGAGGGTCTGCAGCCCGGCGGAACTGCCGTGTTCAGCGGCGATGAGCCGCTGCTGTGGGGCCTGAAGAACATCAACGCCGGAAGGATCGTCTACTTCGGCATTGAGAACGAGCAGTGTGACATCCGCGCCATGGATGTGGAAATGCCCCAGGGCGGCAGCCGCTTCCGCATGGAAGGCCCCAACGTGCAGTTTGATGTGTATGTGCCCGCCGAAGGCCGCCATTCCATCCAGAACGCCCTGGCTTCCGCTGCCGTGGCCCTGTGCTGCGATGTGAAGCCTGCCAATATCCAGCAGGCCCTTTCCCGCTTCCAAAACACCGGCATGCGCCAGAAGACTTATGACGCCAAGGGATATACCATCATCGACGACTGCTACAACGCAGGCCCTGAATCCATGGAGGCTGCCATTCTGGTTCTGGGTGACAAGAAGACCCAGGGCAGAAAAATCGCCGTTCTGGGTGACATGCTGGAGTTGGGTGACCGTTCCATTGCCGAGCATTACCGCATTGGCCGCATTGCCGCCAATAAGACGGATATGATCTTCACTTATGGCCCCAACGGTGACCGAACCGTGGCCGGTGCCATCACCGGTGGTATGCGCCAGGGAAGCGCCATGTGCTTTGACAGTCAGGAAGAGCTGGTCAACGCCGTGGTGGCCCGGGCCAGAAAGGGTGACGTGCTGCTGTTCAAGGGCAGCCGCGGCATGCAGATGGAAAAGGCTCTGGAGATGTTTTTGAGCAAGCAGCCGGAAGAATAATTGGAGGCACCAATGAAAATTATCTTAGCGATCCTTATCAGTTTTGTTCTGGCGTTCATTCTGGGCCGCTTTACGGTACCCGCTCTGCGGGCACTGAAGGCCGGTCAGTCCATTCGTGAGATCGGCCCCAACTGGCACCGCAGCAAAGCGGGCACACCCACCATGGGCGGCGTGATCTTCATTTTCCCGATGGTACTGAGCCTGCTGCTTTCAATTCCGCAGCTGATTGCCGGGGATCTGACGCTGGTATATCTATTGCTCTTCACGCTGATTTTCGGCGCCATCGGCTTTTTGGATGACTTTGTGAAGGTCAAGTTCAAGCGAAACCTGGGCCTGACGGCTCTGCAGAAGTTCCTGCTGCAGCTGGCTGCAGCGGGCTGCTTCCTGGCGCTGCTGCGCTTCAACGGCAACCTGACGGGCGACCTTTATATTCCTTTTGTGAATGTGACGCTGCACATGAATTGGATCGTTTATCTGATCTTTGCCATGTTCGTCATTGTCGGCTGCGTGAACGCGGTCAACCTCACCGATGGCGTGGATGGTTTGGCCACCGGCGTTACGATACCTGTGATGGTTTTCTTCATTGTGGCTTGCATTGCCGCGAAGAACGACACCCTGGCCTTGTTCCCGGCGGTGCTGCTGGGCGGCCTGGCAGGTTTCCTTTGCTACAACTTCCACCCGGCCAAGGTCTTTATGGGCGACACCGGCTCGTTGTTCCTGGGCGCTGCAGTCAGCGCCATGGCCTTTGCTTTGGATATGCCCCTGATTCTGATTTTTGTGGGCATCATCTACATCATCGAAACCCTGTCTGTCATTCTGCAGACCGGCTATTTCAAACTGACCCACGGCAAGCGCATCTTCAAAATGTCGCCCATCCACCATCACTTTGAGATGTGCGGCTGGAGCGAAGTGAAGATCTTCACGATTTTCACTGCCATCACTGTGGTATTCTGTGTCCTGGCGTACCTGGGCATTATGAACCGATAACATTGTAAGGAGGCACCGAATATGGACACGCTGCAGAACAAACGCAGAGAAAAAGTGGTTGTGGACGAACGCGGCATGATGGATCTGCCGTTTCTGGTCCTGACGGTGCTGCTGACGGCCATCGGCCTGATTATGATGTTCTCCGCCAGCTATGCCCGTGCATACGCTGACGAAGGCAACTCCACCTACTATTTTGCCCGTCAGGCGATGTTCGCCGCTGTGGGCATTGTGGCGCTGCTGCTGATTACCCGACTGGATTATCACATGTGGCGTATGCTGATGCTGCCCATGCTGGGTGTATCGGTGCTTCTTCTGCTGCTGGTTTTGCTTATGGGCTCTTCCGGCGGCGGCGCGACGCGCTGGATCATCCTGTTCGGCATTCGTTTCCAGCCGTCCGAGGTTGCAAAGCTGGCCATGATCGTGGCCTTTGCCACGCTGATCTCGTCCTATGGCAATAAAATGCAAACCTTCCGCTACGGCGTACTGCCCTTTGCGGTGGTGCTGGGCACCATCGTTATCCTTCTGGCGCTGGAGCCCCATCTGTCGGCCATCGTCATTGTGGGCGCCATTGGCGCCGTGATGATGTTTATGGGCGGCACCAAGCTGCGCTGGTTTGCGCTGCTGGCCACTGCAGCTGCGGTGTTCGGTGTGATTTACCTGAGTGTGAAGGGTTACGCCCTGGAACGCCTTTTGACTTGGCGGGATCCGTTCTCCGATCCTTCCGATTCCGGTTACCAGACGATTCAGTCTCTGTATGCCATCGGGTCCGGCGGTCTGTTCGGTCTGGGACTGGGCAAGGGCAGACAGAAGTACTTATACCTGCCGGAAGAACACAACGACTACATCTTCGCCATCGTCTGTGAGGAACTGGGCCTCATCGGCGCGCTGATGATTCTTCTGCTGTTTGCCATGCTGATTATCCGCGGCTTCTGGCTGGCGATGCACGCCCGCGACCGCTTCGGCGCCATGCTGATTGCCGGTATCATGACCAAGCTTGCACTGCAGGTATTCTTCAACATCGGCGTTGTGACGAACCTGCTGCCTGCTACCGGCATCGCTCTGCCGTTCTTCTCCTACGGCGGCACGGCTCTGATGCTGAACTTGTTCGAAATGGGTATGGTGCTGCAGGTTTCGCGGCAAAACAACAACAAACTGCTTTGACGGAGGCGTCTATGCGAGTGATCTTTACCTGCGGCGGTACCGGCGGACATATCAATCCCGCCATTGCCGTTGCCAATCTGGTGCGTCAGCACCAGCCGGATGCCGAGATTCTGTTTGTCGGCGCCGATGACGGAATGGAGAAGCAGCTGGTGCCCAGGGAAGGGTATCGGCTGGAGTGCGTCAAGATCTCCAATTTCCAGAGAAGCCTCACCCCGAAGGCCATTGTGCATAATCTGATTACGGCAAAGAACATTGTTGCCGCCTGCCGCAAGGCAGATAGAATCATCAGAGACTTCCGTCCGGACGTAATCTTGGGAACCGGCGGCTATGCCAGCTTCCCGGCTCTGCGTCAGGGCACGAAACAGAAAATCCCCACGGCGGTGCATGAATCCAACGCCGTTCCCGGCCTGGCAACCCGATTGGTTGCAGATGATGTGAGCCGGGTGCTGGTTCCTTTTGAGGAGTGCAGAAAACAGTACCGCAATCCGGACCGCGTGGTGGTTACCGGAACGCCCGTGCGGGAAGAATTTATTTTTACATCGAGAGAAGAGGCCAAGCGTCAGCTGGGCCTTACCGATAAACCGTTGGTCGTTTCCTACTGGGGCTCCCTGGGTGCCCGGGAGATGAACAAAAAGATCGCAGACATGATGGCTCTGGAGCAGGCTGAAGAAGCTTTCTACCACATCCATGCCACCGGCTCCTACGGCTGGCGCTGGATGCCGGAGTATGTGAAGGAGCGCGGCGTGGATCTGGCGGCGCATCCGAGCATCGATATGCGGGAATATATCTTTGACATGCCCCTTCTGATGGCGGCGGCGGACGTGGTGATCTGCCGCGCCGGTGCTTCCACCATCAGCGAGGTAGCGGCGTCTGCAACCCCGGCTATCTTCATTCCAAGTCCGAACGTGACGGACAATCATCAGGAGAAAAACGCCCGTATTCTAGAACAGCGCAAGGCAGCCGTGGTCATCCGCGAGGCTGATTGTGACGGCGCTGTGCTCTTCCGTGAGGTAACGGCGCTGCTGGCTGATCCTGCACGCTGCCATGAGATGGAGCATGCGCTGCGGGAGATGGCGGTTTTGGATGCAGCGGAGCGGATTTACCGTACCATCGAGCAGTTGGCAAAGGAACAAACCCGCAAAATCTGACATAATATGGATAAAAACGAAGTGTTTGGAGGATTCCATGGCGTTTTTATCCATCTGCGGCGGAACGCGCCTGCATGGCGAAGTGGTCAATTCCGGCGCAAAAAACGGCGCGCTTCCCATTCTCTCGGCCTGTGTGCTGGTGGAGGGAACCTGCCTGATCCACAACTGCCCTGATATTGCAGATGTGAGGACCACACTTCAAATTCTGTCCTGCCTGGGCTGTCGCATACAGCGGCAGGGAACGAGCGTCAGCGTTGACGCGCATGCGATACATACCGGGAAGGTCCCTGGGGATCTTGCCGGACAGATGCGCGCATCCATCCTCTTTCTGGGTGCCCTTTATGCGCGGCTGGGGCAGGCGAGCATCGCCAGGCCCGGCGGCTGCAGCCTGGGCGCCAGACCGGTGGATCTGCATCTGCAGGCCCTCAGAGGGCTTGGCGCTGCGGTGGAGGAGGAAGAAGCAACTGTAAGCTGTTGCCGGGAAGGTACGGACGGCGGTTTCGTGCATTTCTCTTATCCCAGCGTGGGCGCTACGGAAAATGCGGTACTGGCAGCTGTTGGCTGTCGGCATGACAGCATCCTGCATGGCTGCGCAAAAGAGCCGGAAATCGTAGATCTGTGCTGTTTCTTAAGTGCCTGCGGCGCTGAGATCACGGGTGCCGGAAGCGAAACCATTTACATCCGAGGCGGAAGAAAGCTGCATCCGGCAGAGTATACCGTTTTGCCGGATCGGATGGAGGCTGTGAGCTATCTCTGTGCTGCAGCCGGCTGCGGTGGGGAAGTGACGATTCGCAACACGGATCCTTCCTTGTACCAAACAGAGTGCTCGATTTTGAGTCTGACCGGATGCGAAATATCGAAGACAGAAGACAGCCTGACCCTAATGGCTCCGGAACAGCTACGACCCATCCCGCTTTTGGTCACAGGGCCCTATCCACACCTGAGCACCGACGCCCAACCGCCGTTGATGGCGGCGCTGCTGCGCGCAGACGGTGTCAGCCGATTCTGTGAAACGGTATTTGAAAGCAGGTACAGCCATGTTGGCCAACTGCAATTGCTTGGCGCTGATTTGGCATGCATTGGACGCTATGTCAGATTACGCGGCGGTATTCCGCTTCACGGTGCACAGCTGCAGGCAGAGGATCTGCGGGCTGCAGCTGCCCTGGTGATCGCAGCCATGACGGCGGAAGGGGAGTCGACCCTGTACGGGCTTCACCATTTGAGCCGCGGCTACGTGAATTTTCCCGAAACGCTATGCGCCCTGGGCGCGAAGATCGAACTGAAAGACCAGTGATTCCGTTATTACGAAGGAGGCCGCCTCTATGGCTGCGAAGCATCCCATTAAAAGAAGAAGACCCCAGAGCGGCCTGCTCGGCAAACTGCTCATTATTGTTGCAGCAGCTGCTGCCGTGGTGGTGGGCGTGATGATCTTTTTTAAAGTGCAGACCCTGAGTGTTGTGGGCAATCAGCGTTATTCTGCGGAACAGGTGATCTCCGCTTCCGGAATTGCTGTGGGTGAGAACCTGATGGCCGTCAGTAAGGCAGATGCGGCCCAGGGCATTCATAAGAAGCTTCCCTATGTGCAGGATGTGCGCATCGACCGCCGTTTGCCGGACACGGTGCTGATCGAGATCGTTGAGTGCGAGGCGGTGGCTGTGATCCGCGATGAGGCGGAGGGGAAATGGCTTATCAACGCCCAGTGTAAAGTGCTCGAGCAGGCGACGGAACAGACCCTGGTGGATGTGGACGGCCTGACCCTGGTCGAGGGCGCTCTGGCGGTCTCGCCGACGGCGGGAGAACCGTTGGCACTGACCAAGGAAGAACAGTTGTCGGCATTGAAGTCCCTGCTGGGAGCTCTGGAAAAGACCGTGCTGCTGCCGAAGGTACAGAGCCTGCAGCTGGAACACACTTATGAATTGGTGCTGTATTACGATGAGCGCTTTGAGGTTCAGCTGGGCGGCACGGACGAATTGGATTACAAGGCCAGATATCTGGAAGAAATCGTTACGAAGCAGCTCGATGAGAGCAAGACCGGCATTATCGATCTGACCCTGGAAGAAGATGGAGTTGCCCGTCTGATTACCAAATAACGGTTTTTCCCCGCAACTTTTTTGCAAAAATCTTCCTTTTTCTATTGACCAAACCGATGGAACGGGGTAAAATAAATTGTAAATTCATACATCTTTTTGCATTTGCTGCAGATGAGTACACATAGGAGGATTCAATATGCCTGAAGTATATTCCGAGAAGGTTGTTTCGATCAAGGTAATCGGTGTCGGCGGCGCGGGCAACAATGTTGTCAACCGCATGATCGCCGGCGGCGTTGAGGGCGTTGATTTTATCGTTGTAAATACCGACCGTCAGGACCTGAACAAGTCCAAGTGCGATATCAAGGTGCAGATCGGCGAAAAGCTGACCGGCGGCATGGGCGCTGGCTCTAAGCCCGAAATCGGCAGAAAGTCTGCTGAGGAAAGCCGCGCTGCCATCGCCAAGTGCCTTGAGGGCGCTGACATGGTCTTTATCACCGCCGGTATGGGCGGCGGCACCGGCACCGGCGCTGCTCCCATCGTTGCGGATCTGGCCCATGAGGCCGGCATCCTCACCGTCGGCGTTGTTACCAAGCCCTTCAAGTTTGAGGGCGCCAATCGCATGCGTCAGGCCGAGGCCGGCATCGCTGAGCTGACCGAAAAGGTCGACTCCCTGGTTATCATCCCCAACGACCGTCTGAAGTACGTTACCGATCAGAAGATCACCTTCGCCAACGCATTCGGCATCGCCGATGATGTTCTGAAGCAGGCTGTGGAATCCATCTCCGAACTGGTTGGCTACTCCGAGCGCGTGCTCATCAACCTGGACTTCGCTGACGTTTCCGCTGTTATGCGCAACGCCGGTCACGCCCACATGGGCGTTGGCACCGCTTCCGGCCGCGACAAGGCTGAGCAGGCTGCCATGGCCGCTGTTTCCAGCCCGCTGCTGGAGACCTCCATCAACGGCGCTATGGGCGTTCTGATCAACGTCACCGGTTCTCCCGACCTGGGTCTGGACGACGTGGAAACTGCCGCCAACATCGTTATGGAAAATGCCAATCCCGATGCCAACATCATCTTCGGCGCCTCTTACTCCGAGGACTTCGAGGACGAAATGCGTGTCACCGTCATTGCTACCGGCTTCGATGAGAAGCGCGGCAAGGGTGCTTTCTCCAAACTGGGCGAAAAGACCTCCGTTACCATCTCCGATGATGACAACTGGGATAAGGATCTGATTGATCTGTTCAACCGCAAATAAGCGAGTATCTGCACGGACCGACCGAAAGGTCGGTCCGTTTTGTTGATTTTTGCTTGTTTGAGGCTTAAGGCGACAGGCACATGAGTGAAAATGCTGTAAAAAAACGCGTTTGTCGCTTTACTTCTCCTTCATACTTTGCTACAATAAAGAGGAAGTATTTGACTTGGAGGGTTCGAGCAATGAACCATAAGCATAAAAAATCAGATGCCGCCAGCGATCTCTACAGAGCAATTCTTCAGCTCAAGGATGTGCAGGAATGCTATGATTTCTTCGGCGACCTGTGCACTGTTTCGGAACTGCAGGCCATGGAGCAGCGTTTCGAAGTGGCCAAACTGCTGAATCAGGGCCTGATTTATAATGATATTCTCGAGCGCACCGGCGTTTCCAGCGCCACCATCAGCCGCGTCAACCGCTGTTTGAATTACGGCAATGACTCCTATCGCACCCTGCTGTCTCGGTTGGAGGAGCTGGACGCGGAGGAAGAAGCGTGAGCGCCTACGAAGCCCTGGCGCAGAGCTACGACAGATTTACAAACGACGTGCCATACACCGCTGTGGCAGACTTTTTGGAGCAGGTTCTTGCGGCCCACGATCGCCGTGCCAGCACGGTATTGGATCTGGCCTGCGGGACCGGCTCCTTGTCATGTCTGCTTGCCCAGCGGGGCTACAACGTCATCGGCACGGATCTGTCGGAAGAGATGCTGACAGTGGCTTATGAAAAAGCTTTGAATATTGAAGGGGAGCGCCCCATGTTCGTGCGCCAGAGCATGCAGAGGCTGCGCCTTCCATATACGGTGGATCTGGCAGTCTGCTCCCTGGACAGCCTGAACTATTTGACCAAACCGGAGGATTGCCGGGAAACCATCCGCAGAGTGTTCAGGTCTCTGAATCCGGGCGGTTGCTTCATCTTTGATATCAACACCCCCTTTAAGCTGAAAGGCCTGGACGGTCAGGTTTTTCTGGATGAGGATGATGAGCAGTACTGCGTCTGGCGGGCGAGCTTTGAGGAAGAGGAAAACATTATCTACTACGGCATGGACATCTTCCAGCGCAGAGGAGAGCACTGGCTGCGCAGCTTTGAGGAGCATGCCGAGTATGCATACTCTGTGCAGCAGCTGACAGAATACCTGCATGAGGCCGGTTTCTCTGAAATTTCGATTTACGGCGATCGCACCCTGTCCGTACCCCGTGAGGACGAACTGCGGATCTACTTTTTCGCCGGAAAGGATGCAACATGAACGATCATATTGTGCGCGCCATGACGCGCGACGGTTTTGTCAAGGCCGCTGCGATTTCTTCCAAGGGAATCGTGGAGCGTGCCAGACAGATTCATAAGTGCCTGCCCATGGCCACGGCGGCCTTAGGCCGTACCCTGAGCGCTTGCTCACTGATGGGCAACATGCAGAAGGTGGAAAACGGTTCCGTGACCCTGCAGATCAAGGGCGGCGGTCCTCTGGGAACCATTTTGGCAGTATCCGACAGCGTGGGCAACGTGCGTGGCTATGTGACCAATCCTGCTGTTTCCCTGATGGAGAAATATCGCGGCAAGCTCAATGTGGGAGATGCCGTGGGTACGGACGGACGTCTGACCGTCATCCGTGATTTGCAGATGAAAGAGCCCTATAACAGCTCCATCGAGCTCATTTCCGGCGAGATCGCCGAGGATCTGACCTATTACTTCGCCCAGTCCGAGCAGGTTCCTACCGCTTGCGCCCTGGGTGTGCTGGTGCAGATCGATCAGACCGTGCAGGCCGCCGGCGGCTATATCATTCAGCTTCTGCCCGGTGCACCGGAGGAGATCATCGACCGCATTGAAGAAGGTATTCAGAATGCCGGAAACGTGACCTACATGTTGGAAAAGGGCCTGAGTCCGCAGCAAATCATCGAGACTGTGCTGAAGGATTTCGACCTGGAGATCCTGGAATCCACTCCTGTGGAATACCGCTGCTACTGCAGCCAGGACCGCGTGGAGCGCACACTTCTGAGCCTGGGCCGCAAGGAGCTGGAAGAGATTGCCGCAGACAACGAGGATGTGCACATTCAGTGCCAGTTCTGTGATGTGGATTACTGCTTTACCCCGGAGAGGGTCCGTCAGCTGCTGGAGAGCCTCGGTTGAACACGTTGTGTGAGGGGATTCGGTATCTGCCTGCATCGGAGGATCCCCTGTCAGCCGACGTTTTCTTCATAGAAGGGGAAGCGTGCACATATGTTTACGATGTGGGCTCCTGTGAGGCAGCTTTACAGGCCCTGCGCTCCGAAGAAAAGCCTCTGGCGGTGATCCTGTCACACTTTCATCAGGACCACACGGGGAACATCCGGGATGTTCCCTTTGAGGACTTGTATGTGGGAACTTTCACGGGAAAAAAGCTGGGAATGGGAACTGTGGTGCGCGATTGCCTGACGATCGATGACGGCGTGAGACTGGAAATTCGCCATTGCCCTTCACCCCATGCCAACGGCAGCCTGATTCTGACGGTGAACAACACCTATACCCTGGTGGGCGATCTGTATTACACCCGCCCAGGGCAGGTGGATCGGGGCCTTGCCATGCACATGCTTTCCGTTCTCAAGGCGGTGGATACCAAGTTCATCGTCACCAGCCACGAGGTAGAAAAAGTGCATGAAAAGGCTGATTTGCTTCGGGATCTGCGGCTGTTTTTCGATGGAAAAGTTTCGGGAAAATAAGATGCAAAAAAAGTGAAATTGGTACTTGACAATTCATGGGTCTTCATATATAATTGTCAACGTCGCCGGTGAGAAAACGGCGGGGAACTAAACGGGAGCATAGCTCAGCTGGGAGAGCATCTGCCTTACAAGCAGGGGGTCACAGGTTCGAGCCCTGTTGTTCCCACCACCATATGGCCCGGTGGTGCAGTCGGTTAGCACGCCAGCCTGTCACGC
>SVLN01000055.1 GCA_015067925.1 Oscillospiraceae bacterium
GCATCATCTTCCCCATCGTTGTTGCCATCTTCGTCATCCTGCTGCTGCCGTCCACCGCTCCGCTGATCGGCTGCCTGATGCTGGGTAACCTGTGGAAGGAATGCGGCGTCACCGAGCGTCTGTCCGATACCGTTCAGAACGCCCTGATGAACATCGTCACCATCTTCCTGGGCATCTCCGTCGGTGCTACCACCGTCGCCGCCCGTTTCCTGACCCTGGAGACCATCAAGATCGTCCTGCTGGGTCTGCTGGCATTCTGCTTCTCCACTGCCGGCGGCCTGGTCCTGGGCAAGATCATGTACAAGGTCACCGGCGGCAAGATCAACCCGCTGATCGGTTCCGCCGGCGTCTCCGCCGTTCCCATGGCTGCTCGTGTCAGCCAGATCGAAGGCCAGAAGGCCAACCCGAAGAACTTCCTGCTGATGCACGCTATGGGCCCGAACGTGGCTGGCGTTATCGGCTCCGCCGTCGCTGCCGGCTTCCTGCTGGCCGTCTTCGGCTAAGCTTCTTCCCATTAACGAAAACCGCTCCGAAATTTCGGAGCGGTTTTTTTGACTTTTTTCGTGCAAGAGACTATACTACAATAAATGTATCCCAAAACCAAGGAGGCCTACGCTATGATTTTTCTCATCGGCGGCGAGACCCATACCGGAAAAACCAAACTTGCTCAGCTGCTCTTAGAGCGCTACCACTTTCCTTATCTGAGCCTGGATCACCTGAAGATGGGTTTGTATCGCGGCAAGCCGGACTGCCCCTTCTCCCCGGAGGATTCCGATGGCGCCATTGCAGCGCATCTGTGGCCCATTGTGAAGGGCATGATCGAAACCTGCAGGGAAAACAACCAGAATCAGATCTTTGAAGGCTGTTACCTGCCCCCGGAACAGGTCAAGTCCCTATTGGGACAGGACGTAGCGGCGGTTTACCTTATCTTTTCCGAGACATATCTGCGCACCCACTATGACTTGGTGCTGCAACATGAGAGCGTGATCGAACAGCGGCTGCACGCCGGCGCGCCGACCATGGAAGAGATGATCGCCGACAATACCGCACTGTACAAGCGCTGCATCGCCGCAGGCGTGCCCGTGGTGGAAATCCGTGAGGATCATGATGCGGCCATGGCCCAGGCCATCGCTCTGTTGGGCCGGCATATGATTTCTCTGCGCAGCTATCGGCCGGCGGATCTTCCGGCCGTATGCCGCCTGTTTTATGAAACTGTTCACACCGTCTGCGCCAATGACTATGCCCAGCGCGAGCTGGACGCCTGGGCCCCGGAAAAGGTGGATCTGGCTGCCTGGAACCGTGCCCTGCGGGAGAGTCTGTGCGTTATCGCCACCGTCGGTGATGAGATCGTAGGCTTTGCCAATCTGGCAGGCGATTATCTGGATCGGATCTATGTACATGCCGCCTGGCAGCGCAGAGGCGTGGGTTCCGCCATGGTAGGCGCGTTGGAACGGGCGGCACGCAAGCGAGGAATTGTCAGCATTTACACCGACGCTTCCATCACGGCCCGCCCTTTCTTCCGGGCGTTGGGCTACCGGGTCGTCACGCCCCAGAAAGTTGTACGCGGCGGCGTGGTTCTCACCAATTTCCGTATGGAGAAGTATCTATAAAAATCACCCTGCGGCAAAAGCCGCAGGGTGTTCTCTTTCTTTTACTCGTTTGTTCCAAACAGCCGCCAAACATACACCAGCAGCCACGCGCCCATGCCCAGCTCCGCCAGGCACCAGCTTGCCCCCTCACCGAAGATGCTCACCACGGCAAAGAAGCTGCCTGCCATACACCAGAAGGCAGCCATGCGTCTGCCCTTCTGTTCCAGGCCCAGTGCACCGATATGGTAAGCAGCGCACATGCCGCTCACCAAGGCGAACAGGCGGAAGCAGTAATCCAGAATGACGGGATCCATGCTCCAACCGCGGAAATTCAGCAGCAGCGTGAGCAGCTGCCAGATGCAAACCACCGCAAAATAACCGGCGCCGGGTTTCTTCTCATTATACTGCAGCCAACCGACCGCGGCCATGCACAGACCGGAAAGCATCTGCAGGAAATACAGCGCCGTGTGATAGCTGGCAGGCTGAATGCGGATCTGCCGAAACAAGCCGACCGCAGCGCCCAGCAACACCAGCACGCCCGCCAGGACCTGCACGGCCATCTGCACGACGCAGGCTTTGCCTGCATTGCCGCTTCTGGGCAACAGTTGGGCAAACAGGATACTCATGGCAATGACCAGCACCGTAAGAATCCCGAGCATCCAGCTCAAAGGATGCCCCGCAGCAGGAAGTCCCGCGGCATCAAAAATCGAACGCAGTTGTCCTGCGCGCATCAGGCTGCCCAGCAGCACCAGCACTGCCAGACTTCCCGCGGCCAGCAACCGCCGCTGATTCGCTTTCACTTGCATCCCTCCGATTCTCATTGATACCCATTGAGTATATCACAAATCCGCCGCGAAGCAAACGGTTTTCTTGGCATTTTTACCGCCATGTGCTATAATGATTCCCGAAATCACTCCGGAGGGAACCGTCATGCGCGAAATCACCTGTTCTTCCATCACCAATCTGATCGCAGATCTCTGCATTGAAGCCGCAACCCAGTTGCCCGAGGCATTGCAAAGCTGTATCCGCGCCTGCCAAAAGCAGGAGAAAAGCCCTGTCGGTCAGGGCGTTTTTCAGGATATGATCGCGAACTTTACCATTGCCGCCGACAAGCGCCTGCCCATCTGCCAGGACACGGGCATGGCGGTGGTGTTCCTGCGCATCGGCCAGGACGTACACATCGTGGGCGGCAGTCTGGAAGAGGCCGTCAATGAGGGCGTGCGTCGCGGCTACACGGAGGGCTTTCTGCGCAAGAGCGTGGTCTCAGATCCCCTGCGCCGGGTGAATACAAACGACAATACCCCCGCTGTGCTGCACACCGAACTCATTCCGGGCGACGGCTTTGAGGTCACGGTGGCCCCCAAGGGCTTCGGCAGTGAGAACATGAGCGCCATGCGCCTGTTCACCCCCTCTGCCACACAAGAAGACGTGGTGGATTTTCTGGTGGAAACCGTCAGCAACGCAAGCTCGAACCCCTGCCCGCCGGTGATTCTGGGTGTGGGCCTGGGCGGCACCATCGAGCAGGCCGCCCTGGAGGCCAAGCGCGCCCTGCTGCGCGAAGCAGGAAGCGCCAATCCGGATCCTTTTTACAACGAAATGGAACGCGAAGCGCTCCGACGCATCAACGCCCTGGGCATAGGCCCGCAAGGCTTCGGCGGCAGCGTAACAGCCCTGGCGGTGCACATCACTCCCATGGCCACCCACATCGCGGGTCTTCCGTGTGTGGTCAACACCGGCTGCCATGTCACCCGCCACGCCAAAGGCGTACTTTGATGCACTTTGACGACAGAAAAACAAAAAGTTTTCATAAAAAATGGTAATATTTTTATGCTTTTCCCTTGCATTTACCCACCGCAAATGGTATAATACATTACAATCAGAGTAGACTTGACTTGAGAGTGGGGAATTTCCCCACTCTTTCTTATTGAGAAAGGCTGGTTACATGAAGATCACTGAACTCGTGGCGCAGTTCTCCCGACCCGTGGTGGAGTCCTGCGGCTGCACTCTCTGGGACGTGGAATACGTCCGCGAAGGCGGCGAATGGTTCCTGCGCCTTTACATCGACAAGGAAGGCGGCGTGGACATCATCGACTGCGAAACCATCTCCCGTGCCGTGGATCCCATTCTGGATGAACGCGACCCCATTGCGGAAAGCTACCACTTTGAGGTCTGTTCCGCCGGCCTGGAGCGCACCCTGCGCACACCTGAGCATTTTGCGGCGTTTCTGGATGCCGACGTGCTCGTCAAGCTTTATCGCCCCAAGGACGGCACCAAGGAATTTGCCGGCGTCCTGAAGGGCTATAACGACGGTGACGTGAGCATCGACTATCACGGCACCGAACTCACCTTTGAAAAATCCGAGATCGCCCTGGTGCGTCTGCGGATCGACTTTTAAGATTGGAGGAAATCACAACATCATGAACGCCGAAATTTTCGCCGCGCTTGCCCAGTTGGAAAAGGAGCGCGGAATCCCGCAGAGCTACATGATCGATAAGATCACCCAGGCTCTGGTCGCCGCTTACAAGAAGGACCACGACGGTTACAACGACAATGTCATCGTGGAACTGACTCCCGAAGCCATGAACATGTATGTGCAGAAGGAAGTGGTGGAGGATGTTCTGAGCGAATCCACCGAGATCGCCCTGGATGCCGCCCTTTCCATTGACCCCAACGCCAAACTGGGCGACCTGGTCAACGTGAGCATCCAGACCCGTGCCTTCGGCCGCATCGCCGCCCAGACCGCCAAGCAGGTCATCATTCAGGGCATCCGCGAAGCCGAGCGCGGCATGATCTACGACAACTTCTCCTCCAAGGAGCACGAGATCCTCACCGGTACCGTGCTGCGCATTGAGCCCATGAGCGGCGACATGACCATCCGCATCGGCCAGGGCAACGACCGCACCGACGCACTGCTGTCCTCCTCCGAGCAGATCCGCTCCGAGCATTACGTGGAAGGCGACATCATCCGCGTTTACGTGGTGGAAGTCCGCCGCAGCAACCGCGGCCCGCAGGTCATCGTGTCCAGAACCCATCCGGGCCTGGTCAAGCGCCTGTTCGAGCTGGAAGTGCCCGAGATCGAGTCCGGTGCAGTGGAAGTCAAGTCCATCGCCCGTGAGGCCGGTTCCCGCACCAAGATCGCCGTCACCGCCACCGAGGAGAACATTGATCCCGTGGGCGCCTGTGTCGGCAACCGCGGCGCCCGTGTCGGCGCTGTGGTAGACGAACTGCACGGCGAAAAGATGGACATCATCGTCTGGTCCGCCGATCCCACCGAGTTCGTCGCCGCCGCTCTGTCCCCTGCCGACGTCATCTCCGTGCGCGTGCTGCCCGGCATGAAGGCCTGCCGCGTTATTGTTCCCGACGATCAGCTGAGCCTGGCCATCGGCAAGGAGGGCCAGAACGCCCGCCTGGCCGCCCGCCTGACCGGCTACAAGATCGACATCAAGCCCGCTTCCCAGGACGTGGAAGACGAGATTGACTACGCCGAGGCTGAGGCCGAGCTTCCCGAGGAAGAATAAGCCCGCCGCGTTTTCGGAAAGGAGAGTATCCCATGCCGAAAAAAATCCCCCTGCGCCAATGCCTTGGCTGCCGGGAAATGAAACCGAAGAAAGAACTCGTCCGTGTGGTCCGCTCCCCGGAGGGTGAGATCTCCCTGGATCTGAAGGGAAAGGCTCCCGGCCGCGGCGCCTATGTCTGCCCCTGCGTCACCTGCCTTGAAAAGGTGCAGAAGAGCAAGGCCTTAAACCGCGCCTTTGAGACAACGATCCCGGACGAAGTCTATACCGCACTGCGCGAGAGTCTGGAGGGCAACACCGATGAATGCTAGTCTTTTAAGCCGTCTGGGCCTGGCCAGAAAGGCCGGATACCTGGAACTGGGCGAGGACGCCGTCGGCTCCGCCGCCCGTGCCCGCCATGCACGGCTGCTGATCGTCGCCTCGGACGCAGGCGATCACACCGTCCGCCGCGCAAAGAATTTTGCCAATACCGCAACCTGCCCGCTGATCCAAGTGGATTCCGACAAAAAAGAACTCGGCTTCGCCGTTGGCCGCTCCACCTGCGCCATGGCAGCCATCACCGAGCCCGGCATGGCCCTGAGCTTTGCCACGGCCCTGGGCACCCTGCCGGAAGCGGATTTGCAGCTGCTGCAGCAGCGCGCAGAAAAACAGGCAAAGCTTCGCGAAGAAGCGAAAATCCATAAGAAGAACTTGAAGTACGGAAAAAAGTAACCTGGAGGTGGCTGCATGAGTACACTCGTTAAATATCGCATTCGGGAAGTGGCCAAGGATCTGGATCTTCCCGTCAAGACCGTGATGGATCTTGTCACCGAATACTTTGAAAAGCCCAAGAACAATATGCAGGTGCTGACCGAAGAACAGCTGAACTTCGTGTTTGACCGCATTACCCACATGAATCAGATCAGCTCTTTGGAGCAGGTCTTTGCCGTAGCTGCCAAGAGCGCCGCACCCAAGGCCGAGACTGCACCCGCAGCAAAGCCCGAGGGCGACAAGGCCCCCGCAGCTTCCCAGCAGCAGAAGGCCGCTGCCCCGCAGCAGCCCGCCAAACCCAAAGAGCCCGAACGCAAGCGCGAACGCCGCGTCGTCGACACCTCTGCCGTCACCGTCAACGCCTCCCGCTTTGACGATCACGCTGATTCCCTGGTTTCCGAGCGTGTGCAGAACTACAAGGGCGGCATGCAGCGCATTGGCAACAACAAAGCAGGCCGCAACAGCAAGCAGAAGCGCCCTGCCTACAACGGCAGCAAGTCCCGCAACGAAGAGCAGGAGAAGATGCGCCGTCTGCAGCTGGAGGTCATCAAGAAGACCCCGCTGACCGTCAAGATCCCCGACGAGATCTCCGTCGGCGAACTGGCCAGCCGCATGAAGAAGACCGGCGCCGAGGTCGTCAAGCAGCTCATCAAGCTGGGCGTCATGGCCTCC
Source organism: Oscillospiraceae bacterium (assembly GCA_015067925.1). GTDB lineage: Bacteria > Bacillota > Clostridia > Oscillospirales > Oscillospiraceae > SIG488. Next base: position 6,527 of record SVLN01000055.1, read on the forward strand.
GTCAGCCAGGTCATCGACTTTGACACCGCCTCCCTGGTGGCCATGGAACTGGGCTGCAAGGTGGAGAAGGAAGTCATCGTCACCATCGAAGAAAAGCTCATCGACGATCACGAGGACAA